>JBEDBL010000010.1:0-31174 GCA_041177245.1 Verrucomicrobiota bacterium
GCTTGGAACAGGGCGCAGGTCTTCATCCCGCGTGCGGATGGCGGGGTGCTCGTGGTGCTCGTTGACGGCGATTGCCACAGCCGTATGCAGCGCGCCGCCATGGTCGCACAAAACCCCGGCACCGTCGTTCGCGCGCACGATTTCGAGAACCATCCGCAGGGCACCATTCCGCACACCACGGCACCGATGGATTATCTCATCGTCGCGTTGGGTTTGTTCGTCCGACCGCTTGATGTGGCCGGCGCGTGGGTTTCGCCGCTCATCGGTCTGGTCTCGTTGCTCTTCCTTTTTTTTTGGTCGCGTGCCCTCGACCTGCGACCGCGTTGGCCGATGCTGTTTCTTTTCGCTGTCTCGCCCGCGCTGACGCATGCCTTCGCGCTCGGGCGACCGGATCACCAATCGTTGGTGCTCGCTCTGACGACTGCGGCGCTCGCTTCGAACTTCGCGTTCATCCGGACGTCCCGACCGGGCTGGGCATGGACCTCGGGCGCCTTGTGGGGCATGGCGCTATGGGTTTCTTGGTTCGAACCGCTCATCATGTTCGCCGCGCAGGAGATTGCCCGTTGCCTTGTATTGCGTCGCGCCGCATACCCTAAACCGTGGCGCGGCGCCCTGAGCTTGGCCGCGGGTATCGCGCTCGCCGCATGGGACTTCGAGGGATTCCGAAATCCGTGGCCCACCCCGGAAGTCCGGGAGTTTTTCCCACGCTGGGCCGCATTGCTCGGCGAACTGCAACGAACCTCACCACAAGCGATGTTTGCTTGGACCGGTTGGCTACTCGTGCCCGCGCCCTTGCTTCTTGCGTGGGATTTTTTCCGCCGACGGGACCCACTCGCGCTGATCGTCCTCGTCCTACTCGCCGTCGTCACGGCGCTCACCGGATGGCAAGCGCGATGGAGCCCTTGGCAGGCGGCGGTCCTTTGCCTTGCGCTGCCGTGGGCACTGGCCCCGCTGCACAAGGGCTGGATTATTTGGGCCGTTTTCCTGGCGAGCTTGTGGCCTGTCGCCCGGGCATGGGATGAGCGCCTTGCGCCACCGCCCTACGAAGAGGCCAGAGAGAAGGAAAAAATCCTCGAAGCCGCGCTCATCGAGCAGGTCGCCGGATTCCTCGCCACGCAACCGCGCGGCGGTGTTCTCGCGCCTTGGTGGATCTCACCGGCTCTCGCGCGGCAAAGCGGACAACCGATGGTCGGTGGCACCTCGCACCAAAGCTTGCCGGGCTCGGTCGATACCGCCCTGTTTTTCATGGATGAGGATGATGAAGAGGCGCGCGCCCTTTTGCGATCGCGCCAGGTCCGCTACGTGGTGACCGATGATCCGGAACGCGTCATTTCCACCTCCGCGCAGTTGCTCGGCGTGCGCGCGCCCGGAAAGCCGATGATCGTCCGTCTGGCACGCGGCCGCGATGTGCCAGCGTTTTTAGACGAGGTGTTCGCCAACCGGTTTTTCCGCGTCTACAAAGTCCGTGATGAGTGATTTCGATTTTGTCGTGGTCGGCGGAGGCAGCGCCGGTTATGCCGCGGCGCGCACCGCATCGGGCAAAGGACTTCGCACCGCGGTAGTCGACGGCTCCAAGGAACTCGGCGGCCTTTGCATCCTGCGCGGCTGCATGCCGAGCAAAACACTTATCGAATCGGCGAATCGGCTGCAGGAAATGCGCGAGGCCCAGGATTTCGGATTGCTCGCCGAAAACATCGGATTCGACGGCGCGAAAATCATCGAGCGCAAACGCCGGCTCATTGCCGAATTCGCCAAATATCGCGCCGACCAACTCGAAAGCGGTAAGTTCGCGTTGCTGCGCGGACAAGCCCGCTTCGCGTCCGCGGACGAGCTAAACGTGAGATTGCACGCTGGCGGGGAAGAGTTGGTCCGCGCAAAAACCATCCTCATCGCCACGGGTTCGGTCATCCGCCATCCCGATATCCCCGGGCTCGCCGAGGCCGAACCGATGACCAGCGATGACGTGCTGGACAACCCGAAGCCTCCCCAGTCGCTCATTGTTCTCGGCGCCGGCCCGGTTGCGCTCGAGTTGGCATATTACCATCGCGCGCTCGGCGCGGAGGTCACCGTTGTCCAGCGCAGCAGGCAGGTGCTCAGTTCGATGGACCGCGATGTGGCCCACGCCGTGCAGGGGAGCATGGAACGCCACGGCACGAAATTCATCCTCGGCTGCCGGATCACCGCCGCGGGCAAATCTCCACGCGGCAAATGGGTGCGAATCGCGCACGATGACCGCGAAGACACCATCGAGGCGGACGAAATCCTCCTCGCGCTCGGACGCGATCCGGCCACGGCGGGACTCGATCTGGCCGCCGCCGGCCTCGACATCACACCCGGCCGCCCACTCACCACGACCGATACGCAGCAAACCTCCGTCCCCCGGATTTTCGGCGCCGGAGACGTCACCGGAAGGTTAGAAATCGTCCATATCGCCATCGAGCAGGGCGAGATCGCCGCACGCAACGCCGCAAGGCTGATCCGCGGCGGGGACGAGGCGCTGGAGACGATTGACTACCGATTGCGCCTCTTCGCCGTCTTCACGCAACCGGAGGCGGCCATGGTCGGATTGACCGAACGCGAGGCCGCCGAACAGGGCCTGGAATTCGCAGCGGCGACCTATCCCTTCGACGACCACGGCAAATCCATCGTCCACGGCACGAAGGACGGCTTCGTCAAACTCATCGCCGCGGGCAAAAGCGGCGAAATCCTCGGTGGCGCCGTCGTCGGCCCGCACGCCTCGGAATTGATCCACGAGATCGTCGTGGCCATGCGCTACAAGGCCACCGCGGCAGAATTCCTCAAAATCCCCCACTACCACCCGACTCTCAGCGAAATCTGGACATACCCGGCCGAGGAACTGGCCGGCTGAGCTGCGAGGCACAGGTTTCGGTTTGACCAGCGCTTACCAGACTTTAAGTTGGGTGTTCTTCCATCAATGAACTTAAGTAACCTCGTTAATCCCATGACCGACACATCCTCAAGCTCCGGCAACCGCAACCATCTTTCCAGCGACGTCGAAATCAAAGGCACGCTCAAATTCCAAAACGACCTCGTCTTCGACGGCAAGATCGAAGGCGAAATCACTTCGAACGCCACCCTCACCGTGGGAAAAAGTGCCAACGTGCAGGGCGAAGTGAAGTCGAAATCCGTCATCATCTTCGGCACCGTGCAAGGCAACATCGACGCCGCCGAACGCGTTGAGTTGAAAGCCACCGCACAACTCATCGGCGATCTGCGCGCCGGCCGCATTATCATCGAGGACGGCGCCACCTTCGTCGGTAAATCGGAAGTCAGCCCGAACAAATCCGGACTGCCCCGCACCGATGCGGCGCGACCGGGCTCCGGATCATCGGCACCCGCCGAGCAGCGCAAAGGCCTCATTTAAGCGGCACGCGCGATGCCGCAGTTGCCGCGACCCGCGAAGAAAGCCGTCGCCTGCCCGAAGTGCGGCGCGGAACAGCAGGAGTCGCCCGGGGCAATCAGCACGTTCTGCCGGACGTGCGGGCATCACTACGAGGTGCTCGCCGCGGCTGCGTCGGCCACGGCTTGGCACAAGACATGGCATTCGCTCAAGGCTTGGAGCCTGCGCGTGGCCGAGCCTTGGATCCTTCGCTACGAACCGGAAATCGAGAAGGTCCGGCTCCTCATCGAGAAGTATCGGCCACCGGAATTCCGTCGTGTTCGGTGCCACGAATGCGGGCGCGTCCACGAAGTGCCGCGGTTGGCCTCCTCGACCAGTTGCCCGAACTGCAACTCCCACATCGCGCTGGAAGACGTGCTCGTGGACAAGCGCATGACCCGCACGGTGCGAACGCGCGGCGCGCTCGTCATAAAGAAATTCGGATATCTCAACAACCAAACAACCATTTGCGGCGCCGCGGACATCGGGGGCGGCATGGCGGGAAAACTTTTCTGCGACGGTGAAACCAAGATCCGCACCGCCGGAAGGCTGAACTGCGAGATCGGATCGCGGCGCATCCGCATCGAACGTGGTGCGGACGTCATTGTCGCGCACCCGATACGGGTGCATGACATGGTGGTGCAGGGCAAATTGACCGCGCGCGTCTATTGCAACGGACGCCTCCGCATCCTCAAGCGCGGATTTTTGAAAGGCGAAGTCCACGCCCGGTCCATCACGGTCGATAAAGGCGGTTTGCTCCAAGCCGAGTTGAACATCGGCCGCTTCGACGAGGAGAATCCGAGCCTGCTCGGCACCTTGCAAGAGCGCACCTGTTACATGGCGCTGGAAGACGCCACCTTGGAGCAAACCCAAGCCACGCTGCCGATTTGAGGACTGTCCCCGGCGGGCAATCCCAACGCGCCTCCGTCGGAGCGAACTGAACCTTCGCTCACAGGACATCGGCTTCCCAGAAGTCCTTGCCTAACACCCCCACACCAAAAGCCAGCCTTGGCGAACACAGATAAACAAACAACTCATCGACGTTTGGCAAAAAGTAGATGTGTCATGTGATTTGGCCCAATTGCCCTCCGCACTGGCTTCTCCACAGTCCGCGACCCGAGTAAAGAGCTCCTGTCATTTACATGGTAGACCCGCCGAGTATGATAATATGCTGAAGTTTGGGAAAGCCACGCGCAGGTAATTTCATTTTGATTTGACATGTAGATCAGGCTCGACGATCACTACTGTGTGTCTCCTCTATCCGTGCTTGAAGATCCTGTGCAGTCGGCGGCGGACAGTCGCTCCCGCATGACCGAGGCTTACGAATCAGGCTTGGTTGGGATTTTTGCCGATTTGGCCGAAATGTTCGGCAACCCGCGGTCCTACGGACAGATCTATGGCCTCCTCTTCGCCAGCGAAACTCCCCTCACCATGGAGGAAATCGCCCGACGCTTGGACATCAGCCAAGGTTCGATCAGCCAAGGCCTGCGCCAACTCGAGGCCTTCGGCGCAGTAGTCAAAGAACGCAACAACGGATCCCGCCAAGCCCTCTACACCGCCAAGCTCGAGATGAAACTTCTCATCGCCGGATTTCTCAAAGAGCGCGTCATTCCGCGACTCGAATCCACGGAGTCCCGCCTCGAGGAAATCCGCCGCGCACTCGATGCGGAGAGGTCATCCCTCGACGAAACTTTTTTGGAGACGGCCAAGCACCGTCTCGGCCGCGTGGCCAAATGGCATCGCAGCGCCCGCACTATTTTGCCCATCGCCCGGAAAATTCTCGGCGACGGTTAGACACTTTCTGCGCGCCTGCGCAATACAGACCACCTCCGCCATGATCCGTCACTTTTGCGGACCAAGGGCGGCAGCATGCGAAACACCGAACGGAAAAAGCTAGCCAGCATAAACGGTGCGACTGAAGAGCAGTTCAGCCACAACCCAGCGGCTAAGAAGCAAGTCCTGTTCCGCCAGGCGCTGTTCAACCAAGTCGCACGTCTCGTTATCTCTTCGGACGAAGTCCCCACCTCCCACGCCCATGCCGACATGCACAAACTGTTCATGATCCTACGAGGCATAGCAGCAGGGGACACCATTGCCCTCGAGCACGGGCGAAACCCACGAGACTTCCAATCTGCCGAACGAACCTTTCTCGCCTCTGGCTTCCGGATGGAATAATTCATCCAAAACCTAAAACTCTTAATCAGTGAGAGTGTCAGAACAATCAAGCAGCAACGCAGATGCATGTGCACCGAGTCTTGGCTCGGGTACGCGGGTTATTTCCGTCATCACGCCAGTTTACAATGAGAAAACGACCGTTGCAGCCGCCCTCAAAAACGTTCTGGCGCAACCGCAAGTCGCCGAATTGATCGTGGTTGACGATGGTTCGAATGATGGAACTTGGGAAGAACTGCAGTCGTTTACGCGGCATGCCAGCGATTCATTCCCGAAAGTTCATGTCCTAAGGCATGAGAAAAATCTCGGAAAGGGAGCCGCGTTGCGCACTGGCATTGCCAACGCAACCGCTCCGATTGTCATCATCCAAGATGCGGACTTCGAATATGACCCGGAAGAATATCCCATCGTCATCGCACCCATCCTCAGAGAGCGGGCGGATGTTGTCATTGGTTCGAGGTTTATCGGTTCCGAGGCACATCGCGTTCTCTACTTTTGGCACTCCGTCGGGAACCGCTTTTTGACTTTGCTCTCCAACATGCTCACAAACCTCAATCTCACCGACATGGAGACTTGTTATAAGGCCTTCAGGCGCGAAGTGATCCAGAGCGTCAACATTGAAGAGAACCGTTTTGGTTTCGAACCGGAGATCGTGGCAAAAATCGCGCGAATGAATGTTCGCATTTACGAGGTTGCCATCTCCTACAACGGACGCACCTACGGCGAGGGCAAAAAAATTAGCTGGAAAGATGGCTTCAGCGCACTCCGCTGCATTCTGAAATACAACCTCCGTGGCTGATCGAAACATAACAAAGCCGGCATCTGCGGGCGCGGCCGAAGATTTCGAGTTTGCCGCTCTCTCCGAGGCGCGCAACTACCGGACTGAGATTTCCCGACTCTTTTCGCCACATCTCACGGGAGATATTCTCGAGATCGGCGCCGGTATCGGCCAAATGCTCAGCGACGTTGTTGCCATATGCCAACCAGCAAGCGTGGCAGCGGTCGAACCGGACCCCCGCTTCATTCCCGCCCTCAGGGCCGCCGTGCCGGGAGCGGAAATTTGGGAGGGCTCGGAGCAAGACATTCCATCGGATCGCCGTTTCGACGCAATCTATGCAATCAACGTTCTAGAGCACATTGCCGACGACCGTGCGGAGCTTGCCCGATGGCGCGCTCGGATCAGGCCTGAGGGTACGGTTTGTCTTCTGGTGCCTGCGAGACCCGAGCTTTACGCGGCCATCGACGCCGATTTCGGACACCATCGCCGCTACACCAAGGAGGAACTGGTGACAAAACTTGCCGAAGCAGGCTTTCTTTCCGCGCAAGTCCGGTATTTCAACATGATCGGTTATTTCGCGTGGCTTATTAACTTCCGAATCTTCGCAAAGCGCAGTTTTGATCGAGCATCCGTCCGCGTTTTCGACCGCCTGATTTTTCCGGCGGCACAACGCGTAGAGAATGCCATGGGGCGGCTCCCGATCGGACAAAGTTTGGTCGCTATCGCCAAGTTGTGAAAAGCGCTTCCCGTGCCTGGGGAATTTTCGCCCTGATTCAAACCACCGTTTACCTGGTTGTTTATGGCAGCGCCTTGTGGGGAGCACGCTTCCTTGCGCCGCTGGACATAGCACCAGCCATCTTTCCTGCTTACAAATTTGTCGATCCGACCTCTAACGGCATTCCCGACAATCATTACATCATTGATCAACTTACGTACGATCTCCCGCTTCAAACCGTTATATATGATGCCTATCGCCGCGGGGAGATACCTTGGTGGGACCCTTACACCTACGGCGGACGCCCACTTCTCGCCGATGCTCACATCAACGGAACAGATCCCATCCGTCTACTTTGCTATTTCACCCTGCCTTTCGAGTTGGCGTACAATTGGAATCTCGTCTTGCACTCCTTGGTCGCTGCGGCAGGCATGTTCGCGCTATTACGATTCTGGCGTTTCGGCGTATTCACCTCCACCACAATGGCGGTCGCCTGGCAGTTCTCCGGCGCTTTCGTCATGCATTTCGGGCATCCGTGGATCGCAGGCACTTTCGTCTGGTTTCCGTTTATTTGGATTTGCTGGGAGCGGGCTCTGCTTGCTGGTTTTTCGTCTGTTCGGAGCACAGTTGTTGCATCGTTCCTCTGCGGCGCCTCGTTCTACTCGGGAAATCTTCAATCGCACCTCTATCTTTCTCTCTTTGGATTGGTCTTCTTAGTTGGTCACCTTCCAGCCGACCGGCGCACCACCGCACGTCTCGTGGCTGTCGTAGTTGCTTCAGGAATTCTGGGTGTGGCCCTTGCTGCACCCGTCCTTGCCAACCAATTGGAGTTCTTTCTTCTAAGCACACGCGAAGTAGCAACTAATTTGCAGTGGTGGCAGCACCCTGCAAAAGTGCTCCTCAGCCTTGGTGGTGTCTTCCCTTGGGCTACGGGGACTTTTCGCACCCTCGACGTCGGGAAGGTTGTCAACTCCTCCGGCAACGCATGGTTAGTCTTCTGCGGCTCGACCACGTTCGTGCTTGCGGTGTTGGGATTCTTAGGGCGCCGCAAAACAAGCGAGGATCAGCTTAGCCTTTGGAAAACGTCCGTGAGTCTGATCGCGAGCTACCTGCTGATCCTCGGAACGCCTTTGGCACTAATTTTTTATTCGCGAGTTGCCCCACTTGCTGTTCTCGGAATTGTTCCATTGGCTTCAATCGGACTTCGTTGGTTGACATCTGACGCATGGGTTGCCCGACCGAAGATCGCCGCAGCCTTGGCGCTTACAGCTTTGCTTATGGTTGCCGCCATCAATATTGGCGCTCTTCTCGTTTACCCCGCAACCAAAGCTGCGCTTGCCAGGAGCGCATTGGCAGCGGACGCCGCTAGCAAAGCATTTCCAGCGGGATCAAAAGCGCTGCGCATGTTTCAAGTCGAGAACTTCCCGGACGAGGTGTCCATCCGTAACCCGGAAACCGGGCTTTCCGTTGCCGGACTGCTATTGCTTAGCGGCGCAGCGGGCTCAGGAGCCAGAAGGCGCCGACACTGCCTCGCCTACGCATCGGTGTTCGTTTCTCTTTTGCCAGCTCTGAGTTTCGCTTCACGTTTTATCCCTGACCAACCCATTGAAATGCTGCGGCAACTCAAAACCGGTGGCCCTTTTCAGCAGCAGGCCATGGAGCTTGTACGCGGAAACAATGGGAGAATTTTCGATCGCAACGAGCAGGTTTTTCCCTACGCCATGGCGGCACTGTACAAAGTGCACACAATCCACGGCTACTCGGCGCTGCAGCCGCGAAGCATATTCCGCCAACATACGGAGCAGGATTTGAAGGCATCTTTCGGAGCAGACTTCGCGGTAGATTTAACAGGCGGGGGGCCGCTGGAGGTAACCTTACTGAGCCTTCAACCTCCTATGGGACGTTTTGTAACACACGGAGATGGAAACTTGGCGGTGGAAAACGAAACTTTGAACAAACTCGAGATCAAAGTGCTGCAAGAATCTCCCCCAATATTCAAGCGGACAGATACACCTTATCCGGGCTGGAAGGCGGATAGCACCTGCAGACTCGGCAATCCCGACAATCGGCTCTGGACGGAGATCCAGCTTACCGATTTTCACGGATCCGCGGTAACACTCGAGTATCGTCCAACTTACTTGACAGCAGGGGTAGTCATCTCGGTGTTCGGCGCATTGATCGGCCTGATACTTTTTTTCTTTCGGGGTACGCAGAGCCCTCAAGGAGCTTGTGATTCGGAATTCGTCTCTAAGTTATAACTATAGACCTTAATCATGGATGCATCCGGTTCCACAAGGTATCTCTTTCCTGCCTCATTGCTTGTCGGCTTTTATCGTTTATGGCACAGAACTTTGAGGCTCAAAGGCGCCGGATACCTTGTCACTCACCTAGCGTGGACCTTGCGCACGCTGCAGGCGACAATTTGCTTTCCAAAGGTGTTGTTCCTGCCCCGGACGTGATCAAGATCGACACGGAGGGGCACAAACTCGTTGTGCTGCGAGGGCTGCGCGAGACGATCCTTCGTCACCGGCCGATCATTTTCTTGGCGCACATTAGTTTGACGGACGCAGACATACTCGGAAGCCTGCCCGACGATTACGAAGTGTTCTCGGTGTCATCGTCTAGCGGGTCTCTGGCTAGAGGCATCGATCGTTCTCGGGGGCACAATTCGGTGGTCGCCCATCGTGATTCCCAGTGGCACACGCTTTTGCGTTAGCAAACTTTCTCGGATCCAGACCGACGACAACCTCGAAAAATGCGCGTTTTCACCTGCACGCCGGTCGCTTTTAAGGGAAATCACACATTTTTTTCGCGAGAGAGCGGACTTTTGTCGCGGGCGCTGGGCTCGATCGGTGTCAACTCCAAGGCCGTTATGCCTCTGCCGGGTGATACGGAAGATGAGCAGGACTTGCTCCGAGTGGCTTATGAAAATCTTGAGGATGCCGACTGGTGGAGAGCCTTGGACCTCGACGCTGTTGTTTTCTTCGCTTGGGCCATGCCGCAATACACCCCGATTGCGCGGGCTATAAAGGACAGTGGCGCAAAGCTGTTCCTCTATTTGGACGCCTCGGGCCTGTGGAATCCTTGGAGCGACGGGCTAGACTGGTTCCGCAGTTACTGGAACTTCAACACACGAACATACGGCCGCGCCATTGGCACTCCGCGGTTTGTTCTCGGAGCATTGAGGCAATCAATTCCACGCTTTTTTGCTATCCCTCGCCTTGAGCACATGGCTCTAGCCGACGTGATTGGGACAGGCTCTCCTAGCGCGCTACAGAGGACGATAGATTACGCGCGCACTTTCGGATTTGACCGCATTACCGAACGCATGGTGCTGTCGCCACCTGCCATCCCGGAGCACTTTGGATACCAAGGAGAATTCAAGAAAAAGCGGGTGATCTGTGTGGCGCGCTGGCGCAGACAAGATTGGGCACAAAAAAATCCAGAACTCCTTCTCCGTTGTCTGGCTATGTTTTTGGACAGTTGCAGAGACTATGAAGCCGTCATAGTTGGCAGCGAAGCAGGACGTCTCGTTCGGACGCCGTTTTACCCGGATGAATTGAAGCGGTTGCCAATCACTTTTATTGACGCACTTCCGAACTCAGATCTCACGAAGCTTTACATGGAAAGCCAAGTTTCCCTGTGTTCGTCATACCACGAGTCGTTCCATTTGGCATCTTTCGAGGCGGCTTGTTGCGGGTGTTCGATTGTTGCGCTGGATTCCGATGATGTTCCCGCTTTGCAATGGCTGGCGGAAACTGACGGGACACTCGCGAAAAAAGAAACACCACACGCCTTTTCGGACGCCCTCATGCACGAGGCCAATGCGTGGGAACGGGGCGAGCGCGATCCCGAACAAATCGCACGCAGATGGACCAGTGAGCTCCAAGCCAGCCAAGCCGCTCGGCGGGTAATGCGTCAGTTACGGCTGAGTTTCTAGATCACTATTCATCTTGTCTTAGATTCAAGAGCTTCTTGCTGAGCCCATGAAAATCCTCATTGATCATCCATTGCCTTTCCTGCTCGCTCACGGTGGTCTGCAGACTCAGATCGAACGCACCAAGGCCGCTTTGGAAGGCGCCGGCGTGGAAGTCGAGTATCTGCGCTGGTGGGACGACTCTCAGAAAGGGGGCATTATCCACTTCTTCGGCCGACCCAACCCTTCGCACATCGACTTTGCTCATGCCAAAGGGATCAAGTATGTGATGAGCGAGTTGCTCACTGGACAAGGCTCGCGAACAGGGTCGCAACTCAAGATTCAGGCCGGAATCGAGCACATCCTTAGTAAATGCATACCCGCGATCTTCTTGGCCAACTTCCGGTGGGATGCCTACAAGAAAGCGGATGCATTCATCGTGCTGACAGAATGGGAAGCTGAAGTTACCCGCATTCTTTTCAAGCCTGACAAAAAGAAGCTCCACGTGGTTCCAAACGGGGTCGAGGAAGAGTTTTTCCTAAATCCCGAACCGCTCAAGCAGCGCGGCGATGAACTTATCTGCACCGCGACAATTACGGAACGCAAACGTGTCCTCGAACTGGCCTCGGCGGCCGTCCTCGCAGGAGTTCCTGTTCGAATACTTGGCAAGCCTTACGGGGAGGATGATCCTTACTATCGGCGCCTTCTGGATCTGGCTAGCAAATCACCTGAGCTTGTCCGCTATGGTGGCGGAGTCAGCAATCGTAGTGAGCTGGCACAGATCTACCGGTCAGCACGCGGGTTTGTTCTCCTGAGCACCATGGAAAGCCTCAGCCTCTCGGCGTTGGAGGCGGCCGCCTCAGGCTGCCCCCTTTTCCTCTCCGATCTACCCTGGGCCCGCTGCACCTTCGGCGAAAGCGCCACCTACTGCCCTGTGGCAGAAACCAGAATCACAGCTCAAGCCCTCCGGGCTTTTTACGATCAGGCCGATTTATTGCCCAAGCCAGCCCTACCCTGCCGGTGGTCTGAAGTTGCCACACAGCTCGTCACCATTTACCGCAGCCTGTAAACCAATGCTTAGAAATATCCGCGCGACCTTGGGGGGCTGTCTTCATCGAGCTAAAGCTCGATATGCACTAAAGAGCGTTTTGCGCACGAGTGCCGACAAGGAATGCCTCCATCCTTGGGATCGCAGTTTGGCTGATCCCACCGCCTACTACTTGGACTGTGTCCGCGTTTTCCACGGCAACACCATTCCCTCCCTCCTACAGCAGCACCGCGCATATTTTCTCACCGAGCAGAGGGGATTTGGTGAAGACGCGTTCCATGTCATGTGGTGGCAGCTATTTCAAGAGTTTCGCCCGGCCCGATTTCTGGAAATCGGCGTGTATCGCGGTCAAACCCTAAGTCTGGCTGCTCTCCTGCAGCGCGAGTTCGACATCCATGGCTCCGTCACGGGTATTTCACCATTTACGTCTGGCGGGGATACGGTGAGCCGTTACCGAGAGGATGTGGACTACTTCGCAGATACCAAGGTAAACTTTGCCCGCTTCGATCTGGCGGAGCCCGAGTTGGTGCGGGCGTTCTCTACGGACACTACCGCACACGAACGTGTCGAGCGCGAGATGTGGGATGCGATCTACATAGACGGCAACCACGATTACGAGGTGGCGCGAGCCGACTGGGACCTCTGCTCGGCGCACGTGCGGCCGGGCGGCATCATTGTGCTCGACGATTCTGCGCTGGGCACTGCCTACAACCCGCCAGCCTTTGCAACCGGCGGCCATCCCGGACCCTCCCAAGTCGCCGCGGAAATAGGAAGAGCCTCGTTCCAAGAGATTCTGCGCGTCGGCCACAACCGAGTCTTCAAAAAGAAGGCATGAAAGTTGCCCTAGTCACAACCGACTCGCGAGAGCATTTCAAAGACTACGGTAATCCGCAGCCATACTTCGGGACAGCACCCGAGGCATTGCTCGAGGGATTCACACTATTGCCCGATGAGGTCGAAGTTCACGTGATTTCCTGCCTGCAGAAAGAACCTGCATCATCCCCGAAAAAACTGGCCGATAACATCTACTACCATGGTCTCCATGTTCCAAACATCGGTTGGATGAAGACAGGCTATCTTGGCTGCATCCGAGCTGTTCGGCGCAAACTTCGGGAGATCCAACCGGATATTGTGCACGGGCAGGGCACGGAGCGTGATTGCGCAATGTGTGCAGTCTTTTCTGGATTTCCGAATGTTCTGACCATCCATGGTAATATGCGGTTAGTCGCTGAGTTTCTGAGGGCACAGCCACTGACGTACTACTGGTTTGCATCTAGACTTGAGGGGCTCTGCCTACGAAAGACAGGCGGCGTTGTGGCCATCAGTTCTTACACCCAGTCGAACATTGCTCCCCACACACACCGCAGTTGGTTGGTTCCAAATGCCGTTCATCCTTCTTACTTCCATTTACCCCGCGAGCCGGATTCTCCGCCCCGCATCTTGTGTGCTGCCAATATTGGAATTCGAAAGAACCAAATTGGACTGATCAAAGCACTAGAATCACTGGCTTCTACCACACCATTACGATTGGTTTTTGCAGGAGGAGGAAGTGAGGCCGACGCGTATTACCGAGACTTCAAGCAGATGGTCGTCGATCGTCCTTGGTGCGAATATCGGGGGTCATTGGAACGGGCAGCTCTTCAAAACGAAATGTCGCGGGCAGCCATCGGGGTTTTGCCCTCATTCGAGGACAACTGTCCCATGGTGGTGCTCGAAGCTGCCGCAAGCGGTTTGCCTTTTGCTGCATCCCGGGTGGGAGGAATTCCCGATTTGATCCAGCATCATGTCACGGGTTTGTTATTTGATCCTGCATCTCCCGAAGAAATGCGCGCGGCCGTAACCCGCCTGCTCTCGGAAAGGCAGCTCATGCAAGCCTTGGCCAAAGCGGCACGCCAAGCGTGCAAAGATCGTTTTGCTCCGGAGTCCGTGGCTAGAGCGCACGTCGACATTTACAATACCGTGCTTAACGGGGAGCCTTCTGTTGGATCCATTTTGGCGAAGAAAGAAGTGCCTTTGTGAAGCGCTCGCGACAATTCTTTAGGAACACAGCTGTGGGCTACGCATTGGTTGCCGCCAACGTCGGTTTCACCATACTCAGCGTCCCCCTCGCTTTACGATACTTGGGAAAAGAGGAGTTCGGCCTCTGGGCCCTCGCGCAGCAGATTGGCGGCTACTTCTTGCTGATCGACTTGGGGATTACCAGTGCGATGAGCCGCCTATTGGCAAACCACAAAGATGACATTGACGGAGGCGCTTACGGCTCCTTGCTGCTGACCGGCGGCATAGTTTTCGCCGTCCAAGGAGTTTTGCTTGCGGTCTTCGGGACGCTTTTCGCATTCGCCGCACCACAACTGTTCAACGTGCCCGACGCGCTGGCTGCGGATTTCCGCAATGTGTTGGTCATCCTATCCCTACAGTCCGGAGCTGCTATCGCTTTGAGGTCGATCACCGCCCCCTTGTGGGCGTTCCAGCGTCTCGACGTATCCTACGCTTTTGGCATCACGTCCTTGGTCGGTGGTCTTGCGTTCCTGTGGATGGGGTTCCATGCCGGCTTAGGTGTCTACAGCTTCCCCCTGGCCGGGATCCCGCCAATGATCGTTTGCGGTTTTTTCGGTTTGACCTTCTGTTATCGCAACAAGTTTTACCCGAATTCGGGCGCTTGGGGACGACCGCATTGGGCCGCATTCAAAGAAATGCTGAGTTTTGGCAAAGATGTGATGCTCATGACGATCGGTTCGCAGTTGGTCAATGCCTCCCAAGTTATGATTCTCGGACGGGTGGCGGGGCTTGAAGCTGCCGCGACCTTCGCCATTGGCACCAAATTCTACGCTTTTGGCGGCCAACTGACCGGGAGACTGGTGGAGTCATCCGCACCCGCACTCACGGAAATGTATGTTCGCGGGGAGAACGAGCGTCTGAGAGGGCGCTTTTTCGATATTTTCCGCACGTCATTGTTCCTCGCAACCACGGGCGCTGTTGCTCTGGTCGCGGCAAACAGCATGGCCATCGGATGGTGGACCTCGGGGATGATCCACTGGCGGTTTTCTTGGGATATATTGATAGGATTGCTACTGCTGGCCACCACCGTGAGTCGCTGCCTGATAGGCTTATTCGGCATTACCGGTAACCTTCGACCTGTGCGCAACGTTTACTTAGGGGAGGCTTTGTTGTTCGTTGCTATCGGCGTTCCTGCAGCCACATGGTTTCAAATTCCGGGATTGCTAGCTGCCTCTTTGATGGCGCAGTTGCTCGTTACGTTGCAGTATTCGGTTGTGGCCTCAAACCGCTTCATCAAATCGATCAAACCTCTGAAAAGTGCCGCATTCACAGCGGCGGGCATTTTCGCAATAGCTGCTGTTGCCTCTGCATTTTGTTACGATAGGAACCTGATAGGAAGCTTGATCGGTGCGGGGACAATTGTGTTTTTAGCAACCATAGCATCAGGAATAGCCATATTATCATCCGAGGCAAAACAGAGCGCGTTTGCTCAAGCGCGTGGGATACTGGGACTGAGAACCTATTAATCAAGAACGATGAACAAAGTATTTCAATTTTCGAACCGTCTCGTAACGATTTCCCTTCGGCGTCCCGCTGACCTTCGCCACGTTTTTGGAGTCGCCAACGCCACTGCGGCCAACAATACAGTCAAAGCCATTGCTATTTTTCGGCGCGGCGGGGCGATCGCATGGCAAGGCTGCGCCCCAAAGCATCGGGCCGTGGTTCGTTTCTTTCAACAATCCGGCCCGAATATGCAGTTGGTACGCGGAACAGCTTTCGCTTTCGCCTTTCTGAACTGAAACATGGGCGTGGATATTTCGGCAGCGCAATTTCTGCGTAGCGAACGAGACCGCGGTGTCTCCTTCGCGCGGACCTTAACACTTGGTCGGCAGCACCTGTACATGTCCCCCGGCGAACTACGGCGTACAAATGCCGAATACATCCAAAAGGGCTCCGACGACAAGTGCCGAGACTTGTTTGCGTCCCTCGGAGCGCGGGTGATTGATGCGATCGACGCGTCAGGCTACGAGGGAGCCAATATTATTCACGACATGAACATCCCGCTGGATGTTCCTCAGAGCCAGCGGTGGTCGTGTGTTTTCGACGGAGGAAGTCTCGAGCACATTTTCAATTTTCCACAGGCAATAAAGAACTGCCTCGAAGTCACGGAAGTCGGTGGACATTTCATTTCTATAACACCGTGGAGCGGTTGGGCCGGCCACGGATTTTACCAGTTTTGTCCAGAGCTGTTCTATCGGATTTTATCCCACGAGAATGGATTTCAAATAGAGCGCATGCTGTTTCAGAAAGGAAACTGTTGGTATCATATTAGAGATCCAAAATTGCTGGGGCATCGTTTCGAACTGCAATCGAGCGAACGGCGCCAACTTTACATCAGCGCAAGGCGCACCGATGAGAGACCAATCTTCGCTGTCACTCCACAGCAGTCGGACTATGCCGCTGCTTGGGCCAAGTCGCATTGCGGGCCCGAAGCTTCTAACCACCAGCGCTGGACTGCTGCGCTGGCTTTTCTATTTCCCAGGCTTTTTTCTTACGCGCGGCGCAGGCGCGCCGAGGGACGAGTAATGCGCACAGCAGTTGAGGAAGTGTTTCTCGACATGAATTCGTAGGAACATTTGTTGATGGCAGTAGCAGACATACAAGAAGGGAGAGCAAACCAATGTCAGGAGTAAGTGAGCCCAATGCTTTGATTTAGCTGGAGCTTAGAGAGCAAAGATAGCCCCGTCTCGTTTAGACCGCATGAGAGTTCTTCTCGCTACACCAACGTTCCCGCCGTTCAAAGACGGGGTGGCACAAGCCGCCGCTATGCAGGCGCAGGCCTTTGCGGCCGAGGGCTTTGATATCGAAGTCGCCACCGAACCGCATCCGGATCGGAATCTGTCAGCAGACGAACCCCCTCTGAAGGTCCGGGAATTCTCCATACTCGGCTCGCCACATTTTCGGTATCCATATCGCGGCGACACGGATGCCTACGGGCAATACCTCCTCTCGGGAAATTGGGATGTTGTCGTTTTCCACAGCTACGCGTGGCCCCTTTATTTAGCAGTCCCCATCCTTCAAAGCCTGCGGTGCAGGAAAGTTCTCACTAGCCACGGATACGGAGCTTTGCTCTGGACCCCAGTGCGACGCTTCCCTTTTGGTTTGGGCTCTTTGCTGTGGTCGTTTGCCCGGAGCATGGCGATGCTCAAGTGGTATAAGCAGTTAGACCGCGTCGTGTTCCTGAGTCCAAAGGTCGATGGGCGGGCATTTTATGACCACTTTCTAGCTAGGCTTTGTGGGCACAAAGGCATCAGGGTTATTCCAAACGGTATTGAAGTGCCGAAAATTAACTCGGATCGCTTTGAACATGGTTTCTTGGACACCTACGGCATTCCGCGAACAAGGCATGTGTTTCTTTCTGTGGCGAACTATTCTTGGCGCAAGGACCAAGGCTTTGCTGTAAGCGCTTTCCGGCAGGCTGCTATTCCCGACTCAACATTGATTTTTATCGGCAGCGAGTTCAACGAGTGCTCCGCGGCTTTTCAGCGGGCTGATGCATCGTCGCGCTCGAGTGCTTCGCCGGGACGCGTCTTCTGGCTCGAAAATGTCTCCCGGGAACACACGCTTGGCGCTATAGACAATTGCAACATTTTCGTTCTTTCGGCAAACCATGAAGCGCAGCCCATAGCGCTGCTTGAAGCGATGTCCTATGCGAAGCCATGGATTGCCCGTTCAGCCGGTTGCATCGATCGCATGGAAGGCGGCTTATGTGTCAAATCCGTGCGTGATATGGCGGGAGCAATGCGAAGACTGGCAAGCGACGGCGACCTCAGGAGGCGTATTGGTGAGATCGGCCGCCTCGCAATCGAGAAAACCAATAATTTCGCTCAATACGGCAGTTCTTATTGCCGATTGCTTAAGGAATTCGATCAACCCACGCCAATTCAATGAAACTGCTCCACAAGAAGAGAGTCCTTAGGGCGTTTTATTACGCTTCCCGCTGGCGCGTTAAGCGGTTGTTGTGTCTCCCCGAGGAGCCAAACCTCCACGTGGTTCAGAGTGGCTCTGCCGCAGCTTTGGCGCGCAATCGTCGCATTTGCCTCACTCTGTTACCCTACTTTCAATCAATTCCCGACCTGCATGGTGGCGTGGCCGCGGAGATCGGCTCCGGCGACTGCCTGGGGGCCGCGGATATGGCGCTTGGCATAGGTGCGCGACATGTCCACCTGCTCGATCAGAGGCCGATTATTATTTCGCCGCACCACAAGGCCATCATTAATTCCCTGGCCACCGACAAATCTTTGCCAAATGCCGGAGAAATACTGCTGCACGGTGAACAGGCAACACTAAATACACATAAAGCCACCGCTCATACCGGCCTGCTTGAGTCCGTTGGCTTGCCGGAGCCGGCTGACTTGATTTACTCGTTCGATGTCTTGGAACACGTTGAAGATCTGAGCGGATTTTTCCGACGTTGCCGTGAGATGTCAAAAGCAGAAACTGTTCACGTTCACAAATTTGATCTTTCGGGACATGAATTTTTCGAGGATCCGGTTGACCCGTTGGATTTTCAAACGTACCCGGACTGGCTATTCAACACGATTTTCCCGAGATACCGGCGCGCCGTCGGGCACATGGCGGATGAGATTTTCGACGCGCTTACTGCCAATGGTTGCATCATCGAACAGGTGGTTCCCCTCAGGACGGCAGAGAAAGACTATCTGCAAAGAATTAAGCCACGCCTGCGCCACAAAGCACGACAGCGTGACAATCAAACACTTGCACTTTTGGACGTCATCGTTGTCGCACGCCAGACTTGAAACCGTATCCGCCGAGCCGCTTTGGCTTATCCGACTTACGCAGCGGATGATCCGTTCACAAGTTTTTGCATCTGATTCCCTAGCTCCGGTGCTTCGAGACTTCCGCGCCTGAAATTGATGTTTTCAACATAGGTCGATGTCATGTTCAAAAGACCTGACCAAAACAGTAGCTGGGAGTAATTGCTATCCAAGCCGCCAAAAATAATTACAAAATTAAACGGCTCGTAAATAATTGGGATTCCTACAAACAAAGCCAAAGTGAAAGCCTTGGTCCCTCGCGCCCTTTTACAAAGCCTCCACGCAAGCAGTGCCATGTAGCACATCAGTGGATAGTAAAGCGCAAATCCGACAGCTCCGATATATTTGATACTTGAAAGGGGACCACTGTGAAAAGCGCCAGTGATCATGAAGTTTTCACGGTCTGAACCACCCAGAAGGCTTCCTCCACCTTGGCCGGCCATCAGTGATGCGGCTATCAAGTTCATGTCCTCGATTGACAGCCCAAAACCTTGCCCCCACACCTTATCCCGCAGGATGCGCTCATCGTTCCAGGCCCACCCCCACATCTCAACGCGCCACTGGGTAGAACCCTCCGCGTCAGCAACAGTCTCTTCGTCCCACTCTCCCGGCAACCACGAGAGCGCCCTTTGCATGGTCCGGGGCAGCTGGAGAACGCTGCCTTGCATGGATATGAGCAACGCCAACGCGAGCAACGCAACGCCTACCGCAACCCATAAGTCATTCAGTCGGCCACGTAAAATGGCCGAGATAAAAAATGCTAGAAAAGCGAAGAGCAGGGCACTACGGAAACCGGAGAGAAATATGGCGGCAAAAGCGATCGAAAGCATAATGAGCCGGTGAGGGTGCAGCGGCGAAATTAGGGTGATGGGATTGTATCTTGCACACAATGCAAGGACAGAGGACATCCCCGCACTGAGCAAGCCAGTCATACGCGTCTCGCCAAGCTCCGCTTCCGCTTCGGCTTGGACCGCGCCAAGCACGCCGCTTGTTCCCACACCGCTGTAGCAATAATTCAGCACATAGCCGGCCTGGGGAACCAGCCGACCAATCACGTCCAAGATGCCCACGCACCATGCGGGAACGACGAAAAAGAGAGGAAAAACTTTGGCGATAAAGTCGGTGATCTGAACGCGGCTTAGAATCATGAAGGCGCCGAAAGCCAAGCTGATTTCAAAATACGGCCTGCCGCCAACCATAGTCGACTGCATTGCCCAGAACCCCACAGGATGGCGAATAAACACGGTCGCAAGATATGCAAGGTTGATGTAGATCAGGTAATCAAGAGTGCCGATCTTGCGCTTCCAAGGTAGTGCCCGGGTCGCAAAAAAAAGGGTATAAAAGAAAATCACCGCCATGAAACACAGGTCGCGCACCGTAAATGGAAGAGGCAACCAGGTGAACTTTCCGGTC
This sequence comes from Verrucomicrobiota bacterium, assembly GCA_041177245.1. GTDB lineage: Bacteria > Verrucomicrobiota > Verrucomicrobiia > Chthoniobacterales > JACTMZ01 > JACTMZ01. Next base: position 20,279 of record JBEDBL010000010.1, read on the forward strand.
AGATACCAACCTATCGGCAACAACACCCAGATGTTGGTCTTGAGTTTGACAAAAATAACCGCGAGCGGAATTGCCGCGACAAGTCCCGCAACCAATCGCATATCGGAACTTCCGACAGCTTTGCCGATAACAAGCGCTAAAGCAAAACCCAACAGCAGGGCAGACCAGATGACAATCTGGTTGGCCGTGATATTACGTACGTTCATGCGTGTCCGTTATTGCTTTGCTGTGACTACTTGGGGAACGCTGGCAATCCGCTGACTATTACCATTTTGACGCGGCACATAGGTAGCTGCCGTATAGCGGAAGGGGACCGCAAGTGCCAAGGAAACGTGAAACCTTGCCCGAACCGCGGATTGTTATTTTTGAGAAACCGGCCATTCGAAGCCGGAGTTTTAACACCCTTGGGTAATGTTGGCTCACATGCGACGAGTCAGTGATCACGCTCAGCCCTTGCATCTTGTTTCGGATGTAGTTCGGGTTGGGCGTTGTCAGCAACAGACGCCCTTTTAGACGAAGCACCCGGAAGAACTCGTTTAGCGTTGGTTCAATTTTGAGACCGGGAACATGCTCGATAAATTCACCGGCCACAATGGCATCAAATGAACCATCGGCTGCCGGCAGGCAATCGGCAAAGGCGCAGACTCTTTCCATATAGACGGTTGCGTCCATGGCAACAACCCGCTCGGGAACACAATCCACACCCGTGATCACAAGATCCGGGAAAATGCGCTTAAGTTCAGCCCCCCCCCGTCCAGTTCCGCCGCCCACATCCAGAACGCTCCGAACGCCCTCGGGAAAGTATTTGGCAAACTGTCGGTAACGACCAACGGTGAATGGATCATTTTCCGAGCCGGTCTGCGCGCGGTTGGCCTGCAGTAGGAATTCATTGGTGATCGGCATGGAAGAACAGCCTCACCAATAGCCTCTTAGCAGAAGAGGTGCAAACTCCTCCTTGAAGAGCTATAACACTGTCGATGGCGTCAGAGACGCCCGGTTCTGCCTTTGGTCATGCGCATTCTTCTTTCAGCCGTAGCTTGCCATCCAGCAGGGGGCTCGGAGGGAGCCGTCGGGTGGAAGGCGGCGCTGGCCATTGCTAAATCACATGAGGTCCATGTCATTACCTCGGAGGAGAGCCGAGAGGGCATTGAACGCTACATGGCATCAAGTGGTCTGCGTAACCCTTCGTTCAGTTACATCGGCAGGGTCGCGCCATATCACGAAAACAGGCTGTTCGCCCGCGTCCAGAGCTGGCTGCGCTACCTTTCTTGGATGCGACACGTTCTCCAGCGGGCGCAGATACTGGCCTCGCAGAGAAATTTCGATGTTGTCCATCACGTGACGTATTCAACATGCAGGGTCGCATCACCCCTCTGGAAACTGGGTATCCCGTTTGTCTTCGGGCCAGTCGGCGGAGGAGAAAAAATCCCGTGGGTGACAATGTCATCGATGAGCTATGGCCAAAGATTTCAAGAACTCGCGCGCATTGTTGCCAACGGTTCTATGTCTTTTTCGGGCAAGCTGCGGCGCGCGATAGCAAACTCGTCTATTCTGATTGCTTCTAACCAAGCCACAGCCCGGCAATTGTGCGCTTTGGGCGCGAACAAACAACGACTACGTATATTGCCGGCTGTCTTTTTCACCCGTGAGCAAATCGACGGAGCTCGCAACAGGAAAAAGGTTGACCACAGCGGAAGCAATTCACTCAGTCTGTTTTCCAGCGGGATGCTTGAGGGGCGCAAAGGACTGGCTATTGCTTTGCATGCCGTGCGCATGGCGAGAAATGCAGGCCTTGAAACCACCTTCACTATTCCTTCTCGCGGACCCGAGTTCTCCTATCTTCGAGAACTTTCGCACAAGCTTGGTGTTTCCGACATTGTCCACTTTCCGGACTCGCTGCCTCGGGAGGAATATTGGTCCAAGCTACTGGCTTCAGATGTCTACATGGCTCCCAGCCTTCGCGACAACTGTCCTGCTACTTTACTTGAAGCCATGCTGTGTCGCTGTGTTCCCATTGTTGCGAACTGCAATGGGCCGGGTGACATTGTTTCGCAGGAAACTGGTGAAGTCATCGAACCCGCCCCATTAGGGAAAATGGCCGGCGAGATCGCTGACAGGCTCCTCAACCTCGCAAAGAACCGGGCAGGGCTCGTTAAAAAAGCGGAAGCCGCCAGTGCGTATGTCGCCAGCACTTTCGCCGAGGAGCGCTATCTAGGCGCTATCGAGGACGCTTATCGAACGGCGGTTGGGCAATGACCCTCCCGGAACGTCGCGGAAGAGTAGCTCTGGGTACAAAATCATCCCAACTGGGTGACCAGGAATTTCCGGCTGTCCCACTGCAAAACCGTGCAGGTCGCTTCAAGTCCCCGGCCAACTGGACCAGCTGGCACGCTGACGGTCAGTGTTGCATTCCTGTCAGGCTGCAAATCGAACATCTTCAAATAGTGCTCGATGGACTTGCCGCGTTGCTCCGGTTGCGTGAACACCGAGAAAAAATTGACGTCTGTGACTTCCCGGGCACTGCGCCCCAACAACTCGCAACAAGCACGATTGGCGAATTTGATGTTGCCGTCGATGTCCGAGACCACGATCGGGTTCTTCAAAGAGTCGAAAAGCGATAGGAGGCCTTCCAGCTTTCGGATAGAGTCCTGGCGGTAGCGACTCAGTGCCACTGCAATCCAACCGACAGCGAGGTAGGCCGTCGAACGCAGGGCCACAAAAACTGGCGTTTCATGTACACCGTTGTTCGGAATTAAAAGCATGGTCAGAACAACGGGAACAAACAAGATCACTGCCCACCAGACGACGGCGCGTGGAGACAGATAGATAGCCGATATCGCCAGCAAGATAGTTAGAAGGGAGGGAGTGACACGAATATTCGGTGTCTCGATCTCCAGAAGAAAAATAGCCACGACCGCCGCTGCGGGAAGAACCGAGATCCACCCTCGATTGCTTCTACCATGATCGAATAAATCACTCATTTTGCTTCGCCGGTAGGGACGGCTGGCTCAGCCTTCCGCTCTTTTCCTGCCCCTTCGATTTGTGACATTGATGCAATCCGTGGCTAAACAATCTGTTTCTTTAACACCCCACCATAAATTGCTCCGAACCTCCCAAGCCAGTTTTCCTTCCTAAAATCCCGCTCCAACTTCGCCACCCCCGCCCGCGCCATTCCCGCAATGCTCGCCGGCTCCCGCAATAACCTGCCCATCGCCGCAGCCCACGCATCGGTATCACGCATCGGCACCTTGAAACCATCCACCCCATCCTCCACCGAGTCGGCCAATCCGCCGGCGTCAGACACCAACACACACCTTCCGCGCTCCCAAGCCTCGAACACTACCAATCCAAGCGGCTCATGCCAGATGGAAGGAACAACCGAAAACGCTGCACGTTTCCACACGGCTTGCTGATCTTCCTTCGCGACAAACCCGAGGAATTCCACGCCGCCGATCTTTTCGGCGGCGATTTTGTTTTCCAGCGCCGCTCTTTCCGGACCATCCCCCATCAATAACAGCTTCGCCTCCCCGCGATCCGTCTGTCTCCAGGCGTCGAGCAATTGCTCGACGCCTTTTTCTTTGGAAAGACGTCCCACGAACAACACATCACGCCCCGGTTGGCCGATGAAGCGCGCGGGATCTATCTCATAAAAATGGGGCAACACATGGATTCGTTCGGAAGGAATACCCATCTGCACATGCAGATCCTTCTGCGCACGGCTGATTGCAATCCACGCCGCCACCTTGTGGAACGCGCCTATAGCCCGGACCCGCATCATGACCGCCCCCATCCACCCGCTCACCAACCGGCTGTCATGCCAGCAACCGGTCAGCGCCGCTTTCGTGAAATTGCCGTGAATGCAAGACATGCAAGCTTCTCCGTGATTCAGAAAAAAGCCGTTGACGCACGACATCCGGTAGTTGTGCAAATATTGCACTACAGGGACGCCCAATCTGAAGGCTAGCGCATAAACCGACGGCGACATCGCCGGGAAAACATTGTGGATCAACCAGATGTCAAACTGGCCAATGTTCTGGTAGCGCTTCAAGCGCTGGATCACCTGCGGATTATGAAATGCAAACGCGGCCGCTTTGGCCATCTCTTCGGGTGTCCGACGCCCCAGAAGCTGGTCACTCGAAGTCAGGAAATACTCGACATCAGCAATCTTCATCAAGGTATCCCCGATCTGCCCCACGCTCCCCTGCTCACCACCGTATTCGAGGTAGCGGTTGAAAATCTGCAAAACTCGCGGCCGCTGCTCCATTCGCTTTAATCAGACCATACCGGACACAACGTAGCAATCAGCCACCCCCCTTTTTCCTTACCTTTCTGGCAGGAAAACCAAAGCCTCCACACGATCTGGGATGCGACATTGCCGAGGGCCGGCGTCCGAAAGATGCAGAAGCAGCCGGGCGATTAGCCGCGCGATCCCGGCCAGGTCCAACCAAGATTCGAATTGTGATATTCACGGCGACGCGTGGAGTCGCCGGGCGCAAAAAGTTCGTATTTAATATTCCGCTTCACGTAAGCCCCAGAAAGAGCCTTGCGCGCAAAATGTAACCCTCTCCGGAACACGCGCTGCAAGCCGCTCCACTTTGTCCTCGTCATCTCGAATTCGTTCCTCGCGATCTGACTGGCTCCGAGGTTGTCGCCCAGATAAGTGAAAGCCGCCAAAGCATGGTGGAGACACCCCATAAAACAGCGGTTCGCAAGAAGGCCACGTATCCACTGCAAGTCACCAATGGCTTTCCATTGGGACTCAAATAGATGACCGCGTTCGACGATGCCTCGGCGGAAAAAAGTGCTACAGGAAAGCGTATTGAGAGTAGCGCCAGACAGATGATTCAAGCTCGGAGCATAAGGTCGCCAATAACAAAGGGCCAGACCCTCAGCATCGACAAGGATCGCATCACCGAAGACAACATCCACACTTGGATGGCACGCGAAAAACCTCCGAACGCGCGATAAAGCACCCGGCAGTAGTTGCTCGTCGCAGTTGAGATACGAACAGATATCCCCTGTGGCGCGAAGGAGGCCTTTGTTGATGGCGTCATACATTCCGGCATCCGGACCGACTTCAAAAGTGAGTTCGTAATCCGGACCCGCAGGATATCGCTCTGCCATCCTTTTCCGAAAATCTTCGATACCTGGTGAACACGCGTCGCATACAATGTGCTCGACGCGCCCCCCGGTTTGTTGAGCACCCCGAACCTGGTCCGCAACCGAGGCGATGCAGAGTTCGAGCCACTCCAGTTGAGAGAAACTTGGAGTTACAATGGAAAACTTTGTCTCCGTGTTCAAATGAATGCCGGGAACTGGCTCGCCTCCATGGCTAGACTGATATCAAGGAGCGCAATGCCTCCTCGAATGCAACCTCCGGAAAGTAACCAATGTGCGCCGACGCCAGTGATATGTCGGCTTGCGAAAAATGGATTTCTCCAGCACGGGGCTCGATGTATTCCGGCGCGCCGGTGTGACCCAAGATGTCGCGGATTGTCGCGGCGAGTTGGTTGACCGAGACGGACGCACCGCTGCCGATGTTGAAAATGCCGGGCGCGAGAGATCCGGCCGAGGCGGATGCGGCAAGCAGGTTGGCCGCGACAACATCGCTGACGTGACAAAAATCGCGGGTCTGGCCGCCATCGCCGAAGATGACGACCGGACGACCCACCTTGGCTGCATCGACGAATTTCGCGATCACTCCCGAATAAGGGGAGTCCGCGCGTTGTCGCGAACCGAAGACATTGAAGTATCGCAGGCACACGGTTTCCAACCCGTGCAGTTTCCGGTAGACACCGCAGTAGTGCTCGCAGGCCAGTTTCTGCACGGCGTAATGACTAAGCGGAGACGGTGTCATGTCCTCGCGAGCCGGCTGACCGCCTGTATCGCCATAGACAGCGGCGGACGAGGAAAAGACAAAGCGCGGCACGCGATGAACGACGGCGGCTTCGAGTAACGACAGCGTGGCGGTGAGATTCGCGTTATGGACGGCCAAGGGACGATCGATCGAGTCCTGCACGGAAGAAACGGCGGCTAGATGAAAAACCGCATGACATCCCGGCATGATCCGCGCAAGCAAGTCAGCATCGCCCGCATCACCCTCGAAAGATTGTACATCATCCGGGAGATTCGCCGCGGACCCGGTGGACATGTTGTCCACGACGACAACCTCCCATCCCGCCTTGAGCAGGGCATCGACGACATGGGATCCGATGAAACCCGCTCCGCCTGTGACCAAAGCTTTCATCTCGGATAATTATGCCCTTCGGACGAGCGCCGACCAAGAAGATGCCGAAATTTTCCCGCTACGCGACGGAAGAGTCAGCTGGCGGTGAAACGGGGACCTCCACCGAAGCAACCTGTGGCTCCGGTTGTACCTCAGCCGGCGGCTTGGGAGGATTTTTCGGGGGCGGGACGGATTCGAGGCGGCTGTCGGCGAATTCGATGAGGTAGCCTTCGTGGGTGAGCCAGAGAAGATCTTGGACCACGGCATCGCGGGCGGCTTCTTCGGGGGATTTGAGCGGGATGATGGCGATCGGGATATCGGCCTCGGGGGCTGGAGAAGATTCAGGAGGCGTTACGGAATCAGGGGTCGTTGAGTCCGCTACGGGCTCGGGAACATCGGAGGATGAAGCTGTGTTCAGCGTCGGAGCCGGCGCTTGGGGAGACGTCGTGGAGGTAGACGGCGGCGCTTCGGAGGAGGCGGGTTCCTTTTTCGGCAACGGGGCGAGTTGGTCGAGAAGTTCGTGGCGGCGGATGGATTTTTTCGCGCGGACGAGTTCGATGATTTTTTTGATCGAATCGCTGACCGTGATTTCTTCGAGGTTGAGGTGGCGAGGGCGGGCCATGGAAACGAACGTGGTCTTGTTCGCGCTCTTGTGGAAACGGAGGCCGGCTTCGCTGAGCGCGCGGCTCAGGCTTTGCGCGAGGCGCAGCGGGAAGCGCGCTTCTTCATCCTTCGCGTAATTGAGCAAAGGCGCGAGAGCGGCATCGACGCGCGCATTTTTCGGATCGCCCGGAACTTTTGCCGTCTGCTCGAGGCGGACCTCCGCGGCGGCATGGTTCTCGAGGAAGTGCTGTTCCACGGCGGCGAGGGATTCCATTTTCTCCGGATTCTCGCCCTCCTTGGGGAAATAGTGCGTGGCCTTGGAAGCGGCGGCGCGCCATTTCTCGATCGCTTCGGGATCGCGTTCCATGCGAATGCGCGAGCGGAAGGTTTCGAAGTCCATGCGGGAAAAACGTTCACGATGCAATTCGCGCAGGCGGCGCTCGAAGTCGTGAAGATTAGTCGGCCCGAGCAACGTGCCGGACATTCCGCAGACCCCGATGGAGGTGAAGTTGCCTTTCGGCGCTTCGACATCGACAGTTTCGGCGCGGTAGAAATCTTCGAGGCGCGTGCGCAAGATGTGCCGTACGGCATTCTCGCGCGAAAGCCACACGCTCGTCCCTTCAGTGACATGGAAGGGTCCTTCCTCCTGTTTCGGAGCAGAAGTGAGGTCGAGGGTGTAGGAGGCAGGGTTGCGCAGAAGGATCCGCGCGATATCGAACAGGCTGTAGGTCTTGCCGGTCTGGCGCACTTGCCTGACCACGGTTTCCACGGCGGGCGGTGTGGCGGTGAAGGCGATGCGCAGCCACGGGAAAGGATTGGGCGGCGGTGCGGGACGCTCGTCGCGGCGCGGGCCGTCGAAATTCGGACGGTCCTTGGGTCCGCGGAATCCCCCTTTGCGCGGGGGACCACCACGCTTGAAGCCGCCGGGGCGCGGCGGCCTGGTTTCGCCGCGATCGTGCCGCGGTCCGCGGTTTTCCTCGCGTGTTTCGCGCGGTGCCGGCGGGGCCGAGGAAGGTTCCTTGGCCCAAGCCGGGCGGAAGTCGAGTGCGCTGAGATCCAGCGACGGGGCTTCTTCGGACATGGGAAACAAGGCCGCCCGCGGGCGGCAAGGGCTATTCGGTGATGATGTCTTTGTACGTCATGCCCGCGGGAATCATGGGCAAGACATGCTCGGTATACGGTGTCATGACGTCGAGGACGTAGACACCCTTGGCATCGAGCATCCGCTGGAGCGCGGGGATAAGATCTTTCTTGTGGATGACACGTTCGCAAGGAACCCCGAAACCTTTGCAGATTTCGACATAGTCCGGATAAATGCGCGAAGTGTCGTCGGGATCGCCGAGGAAAGTGTGGCCGCGGTTGCTCTCGTAAAAACGGTCTTCCCACTGCACCACCATGCCGAGGTGCTGGTTGTTGAGAATGATGGCCTTGGCGGCGATCTTCTCGATGTGAGCGGTGGCAAGTTCCTGCACATTCATGAGGAACGAGCCGTCGCCGTCAATGTCGATGACTTCCACATCGGGGCAGGCGACTTTGGCGCCCATGGCCGCGGGATAACCGAAGCCCATCGCACCGAGGCCAGCGGAGGTGATGAAGCTGCGCGGTTTGTCGAAATCGAAATACTGGCCGGCCCACATCTGGTGCTGACCGACGCCCGTGGTGAGGATGGCTTTGCCCTTGGTCAGTTTGTAGAGCTGCTGGATGACGTATTGCGGCTGGATGGCGTCCTCGGTGTCTTTGTAGCGGAAAGGATGCTCTTTTTTCCAAGCGGCGATCTTTTCATACCAAGGCTTGAAGCGGGTGAATTTGGCGCCGCTCACGCGGTCGAAACCTTCCTTGGCGAGCAGTTGGTTGAGGCGCTTGAGAGCGTATTTGACGTCGCTTAGGATGGGCAGCGCGACGACTTTATTTTTGTTCAGCTCGGAGTCGTCGATGTCGACATGGACGATAGTTCCGTGCTCGGCGAATTTTTCCACCTTGCCGGTCACGCGGTCGTCGAAACGCACGCCGATGGCGAGGAGCAGGTCGGCTTCGTTCACGGCGTTGTTGGCGTAGACGCTGCCGTGCATGCCAAGCCACTTGAGCGAAAGGGGGTGCGTCTCAGGGAAACAGCCGATGCCCATGATCGTGGTGGCCACGGGGATCTGGGTGCGCTCGACGAATTCGAGCAACTCCGGCGCGGCATCGGCAGTGATGATGCCGCCGCCGCAGTAAATCATCGGATCTTTCGACTGCTTGATCAGGCGGATCATCTCGAGCAATTGCTCGTCGGTGGCTTTCTTTCCCGTGTCGTATCCGCGCAGCGTGATTGTCTCGGGGAAAACCGGTTCGATCTTCTGGTTCTGGATGTTCTTCGGAATATCGATGAGCACCGGACCCGGGCGACCCGTCGTGGCGATGTGGAACGCCTCTTTGACGATGCGCGGGATTTCGTGGATATCCCACACGAGGTAGCTGTGCTTCACGATCGGCAGGGTCATGCCGAAAAAGTCGGTCTCTTGAAACGCCCCGCGTCCGATCATTTCCTGCGGCACTTGGCCGGTGATGGCGATGACCGGCACAGAATCCATGAACGCATCGGCCAGGCCGGTGACGAGGTTGGTCGCGCCGGGTCCCGAAGTGGCCATGCAAAGACCGGCTTTGCCCGTGGCGCGGGCGTATCCCTCGGCAGCGAAGACGCCGCCTTGTTCATGGCGCGGAAGGATGGTGCGGATCTTCCTGGAACGCGTAAGTGCCTGATGGATAGGCATGCTCGCCCCGCCGGGATAGGCGAAAATGGTGTCGGCGCCCTCGATCTCAAGGCAACGGACAAGCAGCTCGGCGCCGTTCAATAACTTGGCGCTTTGCTGGGCCGAGGCGGGGCCGCGGGCACTGGCGGTGGCGATACTCATCCCGCGCTTATAACGGACAAATCCCTGCGGCGCAACCCTTGGCGGCGGGTTTCGACAGGGACAGCAGGGCGTGCTAATCAGTGCGCATGCCCGAACTCTACTGGTGGGCCATCGCCGTGCTGCTGGCCGGAGGCGTGGTCGGATATCTGCTCGGACACCTGAAGTCCGTTACGGCCTTGGCCGAACTGGCGGCTGCGCGTTCGCGCGCCGAAGAGGTCTCGCGGCAGCTGCAAACAGTCGAAGAGGACCGACGGCATCTTCTCGAACGTGTGCAGGAATTCTCGGCGGAGTTGGCCGGTGAAAAACAAAAAACAGCAGGGCTCGAGGAATCGCGCGGCGCGCTCAAAGCGGAAATCGAAAATCTCGCGCACACGATCCTTGAGGACAAATCGAAACGTTTCACCGAACAGAACCGCTCGCAACTCGAGCAATTGCTCGGCCCCTTGTCCGAACGGTTGAAGGAATTCCGCGCGCAGGTCGAGCAGACCTACAGCAAGGAAAACGATGCGCGCACGGAACTGCGAGCCGAAGTGAAGCGTCTCGGCGAATTGAACCAGTCCGTTTCGCGCGAAGCGGCCAATCTCGCCGGTGCTTTGAAAGGCCAAGCCAAGACCCGCGGCAACTGGGGAGAGATGATCCTCGAGTCGGTGCTGGAAAAAGCGGGATTGGTCAAAGGCCAGCATTTCCACACGCAGTTTTCCGACACCACGCTCGAAGGAAAACGTCTCCAGCCTGACGTGGTGCTCGATCTGCCCGGCGAGCGGCAGGTAATCATCGACGCAAAGGTTTCCCTCAACGCCTACGAGCGCCAGTGCAGCGCTCAAGACGACGATGAGCGCAAGGTGGCAGCCAAAGAGCACGCCGAATCGCTCAAAAGGCACATCGAGCAGCTTTCAGCGAAGGATTATTCCTCCCTGCCCGGGATCAAATCGCCGGACTTTGTTTTTCTTTTTGTTCCCGTCGAGCCGGCGCTGCACGCCGCGCTGGAAACAGCGCCAGATCTGGTGGAAACCGCATTACAAAAAAACATCGTGCTCGTCACCGCACCGAACGTCATCGCCACGGCACGACTCGTCGCGCAGTTGTGGCAACAGGACAGCCAGAACCGCCACGCGCGCCAGATCGCCGAGCAGGGCGGAAAACTTTACGACAAATTCGCCGCCTTCTGCCGTGACC
>JBEDBL010000011.1:0-31149 GCA_041177245.1 Verrucomicrobiota bacterium
GACCACACCGAGCGAAGCGGCGGTGAACTTGCTGCCTTCGCGAACGCCCATCTCGCGCAGGCCGGCGGCGACGAAAGCGGCAGCAAGATCGTCCTCCTCGCACATGACCTGCCGCATGGTGTCCTCGCCGCGCATGGCGATGACTTGGGCACAGGCATCCGCCGCGGACTGCTGCAGGTCGGCCAGCGGCACCAAGGGCGTTTCTACCGCACCCGCCGAGCCAGGCAATTTCTGCCAGTCGAGATGATAAACGAGATCGCGCCAACCGGCGGCGCCTTTTTTGCCGAACGACAGGGCCACGGCGCGGAATCCGTCCACCAAAACCGCCGGACGACCGGCTTCGTCGTAAAGGCGGATGTTGCCTTCGATCAGTTCGTCGTTGTTCTCCGTCACCTCGGCGCGGACTTTCGAAGAAGCTCCCGGACTGCGGAGGAAAAGGATGCGCGAGAAGCGCACCGGCAGCTTCATTTTTTCTTCGACGCCGTCCATGGCGCGGCCGCCAGCCGAAAAAACGTGGAGCGCCGCGTCCATGATGACGGGATGCAGGGCATAGTCGGCGGCGCGCCTGGCGGCGGCCTCGGACAGCGAGACAATACCCGCGGAGCGGCCGCCGCGACTGAACAACTCGCGCAGCGCGCGGAACTCTGGGCCGTAAGGAAGACCCAACCGGGCCATCGTTTCGTAGGAAGCTTCCGGCGAATCGACGTCCATTTCGCCCGCGGGATCCCGCCAAGGCGAATTTTCGAAATCCGACTCCGTGCGCTCGGAGCGCAACGAACCGACGACGTGCACTGACCAATTCAGCGACGGCTCGAATCGGCTCTGGATATTGAAAGTCCGCTCGATGGGATCGTACGTCAGCTCGAGAACCACATCCTCAGAATTTTCCGGCACAATGAGCGGCTTGCGGATCTCGAGTTCCTCGATGGCAAAGGGCCGTCCCTCGAACAAGTCGCGTCCGGCCTCCAGCGCCATTTCGATGAAACCCGCCGCGGGAAAAACGATGTGTTTGTCCACGCGGTGGTCGCGCAAATAGGCGAGATGACGCTCGTCGAGCCGGCATGTCCATGTCGGCACGGAACGCAGCAGCCGCGCGTCGAGCAAACCGCGACCGCCTGGCGAGAGACGCGAATGCTGCGCCTCGCCCGACTCGCTCCACCAACGGGCCTTGTTCCACGGATAAGTCGGCAGCTTGAGCAGGCGGCGCGAGGGTGTCATCGCAGCGAACCGCAACTCCACCCCGAGCCGGTGCAGGTCGTTCGCCGCCTCGACAAAAGACTCCTGTTCGCGCTCCCGGCGGGCGGACGACACCACAGGCGCTTTTTTGCCCGCGGCGCCGAGGCATTCCTGGATGGAAACGGCAAGCGCCGGGTGCGCGCTGAGTTCGAGCCAGATATCGACACCGTGCTCAGCCATTGAATTGACCGCCTCGACAAACCGGACCGGCTGACGAATTCCGCGCGCCCAATAAGTCGCGACGCAATCTTCGCCGCGACAGCGCTCGCCCGTCACGGTGCAAAAGAAAGGCACCGATTCCGAGCGCGGCCGGAGGTGTGCCAGACGTTTTTCCACAACGTCCGCCGCCGGTTGCATCATCGCGTGATGGAAAGGGTGACTGACGCGGACGAAGCGCGCGAAGACACCGGCGGGCTCGAGTTCGGCGGCCATTTTCTCGAGCGAAGCTTTGAGTCCGGATAGTGTGAGCGAACGCGGGCCGTTGAACGCGGCGATGCTAACCGAAGGATCGTGTCTCGCGATGAGTTCCTCCGCCTCGGTCTGCGAAAGTCCGACCGCCAGCATGCCTCCTTCGCCTTGCGTGCAATCCTGCATCGACTTCGCCCGCACCACGATGATCTCGGCCGCTTCCTCGAGGGTAAAAATTCCAGCGAGGCAGGCCGCAGCCACTTCACCGACGCTGTGACCGACGATGCACGAGGGCTCGACGCCCCAAGATTCCCACAATTCGGCCAACGCGATCTGCATGGCGAAGATGGCCGGCTGGGCGAACTCGGTCTGGCCCAAGCGCGTTTCTTTTTCATCGAGCGCCAACTCCTCGAGGAGCGAAAAACGGGCGTGCGGCGCCATAGCCGCGGCGCAGCGCTCCATGGCGGCGCGGAAAACCGGTTCGGTGCGCATAAGTTCGCGCCCCATGCCCCACCATTGGGGACCTTGGCCGCTCATGACAAAGCCGATGCGCGGCGCGTGTTCCGGCGCGGGTGTGAAGGAGTTCTTGAGATCGGGGCTTGCGCCATCTTGCGCGAAAGCCAGCAGGGCGTCGGCCAGCTGGCGATCAGACTTCGGGGCGCCGGTGAGTCGGAAGGAATGATGATTACGCCGGGCGCCGAGCGTGTGAACAAGATCGGGCAGCAGCGACGAGGTGCCGTTGGCTTTCAGCTTTGCGTCGATCCAACCGCCGAGATGTTGCGCGGCGGCCTTCAGCGACTCTTCGGAGCGGGCAGAAAGGACAACAGGCCAAGCGCGCTCTTCCTCGGCAACGCAGTGCATGGAGTCCGCACGTGCCGGAGCCTGGGCGAGAATGACATGGGCATTGGCTCCACCGAAACCGAAGGAATTCACGCCGATGATGCGGGGCAGGTCGCCGTTGCCGGGGAAATCCTCTAACTGCACCGGCACGCGAAGCCGGCACGCCTCGAAGTCGATGTGCGGACTAGGCTCTTTGAAATTCAGACTCGGCGGTATTCTGCCACGGTTGGCCACGAGCGCCGCTTTCATCAGGCCGGCCACGCCGGCTGCCGTTTCGAGGTGTCCTAGATTGGTTTTGACCGAACCGATGATCAGCGCGCGATCCGCGGGGCGCTCCCCGCAAAGGGCCTCAGCCAAAGCGTGCGCCTCGATGGGATCGCCGACCGCGGTGCCCGTTCCGTGCGCTTCGACATATCCGATGTCGGAAGGATCGATACCGGCGATGACACAGGCCTTTTTTACCAACCGCGCTTGCGCTTCCTGCCCGGGCAACGAAATTCCGTTGGTGTGCCCGTCTTGGTTCGTCGCCGTGGCGCGGATCACCGCGTAGACCGGATCGCCGTCGGCGATGGCTTGGGCGAGAGGCTTCAACACGACCATGCCCGCTCCCTCCCCGCGCACGAAACCGTCGGCGGAGGCGTCGAACGCTTTGCAGCGGCCTTCGGGCGAAAGCATGCTCGCACGCGAAAAGCCAATGAAGCCCTCGGGCGTGATCATCACGGTCACGCCGCCGGCCATCGCGACCGGACAATGTCCGGCGGAAAGTTGCTCGCAGGCGATGTGCACCGCGGTGAGCGCGGCGGAACAGGCGGTGTCCATGGCGATGCTCGGTCCGGTGAGATTGAAGCAATACGAAATGCGGTTGGCCGCAATGCTGTGCGCGTGGCCCGTGGGTGTGTGCGCACTGATGCGCGAGCGGTCACCACCGCCGCCTTGGATCGACTGGTAGTCATTGTGCGAGACGCCGACAAAAACCCCTACGTCCGTGCCGTTGCGCAGATCGAGCACGAGACCGGCATCTTCCATCGCCTCCCATGCCGTTTCGAGCAAGAGACGCTGCTGCGGATCGATGTAGGGAGCCTCGCGGGGAGAAATGCCGAAAAATTGCGGGTCGAACTGGTCGATGCCATCGATGAACCCGCCACGCTTGGCGATCGACTTGCCGGGCAAGCCCTGCTCGGCATCGTAAAAGCGCTCGATGTTCCAGCGGTCCGCCGGAATTTCGGCCACCGCCTCCCTGCCCTCGCAGATGAACTTCCAGAAATCCTCTGGATTGTTGAGACCGCCGGGAAAACGACATCCCATACCGATGATGGCGATGTCTTTCTTAAAGTGCGGTGCGGACGGGTTTTTACTCATGGGCGGAGACAGCCTCATAGTTTACAGGCAGGCGAGGATTCTTCTCCAGAGCAAAGACACCGAGGAGCGGCCTTGAGCAGGCGGCGCGATCAGCCTAGGCTGCACACCCCATGGGAAGACAGTGGTTGCTGGCCAAACGCGAGGTCGCCTCGCTCCGAAAGTCGCAGGCGACGGGTAAATTCATCCGTGAAATCACGATCGCCGCACGGCACGGAGGCGCAGACCCGGCGACCAACTCCCGCCTCGCGGCCGCGTTGGAGAAGGCGCGCAAAGAAAGCGTGCCGAAGGACGCGATCGAGCGCGCCATCGCCAAGGGCGCTGGAACCGGCGGCGACAAGACATCGCTCGAGCACATCACTTTCGAGGGCTACGCCCCGCACAAGGTGCCGGTCATCGTGGAGACATTCACCGACAACACCAACCGCACGACGCCAGAGATTCGCGTGCTCTTCAAAAAAGGCCAACTCGGCGCTTCGGGCAGCAACAAGTTCCTGTTCGACAATGTCGGATTGGTCGAGGCGCACACGGCGAAGGAGGGAATCGATCCCGAGGAGGCCGCAATCGAGGCGGGGGCGAACGAATTCGAATCCCTCACCCACGACCAGAACGACGACATTCCTGCGGGGGCGACGGGAGCGCGCTTCATCACCGACCGCACCAACACCCACGGTGTCTCCAAGTGGCTGTCGGAAAACGGCTGGACCGTGGTGACCAGCGAACTCGGCTTCGTGCCGAAACAATGTCCGCAATTGAACGAAGAACAACGCGCGGAAGTCGGCGCATTTCTCCAGGCGTTGGACGATCACGATGACGTGCACCGTGTCTGGGCCGCGGTAAAGTGATCGAGGGCAGCGGCACCGTTTACGGTGCCTGTCATTCGGTTGGTTCATCGCCGGGACGGCGACTTTAAAACGAAGACTGCAAGGCGCGCGGCGGACCGAGGATTTCGGCGAGGACGATCGCGTGGCGTTTGGAGGTGCGGTTGGAAAGCATGGCGCGCACTGACGAAGGCTGGGTTTTTTCCGACGTGGCCGCTTGTTCTTTCGCGGCGAAAGCGAAGGCCAGCCGCGCCATTTTTTCATCCGGGCGCCGGATCGAAGGCGGTTGCCACTGCGGTTTCTCAGCGACGGGCGCGGGCTTGGGAACCCGAGGAGATCCTCCTTCAAGCGAGGTGAATTCCTCTTCGCGGTCCGTCCGGGTTCGGGTCGCCACGGGTTGCGGCGGGAGAGCCTCTGGAGGCAACCCGAGCGCCTCCATCAAATCCTTCAGCGGGTCCTTCGCGGGTGACTGAGCGCGGCGCGGAGGCGCCTTGCGTTCCGGTTTTTGCGTGTAGATGTTGCGGCCGGATTCGCGTTCGGCCTCGCGCTCGAGTTTGGCCTGCTCGCGCTTCTCCGCGGCTTTTTGCATCACCCAGTTGATCAGGCTGATCAACCCGATGATGACGAGGAGGACTAACTGGTCCACGGGACGCGGAAAATGTTAGCGCGCCTCGGCGCTGCCGCGCTCGGAACCGGCGATGGATTCGCGCATTTGCGAGTCGGCCTGGATGTTTTTCATTTTCATATAGTCCATGATGCCGAGATTGCCGTTGCGGAAGGCTTCGGCCATGGCCATGGGCACCTGCGATTCGGCATCGACCACTTTGGCGCGCATCTCCTGCGTTTTGGCGCGCATCTCGCCCTCGAGGGCCACGGCTGCGGCGCGGCGCACTTCGGCTTTGGCCTGCGCGACGACTTTGTCCGCCTCGGCCTGCTCGGCCTGCAGTTTGGCGCCGACGTTTTCGCCCACGTCCACGTCGGCGATATCGACGGAAAGAATTTCGAAAGCCGTCCCGCTATCGAGGCCCTTCTGCAGAACAACTTTGGAAATGTTGTCCGGATTCTCGAGCACATCCTTGTAGGACGCGGACGAACCGATTGACGTGACGATGCCCTCGCCCACGCGGGCGATGATCGTTTCCTCCGTCGCGCCACCGACGAAGCGGTCGAGGTTGGAGCGCACAGTGACGCGGGCTTTCACTTTCACCCCGATGCCGTCGCGGGCCACGGCGTCGATGGTCGAGCGTCCCGAGGACGCATCGGGGCAATCGATGACTTTCGGATTGATGCTCGTGCGCACGGCTTCGAGCACGGTTTTGGTCGTGCCCTTGATCGCGAGGTCGATGGCGCAGGCGCGATTGAAGTCGAGTTTGATCCCGGCCTTGTCCGCCGCAATGAGCGCGAGCACGACGTGGTCGACATTCCCGCCGGCGAGGTAATGGGCCTCGAGTTCGTCGGTGTCGAGCGGAATGCCGGCCTTCACCGCGGTTATGCGGCTGTCCACAATCATGCCGACCGGCACGCGACGCAGGCGCATGCCGACGAGACGTGCGAAGGAAACCGGCGCATCGGCGATCTTGGCGCGCAGCCAGATGCCGAAGAAGTTGAAGAGGACAACAAGAAGGACGAGGCCGACAACAAAAGCCAAGCCGATGGCCGCGGTGAAGATAATGGAACCCATAGAGTTAGATTAGACAGTCGGAGCCGCGGGCTCCAACCCGTCTTTTCGCCGCACGGCCAAGCGCAAGCCGTCGGCTGCCACCACGGTGATCTCCGACCCTTCGTCGAGAAATTCCCCAAGTGCCGTAACATCAACGCGTTTGCCCGCGATGCGCGCGGCGCCGGAGGGCCGCAGGGCGGTCAGGGCCATTCCGGTCTCGCCGACCAAACAGGACTCGCGCGGCGCCCCCGAATCCTGCCGCCGGCTGAGAACGATGCGGCGGCCGATGAAAGTTTTCGGGAAAATATTCAACCAGACAATCAAACCACCGATGCTGAGCGTTCCGACGACAAGCGCGGCCATGGACCCGGCCAGCACGCCGTAGTGATAAAAAACCAGACCGACTGACGCGGCGAGGCAGAGGAAGCCGAGCGTCCCGACAATCAGACCCGGAACGAAAACCTCCGCGGCAATGAGAAGAAATCCCGCGACGAACAGGACGACAATGAAGGCGGGAGCATCGAGCATGGCTCAGCGTGGCGTGACTGGTGCGTTGGTCGGTTTGCCGACGAAAAATGTTTCCATGCTGCGAGTAACGTTGTTGGCCGTGTTTGTCGTCGCATCCCAAGTGCGCTCGCTCCACCGCGTCATGTGCCCGACCAATCCCCCTCCCTCGGCCCAGCGCTCGCCGAGAGGACGACCATCGGCGGGCGCGGTGGCGGCGGTCGTGGTCGAAGGTCCGGAACTTGTGGCCAGCGGCGTGACAACCGCGCCGGTTTTGGCCGAGAGAGCCAAAGAGGCGACTTCGCGGCGCCCGCTGTCGAGCAGGCGCAAAGTCCAGACCGGCGCTCCGTTGCGCGAATGCAGCCGGTAACTCACCGAGTCGAAGCCGAGCCTCGCTCGGGTCGCGATCTTGTTCGCTTCGGTGAAAGCGCCTTTCGAATCCATTTTCAACTGCGCATAAGGCATGGCGGGAGCGACGAGCAGCGCGTCCTCCGCGCGCAACGGCGTGCGTTCCGAAGCGACACCCTTACTATTGACGACAAACTCACGCAGTCCGCCGCGTGCGGAGGCATCGCGAAAAATTGCGGTCCACTGATCCGGTTGCGGCGCGCCTTCGACAGCCCGCATCTCGATCATGTTGTCCAGATAAGCGTTGCCCTTCTGCCGCCCGACCGAGATGAGGGCCTCGTAGGCCGTGACCGGGCCTGCCAAAAGCACCGCGGGAGCGAAAAACAACGGGGCGAGCAAAAGACGCGCAAAGGTTCGCATGGTCTAATTAGACCAACCCGCACCACGATTTCCAGCGCGGACGATCAGCCAACGCCGAGAAGGCGCGCCTTTTCCCCCGGCTCCAAAAAAGCGATTTCCCAAGCATTTTGCAGCGCACGGAAGATCTGAGCCTCGTCCAAACCCGCAGAGGGCGCCGCCACGTCCAGTTCGTAGGCCAGATCGATCCCGCTGATTGCCGGGTCGTCCGTATTGATCGTGGCGAGCAGGCCGGCCTCGAGAAATTTTTTCAAAGGATGACTCGCGTAGTCGGGCACGGTGCTGGTCTGCACATTGCTGGTCAGGTTGGCCTCGACGCCGATGCGGCGTCCGCGCAGCAGATCCATCACGGCCCGATCTTCCGTCGCACGCACCGCGTGTCCGATGCGCGTGGCACCGAGCTTTTCTATTGCTGTGACGATGCTCTGCGCGCCGGCCGCCTCGCCCGCATGCACCGTGACGTGCCATCCGGCATGGCGCCCTTCGGCAAAGTGTTCGACGAACAACTCGGCGGGCCAATTGCCTTCGTCCCCGGCCAGATCGAGCGCCGTGATTTCCTTTTTGTGGTCGAGGAGAGCGCGCAATTCACGCCGCGCGCGCACCGGTCCGTAGGTTCTGGTGAGAATACCGATCAGGTTGGCCCGCACGCCGGTCGCGGCCTCACCTTCGCGCACGCCCTCGATCACCGCGGCGGTGACGCGCGAAGGATCGAGGTTGTGCGCGTCGGCCATGAAGGCCGGACTAAACCGCAACTCGATGTAACGGATCCCTTCGCGCCGCGCGTCTTCGACATTCTCGCGCGCCACGCGCCGACACGCATCGTAGTCGGCGAGCACGGCGGTCATCCATTTGAACTTGGCCAGAAATTCGATGAGGCCGGGCTGCGGCGTGTTCACCACCACATGCGGACGTAGTCCCTCGAGGGTATCAGCCGGCAGCGGGATGCCGTGCTTGCGCCCGAGATCGAGGATTGTTTCCAGACGGACGCTGCCGTCGAGATGGCGGTGGAGATCGATGAGAGGAGGACGGTCGGACATCACGTAGGACGAACAGATTTCCCCGCGCGCAGGGCGCGAACAAGACGTTTCTCAACGGGCGATCGCGGTACAGACGCTCTGAAAATCGGCGAAGGCAAAGCCGTAGCCGAGGCTTTCCGCCACCGCGGGGCGGACACGGGAGCTTTGCAGTAGCATCGAAGACATGCGACCGAGCACAATCCGCATGATGAATGCCGGCACAGGAAAAACAGCGGGGCGATGGACGGCGCGCGCGACGTCACGGGTGAATTCGGTGTTAGTGACGGGCCGAGGCATAACGGCGTTGAGAGGGCCGCGGATATGTTCGTTTTCGATCGCCCACAATGACATGCCTGCGACGTCGTCCACATGGATACAGGACATCCATTGTTTGCCGCTGCCGAGACGTCCGCCGAGTCCGGAGCGGAAAACAGGCAAAACCAATTTCATCGCCCCGCCATCGCGCCCGAGCACGAACCCGGTGCGCAGCAGGACGACGCGGGAATTTTCGACGCGCATTGCTTCGGCCTCCCACGCGCGGCAGACATCGGCGAGGAATCCGCGGCCGGCTGGCGAACTTTCATCCACCTCACGGTCACCGGTGTCCCCGTAATAGCCGGTGGCGGATCCGCCGATCAGCACACGCGGCGGACGCGAGGCTCGCGCGAAGCCCTCGACGATGGAGCGCGTGCCGAGCACGCGGCTGTTCATGATGCGCGAGCGCTTGTCTTCGGTCCAAAGACCCAGCACGGATTCTCCCGCCAGGTGCAGCACGGCATCGAGTCCTTCGACATCGGCCGGTTCGCCGGGGACAAATTTGCGCGTGTTCGCGTCGCGGGGGGCTCTGCTGAAGGGAACGACATCCCACCCGCGCCCGAGCGCCATGGCGGTCGCGCGGCGGCCGATAAATCCGGAAGCACCGGTGATTCCGAGGCGCATCAGTCGAATCTCCGGTGCAGCCAGCGGTAGGGGAATCGGTTGCCGGGGCAATCGGTCGGCTTGGGATTGATCTCGCGGTGCGCCTTGACGATGGAAATGCGGCCTTTGGTTTTTCCGACGCGACCGCGGAGGTAACGGATGAGTTCATCGACGGCGGCGAGTTGCGCCTCGGTGGGGCGATCGCGGTTGTAATCGCCGACGAGGCAAATCCCGATAGAGATGTTGTTGAGGTAGTCGCTGGCCACATGGCCTCCGTTGATCTGCTTGGTCCAGCGAGGGCCGATCTCAATCTCACCGTCGCCGGACGATGTGCCGTTGCCGATGACGAAGTGGTAGGCGAGACCGTTTTGCATCCGCCGCACGTTGCGGTGATAATTCTCGAAGACTCGCGCATTACCCTGCCGGGTGCCGCTGTTGTGCACGATGATGTATTGCCATCGCCCCCGTTTCACTGGTGCGCGATCGATCGCCGCGCGCACGCCGCGCGTGAGATAGCGGTAGCGTGGTCCACCGCCCAAACCGAACCAGCCGCGTCTTTCCGGCGGTGGCGTGGGCATAAGGCCCTGCTCTTCCTCGACTCCGGATTTTTCGATGGTGATCGGCGCCGCGGGAACATCCTGCGGAGTAACCTGCGGCGAGGGCGTCGGCAATGGTGTCGGTTGCTCCCGCGGGACAGGAAAGCCATCGCTTTCTTCCTTTACTGGCTCGGGCTTCGGTGCCGGCTGGTCATCGCGCGGGGGCGGGAGTTTTTCGATCGGCTCTTCATCCCTACCCTGCTCTTGGTCGCGCTCCACCGCTTTGGGCTGCGGCGCAGGCTCCGCCTCGCGGGGCGGAGGAAGTTGCTCCACGGGTTCCTCGCCGCGCTCGGCCTTCGCAGGCTTCGGTGTCGTTTTGGGTTCGGGCGGAGGTTCGGGACGCGGCGCGGGACGGCGCGGGGTCTCGGCCGGACGGGGGCGCGGTTTCGGTTTCGCCGGAACAGGAGCAGGCGTGGAGGCAGGCTCGGGGACAATAGCCTCGCGGGCGCGCAGAAACATTTCGCGCTTGCGTTGCTCCTCGGCGGAAATTTGCGCGCGCGCCGCGGCGAGGCAACACAGGACAAAGAAAACCGCCGGCAAAAAAATCCGGGAGAAAAAGGAGCGCGCGGCGGGCACAGGTGGAAAGTAAGTTCCCGGATGGTGGCAGTTCAACCCGATTGACGCCCCTTGGGGTAACGCACGCGGGCGAGGTAGAGGCCGTCGGCCGGCGCCACGTCGCGCGGCAACGCGGCGCCGCGGCCGGCAAGCCGCGCGCGAAGATCTTCGGGAACCGACTTCCCCTGCGCCACGCGAACCATGGCAGCGACAAGCATTCGCACCATTTTGTAGAGGAATCCGTCGCCCTCGAAACGTATGCGCACGAGCGGACCCTCCGCGGCGACCGTGACACGGCGCAGGTGTCGCCGCGTGTCACCGACCGGCGTGCCGCGGTTCGCCGAAAAACCGGCGAAGTCGTGGCGTCCGGTCACGATCTTCCCCGCGCGACGCAACGCCGGGACGTCCACCCCCCGCAAATGCCAGCAACGACCGGCCCAGTGCGGCTGCAGGATGGGCGCCGTCCAGAGGAGGTATTCGTAAATTTTTCCCGCGGCCGAAAGGCGGGCATGAAAATTTTCGGGTGCCGCCGTGCAGGACATGACGCGGACTTGCGGCGGAAGCACCGCGTTGAGCGCATGCAACCAGAACCGGGCGCTGCCGCGCACGTCGGGCACATCGGCATGCGCGACCTGACCGAGCGCGTGCACACCCGCGTCGGTGCGGCCCGAACCTTGAACCGAAACTTTTTTCCCGCCGGCGAGACGCGTCATCATCTCCTGCATGACATCCTGCACGGCACCGCCTCCGGGCTGGGTTTGCCAACCGCGGAAGCCCGCACCATCGTAGGCAAGCGTGAGCTTCAGGCGCATGCCGAACGGTCGAGCCAGCTTTGCAAAAGAAATTGCGCGGCCACCTGATCGACCACGCCGCGCTGGTCGCGGGCCTTTCTTCCGCTCTCGCGCAGCGCGCGCTGCGCCGAGACGGTGGTCAGACGCTCGTCCCAAAGATCGACCGGACACTCAATGCGCGCCCGCAGGAGATCGGCGAAAGCACGCGCCGCTTCCGCGGCCGGGCCATAGGTTCCGTCCATGTTGCGCGGAAGCCCGACTAGAACGCGCGAGGGCTTGAGTTCCGCGACGGCGGAGACAATGGCATCGATGGTCTTGTCGCCGCCGGGCAACGTTTTCCAAGGCTGCGCGAGCATGCCGAGTTCGTCGCTCACCGCAACGCCCGTGCGCACGGAACCGAGGTCGACTGCCATCACGCGGCTCATGGGAGGAGTTGAGGGTTGAGGGATGAGAGCTGAGAGAGGGCCTGCGCGGAGAGAACCACAGATTCGGTGAAGTATTTTTTCCTCATCCCTCAACCCTCAACTTCATTGCAATTCCGCGGGTACGCGCGGCACGAGCTTTTTGATGCTTTCAGCCTCACTCCGGTGACAGACAAGCAAAGCATCGCCCGTGTCGATAACAATGAGATCCCGCACTCCGGCCAGCGCCACGTGCCTGCGTCCGCTGGAGAAGACGATGTTGTTCCCGGAGTCCTGCGCGGTGACAGGACAGTTCGCCGCGTTGCCGTCGGCGGATTCGAGATATTTGGCCACGGCGAGCCAACTACCCACGTCGTCCCAATCAAAAGTTGCCTCGAGTTCGAGCACGCGCGCGGCTTTTTCCATGATCGCGTAATCGACGGAAATTTTCGGAAGCGCGGCAAAATCGGATTCCAGCAATGCCGAGAGGTCATCCACCGTCCGCATACGTGCGACGAAGGCGGCCAACTCGGGCGCGTGCTTGGTCAATTCGCCCATGATCGCCGGGATCGACCAGATGAACATACCGGCATTCCAGCGGAAGTTGCCCTGCTTGAGGAACGACTCAGCTATCTCGGCGCTCGGTTTTTCCCGGAAGCTTTTCACCTCGTAGATGGCGGGATCGCCGGAAATGCGTTCTCCCTGCTCGATGTAGCCGAAGCCCGGGCAGGCCCAGGTCGGCTTGATGCCGATGGTGAGCAGCGCCCCGGATTCGGTGGCGGTCTTCGCCCCGGCGAGAAGATCGCGGCGGAAAGCAGCCTCGTCCTTGATGAGATGGTCGGCGGGAAGGACGGCCATGACCGCCTGAGGATCGCGGCGCAAAATCAGACCGACCCCCAGCGCGACGGCGGGAGCGGTGTCGCGTTTGGCCGGTTCAGCCACGATGTTTTCCGCAGGCAGGGAACTGCACGCCGCGCGAACCGCTTCCTCCTGCTCACGGTTGGTCAGCACGAAGATTCGCTCGGGAGGAACATCGCTGCCGAGCCGCCCGATGGTTTCTTCCAGCATGGTGCGGTCGGAAAACAGCTTGAGCATCTGCTTGGGCTGGGCGCGGCGGCTGTAAGGCCAGAAACGTTCGCCGCTGCCGCCGGCGAGGATGAGAACATGGAGGTGGGCGGACATCGGCGCCATGAGACGATTTTCGGGCGCGTCCTGCAATCCCTCTCGGAGCCCTGCGCTTGCGAGTTGCGCCCGAGCCGGAAACAGGGTATGGGTTCGGCATCATGGCTCGTCTCTTGGAAAGATTCACACAGAACCTGTCCGCCACCTCCCTCGCGGCCGCAGCCGAGATGGCCGTCGGTGCCGGCGCTGGCCTTCTCCTCGCCGATCAACTCGGCAAAGACTCGAGGCAAAGACTCGGGCTCGTCGCGCTCATCGCGGGACTGGCCGCGACTGTTCCGCTCCTCATCGGAGCGGGAGTTCGCGTCAATCGCGAGCTGGGTGAAGGCCGACGCACGCGGCGCCGACTCGAAACAATCCGTCACGACCACGGGTTCCCGGACGACGGCGACTTCTATTGATCCCGCCGCTGGTCCTTGCGTCACGATCGCCGCGCCGGCGCGAGTTGCTCGCCGCGGCCGGAGTGACCGACCTCAAAGTTGTTTCCTCGGATGCCGAGGAAATCGCCGACGCATCGCTGGGTCTGGGACCCCTCGTGTTATGGAACGCGCGGGCCAAAGCCGCGGAGATCGCGCAGCATCATCCGCAATCGGTGGTGCTGGGTGCGGACACGCTCGTCTGGCTTGACGGCGCGGCATTGGGCAAACCGGAAAGTCCCGAGGCAGCGCGCGAAATGCTCGCGCGACTCTCCGGCCGTGTTCACGAAGTCTGCACCGGCGTGCACCTCATCCGTCTCGAACCGCATCTACAAATCGAATTCCATGAAACAACGCACGTGCAGTTCCGTCCGCTCGCTTCCGAGACGATCGAAGCCTATCTCGCGAAAGTGGACGTGCTCGACAAAGCCGGCGCCTACGCCTTGCAGGAACACGGCGAGATGCTGGTCGAGTCGGTGGAAGGCAGCCGCTCGAATGTGGTAGGTCTTCCCGTCAGACGGACCCTGACAGCCTTGCGGCGCTTCGCAGAGCAGGCGTAAGGTGAGCGGGTGAACACCCCTGGCACAGCCAAGCACAGCGGAAAAATCGTCGATCTCTTCCACCGGAAAATTTATCCGGGCTACATCGAGGTGAAGGACGGCAAAATCGCCACGGTCCGGGAAGACCACAGCGTCACGGAGGAAAGCTACCTGTGCCCGGGTTTTGTCGATGCCCATGTGCATATCGAAAGCTCGATGCTCACACCCCCGGAATTCGCGCGGATCGCGGTGATCCACGGCACGGTCGCCACGGTTTCCGATCCGCACGAGATCGCCAATGTCCTCGGCATCGAAGGCGTGCGTTACATGCAGAAGCTCGCGGCGCAAACCCCCTGCAAAATCCACTTCGGCATTCCCTCCTGCGTTCCCGCGACCAGCTTCGAGACGGCGGGCGCGACGATGGGACCCGACGCGATCGAGGAACTCTGCGCCGATCCGACACTCGTCTACCTGTCCGAAATGATGAACTTTCCCGGCGTGGTCCACCGCGATCCGGAAGTGATGAGAAAAATCGAGATCGCGAAAAAGCACGGCAAGCACATCGACGGGCACGCACCGGGACTGCGCGGCGAAGATTTGAAAGCGTATGTTTCCGCAGGCATCGAGACCGACCACGAATGTTTCCAGATCGACGAGGCGCGCGAAAAAATCGGCCTCGGGCAAAAGATCCTCATCCGCGAAGGCTCCGCGGCGAAGAACTTCAAGGAACTCTGGCCGCTGCTCAACGAACATCCGTCGAAATGCATGCTCTGCAGCGACGACAAGCATCCGGACGAACTTCTCGAGGGCCACATCAACACCCTTTGCGCCCGCGCCGTGGCCAAGGGCGTCCAGGTTTTCGAGGTGCTGCGCGCGGCGTGCCTCAACCCGGTCGAGCACTACGGATTGCGCAGCGGCCTGATGCGGCCCGGCGACCCGGCGGATTTCGTGCGGTTGCACGACCTCACGGGATTCAAGGTCGAGGAGACATGGATCGACGGCAAGTGCGTGGCACGCGGTGGAAAATCACTGCTGCCGCGGACAAAATCGCCGCGGGCCAACAAATTCCACGCCACGCCGAAAAAGCCGGAGGACTTCAGAGTGCCGGCGGGCGAAGGGAAAATCCGGGTCATCGAGGCGATCGACGGACAGATCGTGACCGGCGCGGCCGAGGCGGATGCACGGGTGCGGGACGGATTCGCCGAGGCGGATCCCACGCGCGACATTCTCAAGATCGCCGTGGTCAACCGCTACGCGGACATGCCGCCGGCGGTGGCTTTCGTGCGCGGCGTCGGGCTCAAGCGCGGGGCGATTGCATCGAGCGTGGCTCACGATTGCCACAACATCGTCGCGGTGGGCGCATCCGATGGGGAACTCGCGCGCGCGGTCAATCTTCTCATCGCGGCCGAAGGCGGTATCGCGGTAGCGGCGGAGGGCGCGGAGGACAAAGTTCTCCCCCTCCCCGTGGCCGGTCTGATGAGCGATGGCTATGCCGAGGAAGTGGCCGAGGGCTACGCCGAACTGACGAAGGAGGCCAAGGAACTAGGTAGCAAGTTGCATGCACCTTTCATGACGCTTTCCTTCCTGGCCCTGCTCGTCATCCCCGCGCTGAAACTAAGCGATCTCGGTCTGTTCGACGGGACCAAATTCTCTTTCGTGCCGGTGTTCACCGGCGACGGTCATTCGCCTTCGTAGGAGGAGGGCGGGGCCTCGCGCTCGAAAGCGGCGTTCTCGAAGCGCGTGTATTCCTTGATGAAGGTGAGCGGCACCTCCCCGATCGGGCCGTTGCGCTGCTTGGCGATGATCAACTCGGCCTTGCCGGCCAGGTCGGACTTGGTCTCCTCGTCCTCTTCGTAAACCTCGGGACGGACGAGTAGCGCGACCAAGTCCGCATCCTGCTCGAGCGAACCGGATTCACGCAGGTCGGACATGCGGGGCTTGCCGCCGCCGCGTTGTTCGGGCTGGCGGTTCAACTGGGCGAGAACGATGACGGGAATCTCGAGTTCTTTGGCCAGCCCCTTGATGCCCGCGGAAATCTCGGCAATTTCGATCTGGCGGTTGTCCTGACCGCGCTTGGATGTCGAACGGCAGAGCTGGAGGTAATCGATGGCGATGAGTTCGACGCGGTGGCGCTCGCGCATGCGGCGCGCCTTGGCGCGCAGATCGAGGATGGTGAGGCCGGGCGTGTCGTCGATGAAAATATTGCTCTCGCTGAGGGCCGCCGCAGCGTCGTTGAGCTTCCCGTGCTCCGCGCGGGCCAGCATGCCGGAGCGGATTTTTTTCATGTTCACCCGCGCACGGGAGCAGAGCATGCGCTGCACGAGCTGCTGGGTGCTCATTTCGAGGCTGAAAACGCCGACCGCTTTGGGTTCCTCGAGCTCGAGGGCCACGTGTTCGACGATGTTCATAGCCAGCGCGGTTTTGCCCATGGAGGGACGCGCGGCGACGATGATCATCTCGCCCGGATGCAGGCCGTCGGTCATCTGGTCGAAAACGGAGAAGCCCGTGGCGAGACCGCTGATGCGCCCGCGCTGCTGGTACATTTTTTCGATGTTCTCCAGCGCGGTGAAAACCTCCTCCCGCATGAGCGGGGCGCCCTTGCGCAGCCGCTTTTCGCCGATGGTGAAAATCTCGCGCTCCACATCGTCGAGCAGCTGCGGGACATCGGCCTGCTCCTCGTAGCAGCGTGCGGCGGAGGTGGTGCAGGCCGCGATCATTTTGCGCAGCAGCCATTTCTCGCGGACAATCTCGAGGTAGTGCGGCGCGTTGGCCGCGGTCGGCACATAGCCGTAAAGCTCAGTCACCGCGCCCGGACCGCCCACCGCATCGAGTTGCGCGAGGTCGCGCAGGCGGTTGGTCAGCGTGATGACATCGACCTCGTGGTTCGCGTTCCACATTTCAAGGAGCACGCGGAAGATCGCGCCATGGGCCGGGGAGTAGAACGCTTCCTCGTCGATCTGGTCGGCGCAATCGTTGAGCACTTCGCGCGGCGAGAGAAGGATCGAACCGAGCAGACCTTTTTCCGCATCGATGGCTTGCGGCAGTTGGCGGTGCGGGTCGGCGGAAACCGCAGCGGGCTTCGGCGCACCATTCCCGTTGCGACGCGGCGGCGATGTGCGCCTTGCGGCAGGACCGGTGAGATCGACGGGGGGCATCATGGGGATTCGGCCCGGCGCGGGAGACGTTGGCTCAGCCCGACGCGCGGGGACGACAAGTTTGCGTCCGCGGAGGCGGCGCGGTCAAACGCTGAGACGGAAAAAGTCTCAGGCCTCGGCCGGATCGGCAGTTTCCTTCTTGGGGGCGCGACGCGCGCGCGGTTTGCGGCCGTCTTCATCCCCGTCGGCATCGCCGGCAGGCGCGGCCGAGTTGGCAGTTACCGAAACTTTCAGCTTGGCGTGCACTTCGGGATGGAGGCGCACATCGACCGTGAAGTCGCCCGATTCTTTGATCGGACGCTCGAGAGCGATGCGGTGCCGGTCGACCTCGTGTCCGGTCTCGGCTTGGAGTTTCTCGGCAATATCCTTGGACGTGACGGCACCGAAGGCTTTTCCGCTTTCCCCTGTTTCAAGAACGAAGGAGAGCTTGGCCTTGGAAAGGCGGCGGCCCAGTTCTTCGGCTTCATTGAGTTCGCGGGCCTCGCGCTCGGCGCGGCGGGCTTTGAGGGAATTGGTCATGCGCAATGCGCCGGGAGTGACTTCGTGGGCCATGCCGCGCGGGATGAGGAAATTGCGGGCGTGTCCACGGCGGACTTTGACAATATCTGCCTCGGCTCCCAAGCCGGGTACTAGGGTGGTCAGGATGACTTCAGTTTGTGACATGGTCGGAAAGAATTATTGCGGCCGGATAGAATGCCCGACCGCGGGTGGTGATGTCAATCTCCGCTCAACCCGCAGCCAAGCGGACGGGCTCGAATAACTCTGTCCGCAGCCGTGCCGCGAGTTCAGCGGCGCGGTCCAGAGGAGCCAGAGCCCCCGCCTCTTCCAGGCAATCCACCCTGATGGGAGCGCGCCCGCCAAGTCCCCCGGGAACCTCCCCCGCGCGCATCGGCCACCAGACAACGGTGGGCACGCAAAGACGTTCCATCTCGGGCAACGCCTCCAAACGGAATCTGCCCGACATGATACGTGCCACGGCCCATTCCGCGCCGTATTGCCGGGCGAAGGACGCGTAAACGGATACCGCTTCGCTCAACACGAGCGGATCGCCCGCACTGCGACGGCCTGCGAGCCAGCGTTCGATGCCGGCGGGCTTCGCCATGTATCGTTCGTAAATCCAATGGCGACCACGCGTTGTCCATGCTGCGGACCGCAACGGCGAAGGAACCCACGGCGCAAGCCAATCGGCGGTTCCGGCC
This sequence comes from Verrucomicrobiota bacterium, assembly GCA_041177245.1. Lineage (GTDB taxonomy): Bacteria > Verrucomicrobiota > Verrucomicrobiia > Chthoniobacterales > JACTMZ01 > JACTMZ01. Next base: position 18,356 of record JBEDBL010000011.1, read on the forward strand.
GGATGAAAAAGAAAGAGGCGCGAGGCCAATTCCGGGTGTTGCGCGGAGGCGAGGCAGGCCAGCGCGGCGCCGAGGCCGGAACCGACGAGCAGAGGGCGGCGTCCGCCGCATGTGGCGCGAACGAATTCCTGCAGACTCTGCGCATAGTCCTCCGCACGCAGGGCACGATGAGGCCTCTCGCTTTCGCCGAAGCCGATCCAATCCGGGGCGAGAACACGGTGGCTCGAGGCGAACTCCGGGTAGACCTTGGACCACTCGTAGGATGCCGCGCCGGGGAAAAGATCGTGCAGGAAAACAAGCGGTTCCCCTTCCCCGCTGGCGTGATAAACGATCTGCCCGCGCGTGGTGCGCTGCACGCGACGCGCGAAAACCGAGGGTGAGATGACATCGGGCAGCGATGGCTGCGGAAGAGGTCTCGCGCGCAGACGCAATGCGACGACGGTGGCACCGAGCAATCCGGCGCCGACGCCCATCCCCAAGCCTTTTTTCCAGAACGCAGCCATGATCCTCAGACAAATTGCACGCCGCGCAGCCCTTTGGCCACCTCTCCGATGATGCGCCCGCCGAGTTTTTTCGCGATCGCGGCAGCCTGCCCGGGCGCAACGACCAGCACCATCCCGACGCCCATGTTGAAGACACGGAACATTTCTTCCGCGGAGACGGGGCCTTTCTCGGCGATGAGGCGAAACACGTGCGGGATGCGCAGAGCACTCCGTTCGATGACTGCGCGGCATCCGGGCGGAAGAGCCCGCGGCAGATTGTCGGGCAGACCCCCGCCGGTGATATGCGCCGCCGCGTGCAGCGACCGCGGCGAAAGCGAGCGCAGGGCGGGTTCATAGTTGCGGTGCACGCGCAAAAGTTCGCCGCCCACCGAACGGCGCGAACCGGGAAGACGGTCCGTGACGCGCAGCTTTATTTTTCCGAGAAGAACTTTGCGCGCGAGAGTGTAACCGTTGGTGTGGAGCCCGTTGGAGGGCAAGGCAACAAGGGCGTCGCCGGGACGAACGCGGGAACCATCGAGAATGCGCGCCCGATCGACCACGCCGACGATGCAGCCGACGAGATCGTAATCTTTGCCGCGATAGAGGCCGGGCATCTGCGCGGTTTCGCCGCCGAGCAACGCGCATCCGGCGCGACGGCAACCGCGGGCAAGTCCGCCGACCACCGAGGTGAAGACATGCGGGTCGAGCTTGCCCGCACCGAGATAATCCAGAAAAAACAACGGACGGGCTCCCATCACCGCGATGTCGTTGACGCAGTGGTTGACCAGATCCTCTCCCACCGTGTCGTGGCGACCGGCTAGCATGGCGATGTTCAACTTCGTCCCGACGCCGTCCATGCTCGCGACGAGCACGGGATCTTTCATGCCCGCGAAGGACGCGCGGAAAAGTCCGCCAAACGCACCGATTCCGCCGAGAACCATCGGACCGTGCGTGCTGCGCACGAGGGCGGGCAAACGGTCTTTGAGCGCGTTGCCGAGGCCGATATCGACGCCCGCCTGCGCATAAGCGGAAGTTTTGCGTTTCATGCCGGCAGATTGTCGAAGAGTCCCGGTGCCCCGGCGCTGAAAAACCCGGCGCGCGAAGGCCGGTTCTCCATGATGTCTTTACCGCCAACCTCACCGACAGGCAGCGGATAGTCCCCGGTGAAGCACGCCGTGCAAAAAGCATCCGGCGGCCAACCGGTGGAGGCGATCATGTCGTCGAGCGAGAGGTAGGCGATGCTGTCCACACCGAGGAACTTCACGATTTCCCCGGTGGTCATGCGGTTGGCAAGAAGTTCCTGCGGGTCGGGGAAATCGATGCCGTAGTGGCAGGGAAACCGGTGGGCAGGGCAACTGATGCGGAGATGGACTTCGGTGGCTCCGCTCTCGCGGAGATTGACCACGCGGGCACGCGCCGTTGTGCCGCGCACGATGGAGTCGTCGACAACGACCACGCGTTTGCCGCGAACGGCGTCGCCGATGAGGTTGAGTTTCACCCGCACATCGAAGTCGCGGATCATCTGCGAGGGCTGCAGGAAAGTGCGGCCGATGTAGTGGTTGCGCACGAACGCATGGGCCAGCGGAATGCCGCTGGCCTCGGAGTAACCCTGCGCCGCGTAGTTGCCCGAGTCGGGCACAGGCACGACGATGTCCGCCGCGACGGGACCGGACCGCGCGAGACGCCGGCCCATCTCGACGCGCATCTCGGCAACGTTGCGGCCTCCGAGGTTGCTGTCGGGCCGCGCAAAATAGACCAGCTCGAAAATGCAGAAGGCCGGAGGGGCCGATGCGAACGGGCGCAGCGAGCGGACACCATCGGCATCGATGACGACAACCTCGCCCGGCTCGACCTCGCGCACGAACTTCGCGCCGATGAGATCGAAGGCGCTCGTTTCCGAGGAAAGCACATGCGCTTCGCCGAGGCGCCCGAGCACGAGCGGACGGAATCCGCGCGGATCGCGCACGCCGACCAGCGCTTCGGGCGTGAGCATGACCAGGCTGAAGGCACCTTGGAGCACACGGAGTGCGGCGGCCGGCTCGCCGGCGGCCGCTTGTCGCGCGAGAAGGTGCAGGATGATTTCGCTGTCGGCCGTGGTCTGGAAAATGGAACCGGCATTTTCCAACTCGGTCCGCAGTTGCACGGCATTGACGATGTTTCCGTTGTGCGCGACGGCCAAAGGTCCCCTCACGGTATCGGCAACGAGAGGCTGCGCGTTGGCCAAAGTGCTTGATCCGGTCGTCGAGTAGCGCACGTGGCCGATGGCACGGTCGCCTTTCAATTTTGCGAGCGCATCGGAATCGAAGACGCGCGAGACAAGGCCCATGGCGCGGTGCACATGGAACGGATGACCGGGTCCCTCGCAGGTCACAATCCCGGCGCTCTCCTGCCCGCGGTGCTGCAAGGCAAACAGGCCGTAATAGCAAAGAAGCGCCGCATTTTCGTGCCCGAAGACACCGAACACACCGCATTCATGCTGGGGTCTTGCAGAGGCGTGATTCAAGAGCGTAGAGATTCGCTTGCAGATTAATGCGCGGAGGGTTTTTGGCAATTCGCCGCTCGCTTGCCGCGCAGGCAAGAGGAGTCCAACATGCCGCGCTATGGCCAAGCATTACCGCCGGAACGTGGCCGCGATCCTGCAGCGGTCCGACGGCCTGATCCTCATCGCGCAACGCTCGGACTATCCCGAGAGCTGGCAGTTCCCTCAAGGCGGCGCGGATAAGGACGAACCGGAAGAGGAAGCCCTGCGCCGGGAGGTTGAGGAGGAAGTGGCCCTGCGGCCCGGTCACTACCGCATCGCCTCGAGCCGCGGCGGCTATCGCTACGACTTCCCCGCAGGGCCGGACCGCCGAGGTTTCACTGGGCAGGAGCAGACTTATTTTCTCTGCCTGCTGGAGCCCGGAGCTGAAGAACAGGTAGATGCGAGGAGCGGCTGCGGAGAGTTCACCGAGCAGGCGTGGGTGGAAGTCGCCTCCTTCCCTTATCACCTTGTGCCGCCGATGAAACGGGAGGTTTACCGGGAAGTGCTGCGCGACTTTTTCCCCGCGGACCATGAATGACATTGACTGGGTCGGCCCGCACCCTAAGCTCCGCGCAAGATGTTGAGTTTTGGATCCCTTGCGATTTTTGTGTCAGCCTTATTCGGCACCGTTTGGTGGGTCAGCCGCGACGACAGCCGCGGGTCCTGAGGATAGGCAAGGAGAGATCATGTCCATTCCGTCACGGCCTACAGCGCTGGAGCGCTTCTCTTGGAATTTGAAGTCCCTGCCGGGCACTCCGGAGGAAATGATCGCGCCGTTCGTCCTGCGGGCGGCCGGCGAGCAGGAGGCCGACGTAGCCGTATCCATCGTGCAAGCGAGCTACAATCTCGACCCGGAGTGGAGCGGTTGCGCTGTGCATATCCAGGGCACCGTGCTGCCGGGCGTGATGAAGACTCTGGCCAAGGAACCGACATGCCTCTTCGTCCAACACGGCAACCGCGTCATCGCCGCATCCGTTTACGATCCAGAACCGGAACAGGGCGGCGTCCATCTGGTGAGCGGCCCATGCGTTCTCGTGGAATACCGCAACCGCGGCATCGGCGGCGCCCTCCTGGCTGCAACGCTTGACGCGCTGCGCAACCGCGGCCTGACTGAAGCAACCGGAGCAAGCCGGCCGAGGAGCCCCTCCTCGCGTTACCTGTGCCCGAAATTCGGCGGAAAGCCCGTGCTCGAGGATGTTCCCGTGCCGACTGAGGCGTCCGAGCAAGCCAACGCCGCCTGATCAGCCGCCGAGCGGTGGCACAACCCGCAAGATCGCGGGCGCGGTAGCCACGCCGAGAACCCGACCGGCGACTTCGAGGAAACGATCGGGCGGATCCGTAAAACCAAGCCCGAGGGACCCCGATTCTCCTCGAGCCAAAAGATTTTCCCCGGCAAGACGCTGCGCGACCGCACGCGCGCAATTGGCGGCCGAGTCCACCAAGGTGAAACACCCTCCGGCCACGCGTTGTATCGCCGAGGCGAGCAGCGGGTAGTGGGTGCAACCGAGGACCAGCGTGTCCGCGTCCGTGGTAGAAAGGGAGTCGAGATAGCGGCGCAAAACGGCATCGGTGACTTCGTCATCGAACATTCCCTCCTCGATGAGCGGCACGAGCAAAGGGCAGGCGACGGCCGACACGCGCACATCGGGGCGCGCGGAACGCAATCCTTTCTCGTAGGCACCACTCCCGATGGTTGCTTTGGTGCCGATCACAGCAACATGTCCCGTGCGGGTCGCGGACAATGCCGCCCGCACACCGGGTTCGATCACACCCTCGACGGGCACCGGGAGAACGCGACGGAGATGATCGAGGGCGAGGGCGGAGGCCGTGTTGCATGCCACCACCACCATCTTCGCGCCTTCGTCCACGAACAGGCGGGCGATTTCCTCGCTGTAGCGCTCGATGGTCTGCCGCGACTTTCCGCCGTAGGGCACGCGGGCGGTATCGCCGAGATAGACTATATCCTCACCGGGAAGTTCGCGTCGCAGCGCGCCGACGACGGTGAGACCGCCGATCCCTGAATCAAAGACTGCGATGGGCGCGTTCATGAAACCACCGCGACGGACGCGCCGCGGCAACGGCGGACATCAATAGTTCTGCTGGTTTTGTTGCGTGCCGAGTGCGTCGAAGGCCAGCGGGATGTTAACTTGCGGCACGTCTTTCAAAGTGATCATGAGGAGAAAACCGACGCCGACTTCACCTCCCGTCTGGTTATTGAAGGTGGCCCGGTTGTCGGTGACCAACAGGCCCGCGGAAAGGAGCCACGAACTCAAATCGCGATGGATCATGTAGCGCTGCAGATACCATGTGTCGTAGGTGAAATCATAGTTACCCGAAGCGCTGGCCGCCCAGTTGTCGTTGATGCGCCAGTAAACGCCGCCCGAGGCTTGGCTGTCATCCTGGAAGTAGGGGCTGCCGTTGAGATAGCGCTGCGAAATAGTGAAGGACAGATCGCGGATCGGTTGCCAGCGCATGAAGGTGTTCACATCGGTGAAACTGCCGTCGCCTTCGGAGATCGGCAGCTGCGTGGACATGCCAATATTGAACCAGGGAACAGGACTGAAGGTGATGTTGTTGTAGAGGTTGGAGAGGGCACCCGGATCATCGAGGTAGGGGTTGTCGAAATTGACGTCGACGAAGGTGTCCAGGCTGAACCACGCAAAAGTGTCGTTGTCGCGGCGCGTGAGCAGGCGGTTGCGCACGCCGAGACGCAAGATGCTGGATGTGTCGATGCTGTCGATCGCGGAAAATTGCGGAAAGTCGAGCGACGGCAGGATGGTCGAAGGAACGAGACGGTCGAACTGCAGGATTTCATCGGGACTCGGCCCCATGTTTCCGACATACGCATAGTTCGCGTAGGGCTGGATGACATGCATCAAACCGTCCAGACCGAAAAAGCTCGACTGCACGTTTTCGTATTTGGCGGAGAGTTTGAAGGAAACCTCGAGGCCGGCGTTGACGATCGGGCGGAAGACGCCGTCGTCGTACTCACCCCCGAGAGAGACCGCTTCGGAGTTGCCGCTTCGGCTGTAGTAGGTGCCGCGGATGCCAAGGCGCGGGATGATGGACAGCCAGCCGAAATAGGTGTTCGGATAGGAGATCTGGTGGAAGGTGTCGAAACGGACCGCACTGTAGGACTGGAGTTCGGAAGTGGAGTCGACAGGCTGGTTGGCAAAGAGACTCGGGTTGTAGACGGCCTGCTGAAGCTGGGTGATGTATTCGGGCGTGGAACCAGCCGGATATTGCCGCTCCAAATAACCCAGCCGCGTCTGGCCGTCGTAGAAAATCGGTAGACCAAAAAGCGGGGCTTGCTTGGCTGTCCAGGTGAACTCGGGGAGACGTGAGGTGACCTGCTGCCAGTCGTTCATTTGCCAGCGGGCCAGAATGTTGAACTGGAAGTTTTCCGTCAGCCAGTTGCCCGAAATGTTGTTATCGGGCTGGGGGTCGATCACAAATTCGTTGGGAAAGTAGTCCTGCAGGAAATACTGGTCGCTGATCGCGTTGATGTCCGCCGTCGCGTAAACATCGTCGTTGACCACAAGGCGGTTTTGGAAAGAGACCATCCAGCGCCCGTTCTCCGGTTCCTCGCTGCGCGAGAAGGCGGTGTTGTTGACCGTCGGGTCCGTGTCGTCCGCGTAATAGAAACGGAATTTCGCCGTGCTCTTGTCCTTCGGACCATAGACGGAATCGAGGTCGAAACCTCCCGCAACGCCCCTCTCGCTACGATAATCGAAGCGCGCGGTCGCATCGGTTTTGTCGGTCAGCGGAAAACGGTAGCCCAGCAGGAGGAAAGCGCCCCACGTGGAATTGAAGCCGGGCTTGATGTCCCACCCCATTTCCCCGATGGGTGCGTAAACATAGGGAAACCAGAAAACAGGAGTCTCGCCCACGTAGAGCGTGGCGTTGGACAAAATCACACGATCGTCGGGATAGATTCGCGCGGATTTGGCGCGCAGTCGGTAGTCGGGCTCGGAACTGTCGCTCGTCGTCAGGGTCATCGAACGCGCCCGGAATTGCTTCAACGTCGGGGCACGCATGCTCACCGTGCTGAACTTGAAAATCTGGTTGCCGCCTTCGAAGTCCAGCGCACGCATTTGGCGGCTCTCGAGATTGTAAACAGCGCGCTGGCCGTTGAGCACCTGATCGTCATTGTAGATGCGGATGTTCCCGACGAGAAGCACCTCGCGGGTTTCGGGGTTGTATTCGGCGTAATCGCAGTAGATATCCGTGCCGCGGAAGTGGATCTGGACGTTGTCTTCGGCCACGGCCACCCCGTCAACAAAGCGCGTCTCGCCGTCAGCGCGAATTTCCACCGGCACGTCGGTGAAACTTCCAAGCTGGGCGCGCGCGGGCAGGCAAAGGACTATAAGACCCATCAGGGCCTGGAAGGTTTTGCGCATGCTTGATCAAACCTAGGGCACCCGGCCATTCAGGCCAAGCAAATCCGCCCCGCCTCGGACAGGTCCCGATCAGGCCGCGTAGCCCTGCGGATTCCTCACATGCCAAGCCCAGGCGCCCTCCACGATCGCATCGATTTTTTGGAACTTCGGCTCCCAGCCGAGTTCCGCCCGGATTTTGTCCGAAGCGGCGATCAACCGCGGCGGGTCGCCCGGCCGGCGAGGCTTTTCGCGGACCGTGATTTCGCGACCGGTGACGCGGCGGCAGCAGTCGATGACCTCGCGCACCGACGTTCCGCCGCCGGTGCCCAGATTGAAAAAGCCGCTCTGTTCGCGCCCCAAAGCGCGGATGTGCGCGTCGGCCAAGTCCAAGATGTGGATATAATCGCGGATGCAGGTGCCGTCTGGAGTCTCGTAATCCGTTCCGTAGATCTCCACCGCCTCTTTCCGCCCGAGCGCGACCATGAGAACGTTGGGAATGAGATGCGTCTCGATGCGGTGGTGCTCGCCGAACTTTTCCGAGGCGCCTGCCGCGTTGAAATAACGCAGCGCGGTGAAGCGCAAGCCGTGGATCTCGTCATACCAGCGCAGAACTTTTTCGAACATGAGCTTCGACTCGCCATAGGGGTTGATCGGCTGCTGGGGTAGGGTCTCGTCGATCGGCATGCGGCCGGGCACACCGAACGTGGCACAAGTCGAACTGAAGACGAATTTCTTCACTCCGTTATCCACCATCGCGTCGAGAAGGTTGACACCGTTGGAAACATTGTTGCGAAAATACTTGGAGGGATCGGTCATCGATTCGCCAACCAGCGCGTTGGCGGCGAAGTGCATCACCGCTTCGGGCGCGAATTCGCCGATCGCGCGCGTCACCGCCTCGCGGTCGGACAAATCCGCCTGGTAAAAAACCGCCCGCGGATCGACCGCCGCCCGGTGCCCCTCGGTGAGATTATCAAGCACGGCCACCTCATGGCCACGGTTGAGCATCTCCTCCGAGCAAATGCTGCCGATGTAACCCGCCCCGCCGGTGACGAAAATTTTCACGGCGCGACGCTAAACCAATCCGCCGCCCCGCTCAAACCATCTCTCAGTAGGCGCAGTATGTCTGGTGGAAAGCCACATCCAGCTCGATGAGCCTGGCCTGCACGGAGTCGAGATATTCATGCAGCCCCTGACGGAAAATGCTGTCGACCGTGGCGTAATCGAGTTGCGAGCGCAAAAGGCCGGAGAGGCGCTCGGGTTCGTTGGCGAAATGCCGCTCCTCCGTCCCGCTGATGTCGTGCAGCGCGCCGTCGAGGCGGTCGACGCAAAACCGGATCGAGCGCGGGAATTCGTCGTGGCAGATGAGAAATTCGGCCACGCCCCACGGCGTCACATCGCCGCGCTTGATCTTCAGGTAGGCCTCCATGCTGCTGCAGGAGCGAAGCACATACATCCATTGGGAAATATCGACATTGCCGCCCACCTGTTCGCCGTTGGGCAGGAGGATGTGGTATTTCAAATCGAGAATTCTCGAGGTGCAATCCGCGCGCTCGATGAACTTGCCCGCCTGGATAAACCGCCACGCCTCGCCGTGCGTCATCGTTGCGTCGGTTACGCCCTGGATGAGCTGCGACTCGTAGGTCACCCTGTCATAAAACTCGTGCGAGTTGGCCCGGAAATCGCGCATGGCCGAGCCGTCGCGGAAATAAAGATAAAGCCCGTTGATCTTCTCCCACATCTCGCTGGAGATCTGGTCGCGCACGGCCCGCGCGTTTTCGCGGGCGAAGCCGATGCAGGAACGGATCGAGTTCGGGTTGCGGGCCTCGAATGTCACGTAGTCGAGCACCGCTTCCGCGGTGAACTCCGGGTGCAGTTGCCGGAAAAGCTCGGTATCCTCCAGCGTGCTCAGGATGGGCAACCAGAATTGCCGGTCCGTCTCGGCGCTACGGCGGCCGAAATCGAGCAGCATCTGCACGTTGACATCGAGCAAACGGGAGTTGTTCTCGGCCCGCTCGATATAGCGCCCGATCCAGTAGGTGGAATCACCGACGCGGCTCAGCATGGCGCGTCACCTCCGTCCAGAACCCAGGTGTCCTTGCTTCCCCCACCCTGAGAGGAATTCACCACCAGCGAGCCCTTGCGCATGGCAACGCGCGTCAAACCGCCCGGGATGATGCGAACCTCCTCGCCGCAGAGGACAAAAGGCCGCAAATCGATATGGCGTCCCTCCATCCGTCCATCGCACCACGTCGGCGAACGCGACAACGCGACGACCGGTTGCGCCACGAAATTGCGCGGATCGGCTTCGATCAAGCCGCGGAAGGTTTCGATTTCCTCGCGTGTGGCGGACGGACCCATGAGCATGCCGTAGCCGCCGCTTTCGTTCGCTGATTTCACAACAAGCTTCTCCAGATTTTCGAGGATAAACTTCCGGTCGGACTCGACCGCGGAAAGATACGTTTCGACATTGGGCAGGATCGCTTCCTCGCCGAGGTAAAATTTGATCATGGCCGGGACGTAATAGTAAACGACCTTGTCGTCGGCCACGCCTGTGCCGATGGCGTTGGCCAGACTCACGTTGCCCTTGCGGCAAGCCTCGACCAGACCCGGCACACCGAGCAACGAATCGGCACGGAACACCTTCGGATCGAGAAAATCGTCGTCGATGCGGCGGTAGATGACATGCACCGGCTTGAGACCCTTCGTCGTTTTCATGAAAACGCGATCGCTCTGCACGACCAGGTCGGCACCCGTCACGATTTCGATGCCCATGGCCCGCGCGAGGAAGGAATGCTCGAAGTAGGCCGAATTGTGGATTCCGGGGGTCAACACCACCACAGCCGGATCGCCCGCCGCTCCAGCCGGCGCGATATGCTGCAACACGTCGAGCAGGTCCTGCGCGTAGCGGTCGACGGGACGCACCCCGTAGCGGCCGAACAACTGCGGAAAGACGCGCTTCATCGTCATGCGGCTTTCCAAGACGTAGGAAACGCCGGATGGACACCGCGCGTTGTCCTCGAGCACGAGATAGCGCCCATCGCGGTCGCGGATAAGATCGGTGCCGCAGACATGGATGTAGATGTTTTTCGGAACATTGAAACCCGAGAACTCGGGCCGGAAATGCTTCGCGCTGCGGATGATTTCCCCGGGGATGACGCCCTCCTTCACGATGCGCTGATCGTGGTAGATGTCGTAGAGGAACGCGTTCAACGCGGTGAGGCGCTGCTTGAGACCGCGCTCGATCTGTTCCCATTCGGCGCGCGGGATGACGCGCGGTATCAGGTCGAACGGAAAGATGCGCTCCGTCCCCTCCTGCTTGTCGTTGTAGACGGTGAAAGTGATGCCCTGATTGAGATAGGATTTCTCGGCGATCCCGCGCTTGAGGTTGAACTCCCCGGGCGACATCTCGGATGCACGCTCGAGCAGCAAACGGTAGTGAGGACGCACCTCCCCAGCCGACGAGAACATCTCGTCGAAGAAGTCGCCGGGTTCGTAGTTGTCGAAGAGGGGCATGGCGGCAGGGAATGCGTATTAAAGCACGAAGCGTGCCATCCCCCGTCTGGCTCAGAAAGACGCGGAATTGCCGCCGCCCTTCAGGAAGTTTTGCCGATTTCGGTCGCTTCCTTGATCTCCTCGAGTTTGCCCGTCCGCACGTCGTACAGATACCCGTAAACTGGGATCGACTTCGGAATGAGCGGGTGATTCCGGATTTTTTTCACGTCGTCGATCACCGCTTGGTGGTTGTCGGTGAAGGTCAGCCAGTCGATCTTCGCGCCCTCCGACGAACCCGGTCCCTGCCCCACGTCGCGCCAGCCATTCTCGTCGACCACAGCCTGCTCGAGGCTCTTCGAGAGGAGATCGCCCATGATCTGGTTGTTGAAAAGCACCATTCCGCAGTCGGTGTGGTGGATGACGAAAAACTCTTTCGTTCCGAGCAGCTTGTAGGAAATAACGAGAGACCGTATGGCATCGTCGCTCGCGCGGCCACCGGCGTTGCGGATGACGTGCGCATCGCCCTCGGACAAGCCGGAGAATTTCGCGGGGTCCATCCGCGCATCCATGCAAGTCAGCACCGTGAAGCGGCAGGACGGAGGGAGAGGGAGTTTGCCTTTGTCGCCAAAACTCGCGACGTAACCGGCATTGGCTTTTTCGACACCTTGGACCACGGGGGATTTGCTCATAAGGGGCTGATATTAGACTTCGGCGCGCCGAGCGAAAGCAAAAGTGGCAGCGGCGGGGACGCCGCTTCTACTTTTATCGATCCGCGCATTGACCGGACCTCAGAATCCCTGTGCAATCTACGCGGTCAAAATGGACTGGAGCCTCGCCATCGCCAACGTTTTGAATCCCGCCGCGCTCTTCTTCGCGCTCGGGTTCGCCGCGGTTTTGCTCAAGACCGACCTCGAAATCCCCGCCCCGCTTCCCAAGCTTTTCTCGCTCTATCTCATCATCGCCATCGGCTACACGGGCGGCACAAAACTGGCTGCTTCCGGCCTGAGCGGGACTGTTCTTCTCTACATCGGTGCGGCGATGCTCATGGCGCTGCTCGTTCCGGTCGTCGTATTTTTCGTCCTGCGCAAATTCCTTTCCGTCTACGATGCCGCGGCCATGGCCGCGACCTACGGGTCGATCAGCATCGTCACCTTTATCGTCGGCACCGAATTTCTCGCCCGCAACGACCAGACCTTCGGCGGCTACATGGTGGCCATCATGTCGCTCATGGAATCGCCGGCCATCATCGCAGGCATCTTCCTCGTGCGCATGTTTGCGCCGCGGCGCGTCCTCGCCGCGCCGAAAACGACCGCCTCGTCGCTGTTGCGCGAATCGTTCCTCAACGCGTCGGTCTTTCTGCTGCTCGGCAGTTTGCTCATCGGCTGGGTCACCGGCACGGCGCACGGCAAATCGCTCGAGACCTTCATGTCGGGCCTGTTCAAAGGCATGGTCATCTTTTTCCTCCTCGATACCGGCATGCATGCCGGTCGCCTGATCGGACTCTTCAAAAAAACCGGGCTTCCCTTGGTTGTTTTCGGACTCCTTGCACCGCTGGTCAACGCCGCCCTCGGAATCTTCGTGGCCAAAGCCATCGGCATGGCGCCGGGCGATGCGCTGCTTTTCACCATCCTCTGCGCCAGCGCCAGCTACATCGTCGCACCTGCCGCCATGCGCCACGCCGTGCCCGAATCCAATCCCGGCCTCGTTGAACTCCTCTCCCTCGGCATCACATTCCCCTTCAACATCACCCTGGGGATCCCGCTCTATTGGATGGTGATTCGTTCGATATGGAGCATGAACTGAAGGACGCCATGCGCTTCACGGGCGCCAAGACTAAGCGCGCGGCCGTGCTCGAAGCCCTCACGGACTTCAACCGTAGCCGCCGCATGGCTGCACTCGTTCGTCATTCGCGATCCTTCA
>JBEDBL010000012.1:0-31041 GCA_041177245.1 Verrucomicrobiota bacterium
GTTGCAGTTCTCGCAGGACCTCGACGCGGAGAAACGTATCGAGTCGGAGCGCCTCGCCAAACTTTCCGCGGAAATCGCCGCGCGCGGTATCTCGTGCACCTCGGAGGTACGGTTCGGACTTCCCGCCGACGAAATCCTCTCCGCGGCCAAGGAGACCGGCGCGGCTCTCATTGTCATGGGTTCGCACGGCCATGGCGCGCTTTACCATCTTTTCACCGGCAGCGTGGTGACCGGCGTCCTGCGCCGCGTCGAATGCCCCGTCCTTGTCATCCCGCTGCGCCAGAAATAATCGTGAAGACGGATTGGTCAACCTGGCAACCGCGCGAGCGCGCGAATCTCTGTTTCGTCACGCGCGGAGACGAAATTCTCCTCATCCACAAAAAGCGCGGCCTCGGTGCAGGCAAGATCAACGGCCCCGGCGGACGTCTCGAACCGGGAGAGACCGCGGCGCAAGCCGCTGTGCGCGAGGTGCAGGAGGAACTCGGCGTCACGCCGTTCGATCCGCAGTTGCGCGGCGAACTCCATTTCCAATTCGCCGACGGATACGCATTGCACTGCTCGGTTTTCTGGTCCGATGGCTGTGAGGGCGAACCGGTCGAGACCGACGAGGCCATTCCTCTCTGGGTGCGCCGCGACGAGATTCCCTTCGAGCGCATGTGGGCCGACGACCGGCACTGGCTGCCCGGATTTCTCGAGGGGCGGAGCTTCCGCGGATTTTTCGAGTTCGACGGAGAGACGATGCTCTCCCACAACCTCGAATGGTTGGAGGAACCCGCCTTCGCATGACTGCCGCCCAGATCCTTCTCGGCCTGGCGCTCGGCGCGGTCACCGGCGTCCTCGCCGCCCTCTGCGGAGTGGGAGGCGGGCTGATCATGGTGCCGGCCTTCGTTTTTCTCATGGCGCTGGACCAGAAATCCGCCGTGGCGACCTCACTGGCCGTCATCATCTTTGTCTCGCTCGTCGCCACCGCGAAATATCACGCCGCCTCGATGGTCAAATGGCAGATAGCCGTTCCGGTGGCCATCGGGGCCGCCGCCACCGCTTGGTTCGCCACCGATTGGCTCAAGCTTCTCTCCAACGATACCCTCTCGCGTCTCTTCGGTATCTTGATGATCTTGGTAGGGATTCGGATGCTGATCTTTAAATAGACCCGCTGGACCGCAAAAATCGAAAATTTTTTGCATGTATAAGATATTCATATTGAGCAACTTGCATCTATGGTTTCCGTGGAGGCGAAAAAATTCTGATTTTTGCCCTTGCCTTTCTGCGTCCTCGCGCTATTTTGCTCATGTCTTTAGTAAAGATTGTTCTGGGGGGAACAGCAGCCCTTCTCGCCACTCGGTGAGGAGGGCTGCAACTTTTTAGGGGAGTTTTTCATTCCGCGCGCCGCTCCATGTCGACCGCCGCACCAACCCGAACTGATCCCTCGCGTCCCGTGACCCGCCGGCGCTTTGTTTGGGTGCTCCCGGTCGCCGTCATTCTTCTCGCCGCACTGTGGATCGCCCAAGCACCTCTCCTTCGTTCGGTGGCCCGGTTTGCGCTCCCGCCGCTGGCGCGCTCGGCCGGCTACGAGTTGGAGTTCGATGTCCTTGCCTCGCGTTTTTTTGGACCGCTGCTGCTCGGAAATGTCCGCTTGTGCGACGCCCGCGGCAGTGATCTCCGCGCGGACCGAGTCGAACTCGCCATGGCCGCGTTGCCCGATCTTTTCCGCGATCCGCGGTGCGTTGTGCGCCGTGTCATCGTGCACGCGCTCTCCGGCGGGTTCCGTTTGGATGACGGGTCCGCCGCGGGTCCTGCCGCGACCGCCCCGTCCTCGCGCCGTTTGTTTGATCCGTCATGGCCGCTTGTCATCGAGATCGACGCGTCCAAAGTATTTGTCTCGCGCGGCGACCGTCACCTGCTGCTCAAGGACGCCTCGCTTTTGCTCGACGCCGGACAAACAGGTTCTTTCCGCGCGGGCGAAGCGGGCTTGTGGGCCGGCACGTGGAGCAAGACCTTCCCGGCCATGCGCGGGGCCACCGCGTGGCGCGACGGCATAGCCTACGTTGCCGATGTGAGCTTGGCCGACGATGCAGTCATCGAAATGTTTTCCGCCACGCTCGCCGGTCCCGATGCTTTCACGGTCAAGGCCCGCGCTTTCGGCGGCAGCCTCTACGGTGAATGGTCCGGCGGATCGCGCACCACGGCAGCGCTCAACGCCTTCGATCTCTCTCTCGAAGGACTCGGCAGCTTCCTCGGCCTCGAAAATCCCCTGCACGGCAAGGTCGGCCTCCTCAAATTCACCTTCAACGGAGATCCGTCGGACCCTCTCGCCTCGCAATCCTCCCTGCGCGCTGAAGCGGAAGATTTTTCCTGGGAGAAGCGCGCGTTTTCCTCGCTGCGCCTCGGCGCGAGTCTTTCCGGATCGCATCTCAAGATCGACGAACTGCTCCTCGAGCAGAAATCGAACCGTGTTTCCGCGCGTGGATCGCTCCAGTTGCCCGGGCGGGATTGGCGCGCATCCGACGTTTCGCTCAACATTGGCGCCGCCGCGAAGGACGCCCGCGCCTTGGCCGAGCTTTTCGGCCGACCCTACAACAAAATCTCCGGCGGTTTCACGATCGAGGGCGATGTTTCGGGACGCCTTGGCGAACCTTCCGGATGGCTCAAGGCCCGCGGATGGGATTTGCGCGTGCCCGGCATCCCTCCGGGATCGTTGCAGGCTGATGCCGTTTTCGAACGGGCTTCCGCCAAAATCACCTCGTTGGAATTCCAGAACGGCCCCGACTTTCTCCGCGCCTCAGGTGAATTTTCCCTCGGCCAGACGCCCGCCTACCGCGGGCATCTCGAGACGCGCATACGCGAAGTTTCGCGCTACCTCGAACCGCTCGGTCGTTTCGCTCCGGACTGGGCGCGCGAGGGTGGTGCGCTTGTTTTCTGGGATGGTGACGGGACCGGCAGCGCGCACTCCGGCGTCGTCTCGCTCGAACTCGTCCGCTTCATCGGCGATCTCAATCCCGTTGCGGTCAACGGGAAATTCGCCGCCACCTACTCGCCGGGCAACGTATACGTGAGTCGCCTGCTTCTCGACCGCGGACCCCTTTCGCTCTCCGCCTCGTGCTATCTCTCGGCCAAAGGACTGTCGGCCCAGGACATCCAGCTCTTCAATGTGCGACAGCGTCTTTTGCGCAGTGAAATCTTCCTTCCGGTTTCTTGGCCGCTTTTGCTCGAAGGCAAATCGTGGTCGCAAACCATGCTGCCCGGCGGGCAGATCTATGCCGCCATCCGCTCGGACGATCTGCGCCTCGGGCCGCTGGCAAATCTCTTCGGGCAAGATGCCGTGGCCGAGGGCCGCGTCGATTGGAAGCTCGACGCTTCGGGCCCGTGGGAAAATCCGTCTGGTGAATCCATTCTGACCATCGACGGGTTCCGTGCCGCGTTCGATTCTTTCACCATTCCGGTTTCGCGGTTCGCCGGCAAAGCCTCGCTTGCCGCGCAACGTCTCGAAATCTCGGGCGAACTCGATCCCGAGGCGACCGAAGCGGCGAAATTCATCGCGTCGATTCCTTTGCTCGGCCGCAATGATTCCGGCGGTTTCCGCGTTCTTGACCGCACGAAACCTGCCTCCGCGCAACTCGACGTTCCCGTGCTCGACCTGAAGAAATTTGCGTCGGCACGTTCGATGGACGGAACTTTTGGCGGCTCGGTCAAAATGTCAGGACAACTCTCCGCACCGCGGTTTGACGGCGCGTTCCAATGGGACAAAGTCACCTGCGTTCCGGTCGACGGTCTTGCGCCGGTCACCGATTTCGCCGGACGGTTTGTTTTCTCCGGAGCGGGGGCCAAGTTCGAAAGTGCACGCGGCAAGATGGGCGGGGGGGCCTTCACGCTCGAGGGGGAAAGCAGTTTCTCCGATTTCCTGAACATCACCTCGTCCGCGAAACTTTCCGGCAAGCGATTGCAGCTTGTCGACTCGGAGAAGTTCCGTTTCGCGGCCGATGTCGATCTTGTTGCGGGCAGGAGGGAAAAAACACGCACCATTTCGGGTGAGATCAATTTGGTCGAGGGATCGGCGCAGATTTCGCTCTCCGCAACCCCATTGCTCCTTCCGGCCGCCAACGAAAACAAAACCGTCGCCCTCGCCCCACCTTTCAAGGTCGGCGGATGGCTGGGAAATTACGACGCTGCGATTCGCATCCGGTCCGCGGCACCGGTGCAGTTCGCCGCCGGCGCAACCGCGGCGGTCGATATTTCTCTCGCCGGTCTGCTTCGCGATGCCGTGCCTTCGGGAATGATCGAATTTCAGGGACTTCAAGCAGCGCTGCCATCCGGTGCTCTCGCTTTCTCCCATGCCAAATTCTCCCTCGTGCCCGCGATGCCTTGGGTTCCCGTGCTCGATCTCGCCGGCTTGGCGCAACTCGGCGGCTACCAAGTGGCTGCCACCGTTTGGGGTCCGCTCGGCCAACAGCAACTCAAGCTCGCATCCGTGCCGGAATCATCTCCCGCGCAGATCGCCCTGCTGCTCGGCACGGGCATCAGCCCGGAAAAAGACGTGCGCCTGAGCGAATTGCGGACCGAAACCGCGAAAGAGACAGTGGAACTGCCCCCGCCGCAAATCGGCTGCACGTGGCAGGTGCAATGATGCAGCGGTTCACGCTGCTTCGTGCATCATCGCTTTCATCTTCGTCTCGACGTCCAGCGCGACCTCGGCGAGGGCGGGGGAGTCGGAGAGAGCGCCGAGAAGTTTTGTCGGCAACGCGGTTGCGATCTTTGTTCTGCCTCCTTCCTCGTAGACCGAGATGCGGCAAGGCAGGGCAATGTTCATCCCCATGTCAGCAGCCAGCACTTTCGAGGCTTGCTGCGGATTGCAGACTTCGAGGATGTGGCAGGCGTGGACCAGCGGGAATCCTTTCGCGTTGAGTGTTTCCCGTAGGTCGTAGGCATGCAGCACGCCGAATCCGTGCTTGGCCACGGCGGTCCGCAGATCCTCGACCGCGGCCTCGGGGGTTTTGTTGGTTTCAACGATGTATCGCATGGTTGTCAAAAAGTTTCCTATCGCTTAGCGGCCGCGCGGACCGGCTTGCCTCAAGCCAGATCGCAGAGGCCTGAGTGAGTCTGCGGGTGCGGTGGACCTCTGCCCGACGCCCAAGGGTCCGCCTCGGTATTACTCCGGCTTTTCGGCCGCGGCGAGGGCGGGAGGCTCGGTGCCGCCTTTGACCTTGAAGGCGAGTTTGTCGCCTTCTTTGACCACATGGAGTTCTTGGCCGGGTTGGAAGCTGCCGCGGAGGATTTCCTCGGCGACCGGGTCCTCGAGGTAACGCTCGACGGCGCGGCGCATGGGCCGCGCACCGTATTGCGGATCGTAGCCTTTGCCGATGAGGAATTCCTTGGCCTCGGGATCGAGGACAACGGTGATGTCCTTCGCCTTGAGGCGGTTGACGACTTTGTTCACCTCGAGGTCGACAATGTGCTCGAGGTCGCCCTTGGCCAGACTGTGGAAAACAATGATGTCGTCGAGGCGGTTGAGGAACTCGGGTTTGAAGACACGCTTGGTCTCTTCCATCACCTTGTCGCGCATGCCCTCGTGACTCTCGTCGAGTTTGGCCGCGCCGAAGCCGAGCGACGTCTGCTTCTTGAGCAGTTCGGCGCCGACGTTGGATGTCATGATGATGATAGTGTTGCGGAAATCGATCTTGCGACCGAGCGAATCCGTGATTTTGCCCTCTTCGAGGATTTGGAGGAGCAGATGCATCACGTCGGGGTGGGCTTTTTCCACCTCGTCGAAGAGGACCACGGAATATGGGCGGCGGCGAACCGCCTCGCTGAGTTGCCCGCCTTCCTCGTGCCCCACGTAGCCCGGAGGCGAACCGATGAGGCGCGAAGCGGTGAATTTCTCCATGTATTCCGACATGTCGATCTGGATGAGCGAGTCGGCGTCACCGAACATGAATTCGGCCAAGGTGCGGGCGAGGAAAGTTTTTCCGACGCCGGTCGGACCGAGGAAAATGAACGAGCCTATCGGGCGGCGAGGGTCTTTCAGGTCGGCGCGCGAGCGGCGCAAAGCTTTGCTGATCGCGATGACGGCCTCGTCTTGTCCGATGACCGATTTTTTAAGTTCGCCTTCCATGGCGAGAAGCTTGCGCGTCTCGTTCTGGTCCATGCGGGCCAGCGGAATGCCGGTCCACTTGGAGATGACGTGCAGGATGTCGTCTTCGCTGACCACGACCTCCTTCTCGTCGCGCTGGGTCCGCCAGTCGGACATGATTTTTTCCAGTTTCTCGCGCGCCTGTTTTTCGCTGTCGCGCAGCGCGGCGGCTTTCTCGAAATCCTGCGCTTTGATCGAGCCTTCCTTTTGTCCGCGGATCTCCTCGATCTCCGCCTCGAGGGTTTTCACATCGGGCGGCCGCGTCATGTTCTGGATGCGCGCCCGCGCGCCCGCTTCGTCCATCACATCGATGGCTTTGTCCGGCAGGAAGCGTCCGGTGAGGTAGCGGTCGGAAAGTTTGGCCGCCGACTCGAGGGCCTCGTCGGTCAGTTTCGCCTTGTGGTGCGCCTCGTATTTCGAGCGGATGCCTTTGAGGATGAGGATGGTGTCATCCACGCTGGGTGCCTCGACTTTCACCGTCTGGAAGCGGCGTTCGAGGGCGGCGTCCTTCTCGATGTATTTGCGGTATTCGTTGAGCGTGGTGGCGCCGACGCACTGCAACTCGCCGCGCGAGAGGGCGGGTTTGATGATGTTCGAGGCGTCCATCGCGCCCTCGGCCGAACCCGCGCCGACGATGGTGTGCAATTCGTCGATGAAAAGGATGATGTTCTTGCTCTTGCGGATTTCGTCCATCACCGCCTTGATGCGCTCCTCGAACTGCCCGCGGTATTTGGTTCCCGCCACCATGAGGGCGAGGTCGAGGGTGATGACACGCTTGTCGCGCAAAAGTTCCGGAACGTTGCCGGCCACGATTTCCTGGGCGAGGCCCTCGGCGATGGCGGTCTTGCCCACGCCGGCTTCGCCGATGAGGACGGGGTTGTTCTTGGTGCGGCGGCAGAGAATCTGGATGACGCGCTCGATCTCGCTGGTGCGGCCGATGACCGGATCCATGCTGCCTTTCTTGGCCAGTTCGGTGAGGTCGCGTCCGAACGCCCGCAGGGCAGGTGTCTTGACTTGTTTGCCCGAGCCGCTGCCGGATCCACCGCCGACTTCGGCCGCTTCCATGTCTTCGTCCTCGGGCGTGAAATTCGGGTTCAGTTCGCGCAGGATTTCGTTGCGCGTGCGCTCGATGTCGACATCGAGGTTTTTCAAAACTTTGGCCGCGACGCCGTCGCCTTCGCGCAGCAATCCGAGCAGGATATGCTCCGTGCCGACGTAGGAGTGTCCGAGCGCCTTGGCTTCCTTGCCGGCGAGGGCGAGGACTTTCTTCACGCGCGGCGTGTAGGGCACGTTGCCGACCATTTTCGTCTCGGGGCCCGAGCCGACCTGTTTCTCGACCTCCATGCGGACCGTTTCGAGATCGAGCCCCATCTTCGAAAGCACATTGATGGCCACGCCTTGGCCGAGCTTCAGCAGGCCCAAAAGCAGATGCTCGGTCCCCACGTAGTTGTGGTTGAACCGGTCGGCTTCCTTGCGGGCGAGGGCGAGGACTTGTTGGGCGCGTGGCGTGAAGTTGTTCATTTCTTTTTCCCGTTGCCGTTGCCCGCCGGGGTCACCTTGGCGAGATCGGGTGCCGGGATCTTCTTAAGTTTCGCACGGACCAGATCGGCGCGCAAGGTGTCGCGCTCCTCCGGGCTGAGCTTCTCCTGTTTGACCCCGAGTTGCAGGTGGGCCGGCTGGGTGGTCATGAAAAGTTCGTCCACGGCCAGCTGGGCGGATTCCGGAAAAATGGCAAGGTCGGCGCCGAGCTTCATGACCGAGAGGAGATTGAGCGCTTCCTTCGAGGCGATGGAGCGCGCGTGGGCGAGGATGCCGTAGGCGCGCCCTATCTGGTCAAGGAGCATGTTGGCGCGGCGCTCGAGGAGCATCTGGCGCGCGTTTTGCTCGTGCTCGATGACTTGCTCGATGACTTTGACCAAGCGGTCGATGATTTCCTCCTCGGCCTCGCCGAGTGTCGTCTGGTTCGAGACCTGGAAAAGATTGCCCAGCGCTTCGGTGCCCTCGCCGTAGAGTCCGCGCACGGCCAAGCCGATCTTCCCGACCGAATTGACGATCTGGTTGACCTGCTCGGCAAGGACGAGTCCCGGCAAGTGCACCATGGCCGACGCACGCAGGCCCGTTCCGACATTGGTCGGACATGCCGTGAGATATCCCAGCTCCGGATGGAATGCGTAGGGTAAACGGTCTTCGAGGAAGAGGTCGGCTTCGTTGTTGATCTTGTAGGCCTCCCGCAATTGCAGGCCCGGCAGCAATGACTGCATGCGAAGATGGTCCTCCTCGTTGATCATGATGCTGAGTTGCTGGTCGCCGCTGACCACCACCGCGCTGCCCGCGCTCTTCGAGGCGTGCTCGCGGCTGACGAGATGTCGCTCGACGAGGATCTGCTTCTGCAACGGAGTGAGATCCTGCAGCGGCGCGTTGAACCCGGTCTGCATTGTGGGGATGGCGGCCACGTGGTCGCTGATCTCGCCGAGGATCTGCAGGCGCTCGGCTTTCTTGGCCCAACCGGGGAAGGGGCGGTCCTTCAGGTTGCGCGCGAAACGGATGCGGCTGCTCACCACGATCTTGCCGTGGGGGCCCTCGCCTTGAAGCCACTGGCCGGGCTTGGCCACGATGTCGTCGAAAGTCATGCCTGCAGCTCGTGTTCGAGCTTCTGGATTTCGTCGCGCAGGCGCGCGGCGTCCTCGTATTTCTCGCTCTTCACCGCTTTCTTAAGTTCGCCTTCGAGCGACTTGACGCGGTCGGCCATGGCATAGCGGCGGGAAAGTTTCGCCGGCATCTTGCCCGTGTGCTTGAGGCCCTTGTGCATGCCCTTGAGCAGGTTGGCCAGGCCGTCGGAGAAGGTGTCGTAGCACGCGCTACAGCCGAGGCGCCCGGTCTTTTTGAAATCGGCCTGTGTGAATCCGCATACCGGGCATTTTTGCGAGGGCTGTCCGCGCTCGATCTGTTGCGCCGCACCGAGGCCGAGGAGCAGGTCGGCTAGGGCGAATCCCGTCGGGTCGTTCACGCCTTTCTCTTTGGCGCAAGCCTCGCACAGGTTCACCTTCTGCATCTTGCCCTCCACGATTTGCGTCAGGTAGACGGTCGCGTCGGTTTTCTGGCAGACGTCGCAGAGCATGCTAACTGATGGTCGTGCCCGTGCTCGCCGTCAACTCGTGGAAGCGCTTGATCAGCCGTGCTGTGACCGGTCCGGGCTTGCCGTCGTTGATCGGCCGCGAGTCGAGCACCACCGCGGGGATGATCTCCGCCGCCGTGCCGGTGAGGAAACATTCGTCCGCCGTGTAAATGTCGTAGCGCGTGATATCGCGCTCGGCCATCGGGATGCCGAGTTCCGTGGCCATTTCGAAAACGACAGCGCGCGTCACGCCGGCCAGCGCGCCGGCCGAGATTGGCGGCGTGGTGATGGCGCCGCTCTTCACGACGAACACATTGTCACCCGTGCATTCGGCCACGTAGCCCTGCTCGTTGAGCATGAGGCCTTCGCCCGCGCCGGCCTGCTCGGCCTCGATCTTGGCCATGATGTTGTTGAGATAGTTGAGCGATTTGACCATCGGGCTGAGCGCGCCGTGCGCGATGCGGCGCGTGGCGCAGGTCACGAGTTTCAGCCCGTTCTGGTACATCTCGTCGGGATAGAGCGTGATGGTCGAGGCGATGATGAAAATGGTCGGCTTCGGGCAGCTGCGTGGGGACAACCCGAGTGAGCCTTCGCCGCGCGTCACGACAAGGCGCACGTAACCGTCGGCCAGCCCGTTGGCCGCGATGGTCTGCACCACGGCGCGCGCCATTTCGTCCGGGTTCATCGGGATATCCAGCGCGATGGCACGGGCCGATTTGTAGAGGCGCTCGATGTGTTCCTCGAGGCGGAAGACGCGCCCGCCGTAAAAGCGGATGCCCTCGAACACGCCGTCACCGTAGAGCAGACCGTGGTCAAAAACCGAGACGGCAGCCTCCTCTTTGGGAACCAGTTTTCCGTTGAAGTAGATTTTCATGAAAATGACGTCCGGAGTTTACGCTCCAGATGGCCTATCAGATTGAACCGCGGGGCGGGGGAAGACAAGAAGGTCCGGTTTGGTCCTTCGTGGGATTTCAACGTGCCGCGCCCAACACCCACTGCGTGATGCGGTCGAGGACTTCGTTGCGGTTGACGTCGTGCCAGAGGAGGTGGTGGCTGTCGGGGTAGTAAAGATACTCCTTATCCTGCGCGGCCAAGGCTTGGAAAAATGCGGCGCTTTGTTCCGGACGGATGAAGGCGTCGCGTCCGGCCGAGAGCATCAGTGTCGGTGTCCGGATGCGCGATGCGTTTTCGCGGCAGGAGGACATCAGGGCGTGGAAGTTGACCAGAAACTCCAGAGTGAAACCCGGCACCCTGTGGGGGATCTCTTGGAGATAGTCCATGTAGTCGTCATCCGCGGTGAGTCGGGGTGTGGTTCTTTTGCCGTGGACGAAGCGCATGGGCCCGAAACGACAACGCGGAAAAAGCCGCGCAGCTCCGCGCACAAGCGGGACCGTCCAACTTGGCACCGGCGCGCGCAGTTCCGGCACCGGCGCGGCGAGCACGAGACGTTCCGGGCGCAGCGCTCCGTGCGCGATCGAATCGATGGCTACGAGAGATCCCATGCTTTCGCCGACCACGACCATCGGTGCCAGGTCGGGAAACGACTCGGCAAAATCCTCCAAATCATCGCGCCATGCCTCCGGTTCGAGAAAATGCCCGCGCCGTTCCGGTTCGGGATCGTTGCCCTGTCCGCGCAGATTCACCGCGCGCACCGAGCAACCGTTCTGCGCAAGATGGCGTCCGAGCGGACCGAAATCGGCAGCCGCCCCGCCTAGTCCGTGGATGCAGAGCACATTGACCCGCACCTTGTCCTTCGTCACCCATTCCAATCCGGGAAACGGCGTACCATCCGCGCCGTCCCAAGTGAAACGCCGCGCGCCCCGCTCCGCGTCATTGATGGTTAGTCGCCGTTTGGACATGCAGGGATGATCTTATTCCCCGGGGGCGCCCGGCAAGAGGTCTTGTTCTGGGCATCGCTCCCGCGCAACCTCAGCGCATGGATCCGGTCAATCTCGCGGAATTCGAGCAGGCCGCGCGCGAACGCCTGGCCCGCGAGGCCTATGAGTATTACGCGGGCGGGGCGAACGACGAGGTCACTCTGCGCCGCAACCGCACGGCCTACGAAGAAATCGCGCTGCATTATCCCGTGCTGCGCGATGTTTCGGCGCGCGACACCTCGACCACGGTCCTGGGCGAAAAAATTTCCTTCCCGGTGATGGTCGCGCCGACCGCGTTCCATCGCATGGCTTGTGCGGACGGCGAATGCGCCGCGGCTCGCGCCGCCGGCCGCGCGGGAACGGTCATGGTGGTGAGCACGCTCTCGACCACCACGATCGAGGATGTTGCCGCCGCGGCCGCGGGGCCGTTGTGGTTCCAGTTGTACATTTACAAGGACCGCGGCGCGACGGCAGATCTGATCCGTCGTGCCGAAGCCGCGGGTTGCCGCGCGCTGGTGCTCACGGTCGACGCGCAGGTGTGGGGGCGCCGCGAGGCCGACGTGCGCAACAATTTCAAACTTCCCGACGGACTCACCGTGGCCAATCTCGCCGAACACGCGAAGGAGATGTTCCCCGCGGGTATCCCCGGCTCGGGTCTGGCCGCCTATATCGCGCAAATGCTCGATCCCTCGTTGTCTTGGAAAGATCTCGCGTGGCTGCGTGCACAAACGAAATTGCCGATTTTGCTCAAAGGAATCGTGCGTGAGGACGATGCGAGGCTCGCGCTTGAGCACGGCGCGGCTGGTGTGATTGTCTCGAACCACGGCGGACGCCAACTCGACACCTCGCCCGCGACGGTCGAGGTTCTGCCGCGCATCGTCGACGCCGTTTCAGGAAAAATTCCCGTCCTCGTTGACGGAGGAATCCGCCGTGGGACAGATGTGGTCAAAGCGCTGGCGCTTGGTGCGCAGGCCGCAATGATCGGACGCCCGGTTTTGTGGGGTCTCGCGACCGATGGCGAGGAGGGCGCCCTCCGCGTGCTCGAGATGATCAAAGCCGAGTTCGATCTGGCCATGGCCTTGTGCGGCGCCAGAAACATAACCGGCCTCGACCGCTCGCTGCTTGGTTGAAGCACGTGGGGGCTAGTTGGGAAGCATACCGTGATCATAATGGCTTCCATCTCCGGAAGATTTAACCCGGATATTTGACGGCATTGAATATCTGCCCCCGTCCTCTGAATGTTCAACGCAGAATTCGATCCGGCCATGGCCCTTTGCGGCGATGGTGAAACGCAGTGCTTCAGGAATCTTGCGGGGGTTTCGGGCGGCGCGTTTGCGGTTTTTGCAAGGTGAGACTGGCCAGAAAGCTGGCGCCTTGCGCGGCGAGGAGTTGGCGCATGGTGCGGAAGGCGCCGGGCAGGGACGTGCGGGTCGATCGCTGCGGCTCGCTCAATCCGCGCAGGAGCAGCAACCCGGCGAGCACGGCGGTCGATTTCACGGCGAAGCCGATGCGGTAGGCGACAATGCCGGCGCCGTCTGCCAGAAAATGGGTCAGGAGCACTCCGGCCAGAACCGGGGCGGTGGCCGCAGTGACGGAAGTGACGGCCAGGTGCAGGCTCACGCCGGGGAGCTTGGGTCCGGGCGGGACGAGTTTGAGCAGCAAATTGAAGCTCGCGGCAAAATACGCCGTGCTGAAAAAACCGCCGACGATCCAAAGCGGGTAGAGAAGCCACACGGTTTCGCGGCCGACGAAGACCCAAATGTAGGAGGGGATTTCCCACAGAAGCAGGCCGAGCAAAAGAACGGGCACACAACCGTGGCGGTCGACCTGCCGGCCCCAAAACCACCAGCCGAAGATGCCGGAGACGGTGGAAATTATGACAAGTATGCTGAATGATCCGGGTTCCATCCCGAGTTCTTCGAAGCAGAACACAGGGATGAACGGACCGACGAAACCCAGCCAGAAGCTGGCCCAGGCCGAGAAAATGATGAAGAGCACAAGGTCGCGCGACGCGAGATTCTCGCGGAGGTGCGAGAGCCAGCCGCGTCCGACCACGTCAAGGTGTTCGGATGGCGTGCGGATGGCATGCTGCCAGATGAGTCCGCCGTAACGCATGATGACTGCCATGCCGATGAGCAACTGGTAAGGCCAGAGGGCGTGGTCGTGCCGTTCGAAGAGGGCCAACGCCAGAATGAGGAAAACAACGGTGGAGAGGTTGAGCCAGCGGTTGCGGCGGCCGAAGTATTGTCCTCGCAGCCGTGCCGGCACCCAGTCTTTGACCCATGAGGTCCACCCCACGCCGAGAAACGACTGGCTGAGGCTGACCAGCACGAAGAACGTCAAAAAAAGCGTCGCTGTCCCGGCGGCCGGTTCACGCGGGAGGTAGGGCAAGACGGCGGCCACCATCGACCAAAGGCCGATGTTGAGCCAACTCATGCCCAGCGTGAGGTCCTTGGGTGTGAGAAAACGGGCCAGCCAGGGAATGATGAAAATTTGTACCGCGTTGCTCCACGCCGGCAACGAGGCGATCAGGCCGTAGGTGGCCTTGTCCAAACCGTAAATCTGCGTGAGCAGCGCGGCGATGATGAAGTTGCCCGGCAGCGAGAGGAAGGCCCAAGGCATGGCAAGAATGCCCTCACCCGTGCCGATGAACAAATTTCTGCGGCTGGACGGGGCGTGGGCCATTGGTGCGTGCGAATTAGCGGAGACAGCGCAATTCGTAAAGACGGCACGTTGCTTCGAGCTTGAAAACGAGGCGGGTGGTTGGAAATTCTGCCTGGCGATGCGCGCCGTCTTGCAAAGAGTTTCCCGTGCCTCCGTCACGGTCGAGGGTGCGTTGACCGGCACGATCGAACGCGGACTCCTTGTCTTGGTCGGCGTGGCGCCCGATGACACGACCGAAGATATTGCATGGCTAGCCGGAAAAATCGCGGGGCAGAAACTTTTTCCCGACGACGGGGGCCGGATGAATCTTTCCGTCTCCGAAGTCAGCGGCGGTGTTTTGGTGGTGAGCCAGTTCACGCTGCTCGCCAGCACGCGCAAAGGCACTAAGCCCTCTTGGCACCGCGCCGCACCGCCCGAGGTTGCTGTCCCGCTTTATGAGGCGTTCGTTCGCAAGATGGAGGAACTGCTCGGTCGCCCCGTCGCCACCGGGAAGTTCGGAGCCATGATGGAAGTCTCCCTGAGCAACGACGGTCCGCTGACTCTCGTGCTCGATTCGCGCTTGCGAGAGTGAGTAATCCTAAAAGGGAAGTTGAGGGTCTATCTTTGAGGGTTGAGGGACTTAAAAGATAACTTTTGCCCAGTCACCTCAAAATTGAAGCTGGTTTGCGGCATACCGCTTTGCTGCTCAATCTCTCAACCCTTATCGGTCAACTCTCAACTCCGTTTTCATGTAATGCGCATTGTCGCGCGGGATTTGTTCGCCTAGACTTCCGGCCCCGTATTTTTGCGGGCAAACACTTATATGAACAATTCTCTTTCGTGGCTTATGGTTTCGTCCGACGCGTTGCGCCGGGGTTGGTTGGGTTGGATTCTGTCGGGAGCGGTAGCTCGCACCGGCGGCCTCGATCTCGTGTGGGCCGGATTGGTCGACCAATCCGGAGGCCGCGCCGCATTGCTCGTCTTTCGCGGCGAAGATGCGGTCGGGAAACTTTCCGCCGCGGTCGGATCGACGAATGAAGCTGGTTCCCTGGTTGCGATCCTGGGCGAGGGGACCGTCTCAGCGGCGAAACCCGGCAGCGATGTCACCGCCGATCTGCTCAAGTTCGCCGCCGCGCAAAGCGATGCGCTCGCTTCGCCGGTTGCCGCGGGCGCGCAGCGATCGTTGGTCTTGGTCAAGCCGGACAACTTCGAATTTCCCGGCACCCGCCCGGGCGCGGTGATCGACGTTTTCGCGCGCACCGGTCTTGTGCCGGTCGCGCTCAAGGTTCATCACATGTCGGTCGCGCAGGGCATGGAATTCTACGGCCCGGTGCTCGATGCGCTGACCGAAAGATTCGGCGCGGAAAAAGGCCGCGAGCATTGGGAGAACATCGTCGAGTTCATGTCTGGCGGACGTCCCTCGGCCGTGCCGGAAAATGACCACGGCAAATCCGGCACGCGCAAAATCCTCGCCCTGGTGTTCGAAGGTCCCGATGCCATCACCAAAATCCGCACCGTGCTCGGACCCACCGATCCGGCCAAAGCGCCTCCCGGAACCATCCGCAAAGAATTCGGCACCAGCATCATGGTCAACGCGGCCCATGCTTCCGACGCGCCGGAAAATGCGCAACGGGAGATCGGTATCGTCAGAGTGGCGGATAACTCTCTGAAAGGATTCGTTGAATCCGCCGCCGCGGCCGCGTAAGCTTCTCGGCTCAACTTTTTATCCCGAAACACACTATGGACCTCTCTTCGCACGCCGTTCAACTCTCGCCCTCCCTCACCCTCGCCATCGACAGCAAAGCCAAGGCCATGCGCGCCGAGGGCATCGATGTCTGCGGATTCGGCGCCGGTGAGCCCGACTTCGACACGCCGGAGCACATCAAGGAAGCGGCGATCAAGGCGCTGCAGGAAGGATTCACCAAATACACGCCGAGCGCCGGATTGCCCGAACTGCGCACCGCGATCAGCGAGAAATACGCCAAGGACAACAGCATCGATTACAAGCCGAACCAAGTCGTGGTCAGCAATGGCGCCAAGCAATCCTGCTACAACGCGATCCTCGCCTGCTGCGAACCCGGCGATGAAGTGATCATCCCCGCGCCTTACTGGCTCAGCTATCCGGATATGGTCAAATTGGTCGGTGCCGAGCCGGTCATTGTCCAGACCAAGGCGTCGAATTCCTACAAGATGACCGCCGAGGAGTTCGAGAACGCGATGACCCCGCGCACCAAGATGGTCATCATCAACAGCCCGGGCAACCCGACCGGATCGGTCTACACCCGCGAAGAACTCGAGGCCCTCGTCGAAGTCGCGCTGACTGAAGACATTTTCATCCTCTCCGACGAAATCTACGAGAAGCTCATCTATGATGACGTCCAGCACGTCAGCGTGGCTTCGCTTTCGAAGGAAGCTTACGACCTCACCATCACGGTGAACGGATTCAGCAAAGCCTACGCCATGACCGGTTGGCGTCTCGGTTACCTCGGCGCGCCCGAGGCCATCGCCAAAGTCATCGACTCGCTGCAGAGCCACAGCACCTCCGGCCCGAACTCCTTCGCGCAAAAAGGCGCCTTGGCCGCGCTCAAAGGTTCGCAGCAATGCGTCGCCGACATGCGCGATGAATTCAATGTCCGCCGCGAATACATGTATGAGCGCCTCGCCGCCATCCCTAACCTTTCGACGGTCAAACCTCTCGGCGCGTTCTATATGCTGGCCGACATCTCGAAGTTCGGTCTCAGCTCGACCAACTTCGCCGACCGCCTGCTCAGCAAAGCGGAAGTAGCTGTCGTCCCGGGCATCGCCTTCGGCGACGACAAGACCGTGCGCCTCAGCTACGCGACCGATCTCGAGACGATCAAAACCGGCCTCGATCGCATCGAGCAGTTCTGCCGCACGATCTGACGGTGCGGCGAAGCCGCGCCGTTGTGACGAGAACCGAAGTCTGCGGAGATGGCCTTCAGGCAAAAGTGTGACAAGTGACCAGTTGAGCTTGTCGCTCCTGAGTCACTAAAACTCGGATGTTTATTTTGTGGTTTTCCGTGTTCTCAGTGTCTCCTTGAGAGACTTCTCTTCCGTCTTCCTGTTTGCCGGGTAATCTCGGGACCACGCGGACCGTCACGCCGCGGCTTGGGCCAAGGTTAGTCGTTTCGACAAAAGCGGCCTGACCTTGTGCCAGAAAGGGAAAAATCCCGCCCGGGCGGCGGGAAACAGGCGCTGGTCCCAAGCCCGACGGCATTCGGTCACTTGGACACCGGCGTCCTGCAACGTTTGGCGCTGCAGCTTCCAAGCATCGGCGTCGGGTCCGACAAAGGGTGCCATCATTACGAGATGTCCGCCAGCTGTCCGTGCGGCCCAAGCATTTACTGCATCCCAACGCGGCAAACGCTCGACGGTTTGTCCGTAGTGCTGCAACCAGCGGTTGGCGGCATCATCCATGGCTCTCCGCCGCCACGCCCGCTTGGCCTCGCTCTCGCTTTCACCTGTCTGATCGACCAAAGCGATAGCCGCCGGACGCAAATTGCCGAGCGGAGTTGATTCGATCGTCAGATCCTCACAATGCCCGAGCAGGAGCACCGGGCCGTCGAGCGACGACGGCGCTTCCGCATATTCCGGCAAGGTCACGCGCGAACGGTCGGCCGTTTCCGGGGGAATCCGCGCAGTGACACTGTCGTCGAGGTCATCGAGCGAGCCGTGATCCTCCCAATACTTTGCCACGTTGTCCCGCCGCGCGAGGTAAGCTTTGCCGGGCGTTTGCAGTCCGGCCACCCAACGCCAACCGAGCATGTTGCTGGCGGCATCTGCATCGAGCAGGTGGTCGAAAAAGAAACGTGCGCCCGCGGCCCAAGGCAGGTGTTGCTGGTGACACCACCACGCGGCCCACCACATGCGTGCGTGATTGTGCAGGTAACCGGTAGACCGCAATTCTTCGGCGAAGAAACCCATGGTCCCTTTGACGGGCAGGTCGGGCGCCGGTTCCGCGGCCAGGCGAACGTAATCCGTCCACACTCCGGGATGCAGCTCCAACCAACCTTTCCAGTAAGTGCGCCAGACCACCTCTTGCACGAATTTCTCCACCGCAGGAAAACGGTGCGCGGTCAGCACCGCGGCCAATACTTCTTCTTCTGATATCAAGCGGTGCCGCAATGCCGCCGAGAGACGTGAGACATTGCCGTTTCCGGCCTTCACGAAATTCCGCGTACGCGCATACTCCGCCGCACCCGTGCGCACAAACTCCTCGAGCCGCTGCAACGCGGTTTGGCGGTCGGAGGGAAAATCTTCCATCGTTTGCATAGTACCAATCACGAAGGTTTTTTTGACTATTCGTTTTTCCGGTAGGGACGGCTGGCCCAGCCGTCCGCACGCTTTTCGCGGAAGTTGCAGCGGCCCGCTGGGCCACCGGGCCCTACCGAAAGACTCGCCTCGGTGTTCGACTTGTCGACCATCCTCTTTCACCCAAGCCCGGGCAAAATTGGCTGCCGATTTTTGCGATCACGATCTGTGGCTGACTTTTTGCGGCTGCCGTGACGAACGAAGACCGCTTTTGCCTCCGTGCGCGTTCCGCTCCGGCGACGGACCGCAGCGATGCGGTCGCGAGCTTCTTTCACCGCCGCGGCGTGCTCGACGATCGGCGCGGGATAGTCGCGTCCGATGAGGCATCCGCAACGACTCTGCAGTTCCGCGGGCATTTGCTCGGGCCGGGAGAGCCACGACACGGGAACGGCGCGCAGTTCCGACACCCATCGGCGGATGAACTCGCCGTCGGGATCTTGCTCGAGAGCCTGCTTGGCGGGGGAATAAATGCGCACGGTGTTGATGCCGCTGGTGCCGCTCTGCATCTGGAACTGGCTGAAATGGATCCCGGGCTCGAAGTCCAGAAAGTGTGAACCCAACCAGACCGCGGGTTCGCGCCAGTGTAACCACAGATGATACGCGGAGAAGCTCGCCAGCATCGCGCGCATGCGGAAGTTGAGCCAACCGGTGGCTTTAACGCAGCGGATGCACGCATCGACCATCGGGTAGCCGGTGAGCCCTTCCTTCCACGCCTCGAAACGGCGGCGACCTTCGACACTGGCGGTGAATTCCTCCCGCAATCCATCATAGGCCCGCACGAAGTTACCGAACTCGATGCGCGGCTCGTCCTCGAGTTTCTGCATAAAGTGGCAGTGCCAACGCAACCGCGACCCGAAGCTCTGCAGTGATCCGAACCAGCGGCGATCGACCGGCTCTCCGTCGGCATCGGCCGTCCGCAATTCGCTGCGCCGCGCGGCCAGCCGTCCGTTCACGGTGCGCAACGAGATGCAACCGAACGCTAGATAGGGACTAAGGCGCGAACACCCGTTCCATCCGCTGACCGGACTCGACATAGCTGCGCGATAATTCACCCCGCGTTCGGACAAAAAGGACGCCAGCGTGCCGGAAGCCTTGTCCTCCCCGCCTTTTTGCGCTTCAGGCTTGTCGGAAGGTGGCGCACCCAGATCGGCCAGCGTGAGCGAAGCGTCGCTCCGCGCACCATGCACACCGCGCAGAGACGGTCGCGGGACGACGGGCTCGCGCATGAATTCCTCCCAGTGCCGTGACCAACCGTTGCGCGAAGAGAGACGCCGCACCACGCCATCCTGCCGGAATTCATGCCACGGGACATTTTGCTCGCGGCACCACACTGCCACCTCGCGGTCGCGCCGGTAAGTGCGGTCACTCCCGGTTTCCTCGTGTGACCAAAGCGAAACGAACGAAGTCTCACGCTTCAACGCGTGGAGCACGTCGACGACCCGGCCGCGCCGGAGCACCAGCGCGCCACCCAGTTCACGCAGCGAGCGCTCCAAGCAAACCAGCGATTCTTTCAGGAAAACGAGATGCGCCGCGGTCAACTCCTCGCTGCCGTGCAATTCCGATTCATAAACGTAGAGGCAGAGCACCGGGCCGCGCCGTGCCGCCTCGGACAGCGGACGATGGTCGTCCACGCGCAAATCGCGCTTGAACCACACCACCTGCACCGGTTCGCTCATTGGACCGGCGGCCGCGTGCGGCGGCATCGCTCGCTGCAATAGCGGACTTCCTGCCAGACTTTTTCCCACTTCTTCCGCCACACGAAGGGGCGTCCGCAAACCGTGCAGATTTTCGAGGGGAGATTCTGCTTTTTGACGCCGCGCATGATGCATGCTTTACGCATCTGCGGCCCGTGTCGATGCAGCGGTGTTCGAGGTCCCCGTCTCTGAAGTCCTCGGTAACGTTCGGTTACGAGACCTGCATTATCCCGGAATGGGAACGATGCAACGCGGGCGGCGTTGCAGGGTTTGGAGGGGACTTTCGCCGAATAGTTCACGGTAGCGGACGGAGAACCTTCCCATCTCGGTGAAGCCGAACTCCGCGGCAATGGCTGTGACCTTGTTCTCGGCCGGGTGTGCCTCAAGCAAGGCGTGCCTCGCGCGGTTGAGCGCACAGTGCCGGAAATACGAGTTTGGTCCCAAACCGGTGATCGAAATGAAGGCGCTGTGCAGCGTGCGCGGACTCATGCGAAGTTGCGAGGCCAGCACATGGACGCGGGGCATCATTCCGGAAGATGCCTCTACCAACTCAGTGGCGCGCCGCACGATGGCCGCCGCAGGCGGTCGGCCGTAGGAGAGGTCCGAGTGCTCGACCAGCGAAAGGATGGCTTCGTAGACAAGATCTTCGAAGTTTTCTTGGCGGGCTTCTATTTGCCCGGCGACCGCACGATCGAGCATTTCGCCGAATGTTTTGCCGACGCACGCGGCCGCACGCGGGTTGGCCGATAGAGTCATGCCCTGCCGCCCGGGTTTTAGGCCTTGGAGAATGCGAGGGGCGATGCGCGCGTTTTCCGCCATCTGAAATAGTTTCGCGTGGTCGACCGCCATGATCATTTGGCGGTAGCCGTTTTGGCCTGTGAAGTCGATTTGCTCTCCGCTCATCGCGGACGGCAGACTTTGCCGCGCTAATTTTTCGCCGGCGAATGTTCCGCCTGTCTCTCCTAGTTTGATCCCCAAGCCGAAGCGGCCGCCGATCAGCTCACCTATGATGCGCGTGGCCCTCGGGTAGTTCTCGCGGTAGACGATCGCCCCGCTCGAGGCAACGAAGTCCAGACGGCTTGGATAGCTGCCCGGGCGCAGTTGATGGATTTCCAAGGAGTAGTAACGCTTGAGCGGCGCGCCTACTTCCTCCACGGCTTGGCGGCGGATGGAGCCGCTGAGAACCGAGTCAGTTGACTGGGTTGCGGCGTTGTCTTCGGGCATGGGCGGAAACTACGGAATGTGACCATGCAGTGTGTAACGTTGAGGCGCGGCACCGCAACCCGTCAGTGTTAGGGACAACCTTGGGACTATGCAAAATCGGAATAAGGGCGCCTCATGGGCCGAGAAGCCGGCCTCGTCGATGCTCCCGTCGCCCTCTGGGCAGCGCCCGATGCCGTATGGCTACACCTTCGATTCACTACGCTCGGCTGCGGCTAAACGTCTTCCGAGATCGTTTGTCGGAGAAAAACCGGAACATACCTTCCTTTGGGAATGCTAATGCGGATAGGACTGAACCGGCCGTTTTTGAGGTAATAGACCTCAAGGTCTCGCCGTAGTCGACCTGCCTCGATGCGCACGATCGGATCCTTTTGGGGGTCGAAGGTCGTGCTCCGCCCGAAGGCGCGGATGGCGACGGATTTTGCGTTGATCTCATCCCTTTGACCCGCCAATTCCCTCTCAACAACATATGCGAGAAACTTGCGGTTGCGCGGAGTGGTTGCAAAATCACTGCTGTGCAGGAGCCTTTTCAATTCAGCGGAAACATCTGCCGCGTGGTCTGCCGTCAGGGCCGGAACCTCCGGTAGTGCTGATTTCTCCTGCGGCGTTTGCCGCATGAACAACGGATCGTACCCGCCGCGAGGGATTTCGATGCGCAGTAGATTGTGCCGCCCGGATTTTAGATAATAAAAGTCCAAGTCGCGGCGTAACTTGGCCATCTCGATTCGCACTATCGGATCCTTGTTGGGATTGAAACTTTGCCCCCTGCCCAGAACGCAAGTCGCGATTTCACGTGCGCTTATTCGTGTGCGGACCGGTGTGTTCTCCAGAGCACGCTGGATCAAATAGGAAAAGATTTTCCGTTTCCGCGGCGTGGCGGGAAAATCCGTGCTCGTGATGATGCGATCGAACTCCGCGCGCTTTTCTTCAGCGGCAATTCCGTCTGGAGGTTGGCAAGGAAAGGGCGCCGCTTTGGGATCGGCGGGAGTCTGTGCGGATAGTGTTATCATGAAATTAAGAGTAAAAATAAATCTTGGCCTTTCGCTGTCTCAGGAAATCCACGCGAATAATGCGACGCCGACACTGATCCAGAAGAAAACTAACGCGGCGAGAATACCGCCCCAGATGAGAACACGGATCAGAGCGTATCTTTTGTCTCCCGTGCGGGATACGCTCATGGCTCCTCCAGCGCTCTGCTGTGATGACCCCGCATCAGGCGGTAGGTTTCCATCAATCCGATCATGATGGTCGGTCCGGCGGCGATACCGAAAAATCCGGAGGCCTCTGTGCTTGTCAGTTCGGAGTAAATAAATGACATCAAGTAGACTGCCCAACCGAACGCGCAGAAGACATAGAACGCGGGCATGATGATGCGCCTGAAGTTGTCGCGTTCGGTGCGGCGGGCTATACGCTTCGCACGGTTATGGAATCGACTTTTTGAGCCCGGAGTGTCTTCGTTCATTGTGCTTCGACGCTACGGCGCCTTCTGGAAAAGCAAGGAACTATCAGTTGCGTATCCGCAATCTGCATGTTTTTACGTTGTGCAAAAACGGCACAACCCAACGAGCGTGCACATGCATTGCGTGCGGTCTCTTCGAAAAGTATGCCATTCTCAGCCATGACCCACGCTTGCCTCCGCATTGCTCTCGCCGTCGTCGCGATTCTTGGCGTCGCCCTCGCGCATTCGCAAACGGCCCGCTTTGATGAATTGGCGAACGCCAAATTCGAGGAGAATCGTCCCACGGCCGAGTCGGCGCAGATGTTGCGCGACGAACTCCTCTTCCAGCGCGCAACGCAGGCCTATCTCTGGGCGTTACCGCTCATCAACACACTCGGCATGAAGGAGGGTTCGGAAAAAACCTTCGGTGCCGGCTACAATGTTTTGCCGGTGTGGAAAAAACGTCTCGATGCCAAGACGCTCGTGACCACGCCGAACTCCGACGTCATCTACGCCATGAGCTACGTCGATCTCGGCAAAGACGGTCCGATCGTGTTCGAGGCTCCGCCCGGACTGCAGGGCATCCTGCTCGATTTTTGGCAGCGGCCGATTCCAGTCGATGGCGGGAAGTTCGCCGGTGACGTCGGGCTACCGGGACCCGATGCCGGCAAGGGCGGCAAGTTTCTCCTCCTGCCGCCGGGTTACGACGGCGATGTGCCGGAGGATTATTTCGTTTACCGCTCGCAGACGCACAACGTGTTCATCTTTCTGCGCGCCTTCTATCAGGATCCGCAGAATCTCGCTCCGGCCGTTTCGCTGATCGAGCGGTCGAAGATTTATCCGCTGAATGACAAAGCAAACGCCAAAGCGATGGTATTCCCGGATGCTTCCGGTGTGCCGGTCGACATGTTGCCGGTGAGCGACGGGCGTGCTTTCGATCAACTCAAGCGCTTGGCCGACAGTGAGGGCACAGATTTGGCCGATGACGACGGACTCGGCATGCTGGCCGCGATCGGCATCGTCAAAGGTCAGCCCTTCGCGCCCGATGAAAAGACGCGCGCCATTCTCGATCGCGCGGCCAAGACGGCCTACAAGACGAGTCGCGTCGTGGCCTTCGAGGAAAACCTGGGCGGTCGCTCGTTGCGTATTTATCCCGACCGGCGCTGGATCAATCCGTTGTCCGACATCACGCCGGACAATCCGAAGCCCTCGATGGATCTGGCGTGGAAAAATCTCGCGGGCGGCTATCTCGATCTCGACGCGCGCATCTGGTTTTTCAGCAACTACTACTCGGTGAGTCCCGGCATGGTCTCCCAGATCCCGGGGAAGGGGGCGATGTATATGATCGCTTTCACCGATCGCGAGGGAGACGCACTCTCGGGCGGGAGCAACTACCGGTTGGTCTTGCCGCCGAATATCCCCGCGGGCAATTTCTGGTCGGTCACGCTCTACGAGGCGGAAAACGGCTCGGGCCTGGCCAACGGGCAGCCGTTTCCGTCGCTCGGCTCGCGCGACAAGCCCGCGACGAACCCTGACGGCAGCACGGATCTTTTTCTCGGGCCTAAACCGCCGGAAGGAAAAGAAGACCACTGGCTCGCCACCGTTCCGGGCCGTGGCTATTTCGCCATTCTCCGGCTCTACGGACCGGGCGAGGGGGCTCTCAACCGCACGTGGAAACCGGGTGACATCGAGAAAGTCGAATGAGCCTATCTGCTCACGGACACTTGCACCTTATGAAAACCAAATATCTCGTTCCTGTTCTCTTCGCCGCGCTCTTGTGCCGCGGCTTCGCGCAACAACTTCCCACCACCGGCACCGTGGAATCGCGGCTGGGAAAACTGGAATTGAAAAACGGCTATCCGACGAGCGAGACGGCCGCGAAACTTTACGACGACATTGATTTCCAGCGCGCGTGCCAGGCTTATCTGTGGGCGTTGCCGATCATGGCCATGTATCAATGGCAGCAGGAACAGCGCAACAAGTTCGGCGCGGGGAATCTGGACTATGTCGACTACCTGACGTTCCGCGACAAACTCGGACTCCTTACGGCCAATGCCACGACTCCTTATGTCATGGCTTTTCCCAACATGGAGAAAACGGGACCGCTGGTCATCGAAGTTCCGCCGGGTGCGGTTGCTGGTGGCATCGTCGACTTTTGGCAGCGCCCGCTCACCGACTGCGGGCAGACCGGACCGGACAAAGGGGCCGGCGGGAAATATCTCGTGCTTGGTCCCGGGGATGAACCTATCAAGCCCGAGGGCTACTACGTAGTGCAATCACCCACGGTGAACATCTGGTCCGGCCACCGCGCGCTCGATCCGGATCCGGAGAAAGCCAAGGCGACCATCGCCGCGCTTCGCATTTATCCTTACAGCGAGCGCGAGAATCCGCCCGCCACGCGGCATGTTTCGCCCGATGGACGCAAATGGAGCGGCGAACAACCGCGCGGTCTCGCCTACTGGGAGGGTTTGTCCAAGATCATCAATGAGGAACCGGTGCTCGAGCGCGATCGCATCATGCTCGGGATGCTCCAACCCTTGGGCATCGAAAAAGGCAAGCCGTTCAACCCCGACGAGCGGCAGAAGAAACTGCTCATCGACGCCGCGCAGACCGGCGAATTGATGGCCCGGACCATCGGCTTCGAAAAACGCTTCGAAGGCGTGAAGGTCTGGCCGGGCAAGCAGTGGGAGATTTCCCTTTTTCTCAAAGAAACCTCACAGGAGACGCCGACGCACACGCAACTCGACGAGCGCACCTCGTGGTTTTACGAAGCAGTCGGGGTTTCTGTCGGCATGATGGGCCGCACCGTCGGAGCCGGTCAGGTTTACCTCGAAGCATGCAAGGACTCCGAGGGCCGCTGGCTCGACGGCAGCAAAACCTACCGGCTCCGTGTCCCGCCCGATGCGCCCGTCGCGCAGTTCTGGTCCTTCACGGTCTATGACAACGAGACGCGTTGCTTTGTCGATACTGGGACGCAACCCGACCGCTCCTCGCGCGACAACATCGTGAAGAACGCCGACGGCTCGGTCGATCTCTACTTCGGTCCGGCCGTTCCCGAAGGCAAACCCGAATCCAACTGGATCAAAACCGTGCCCGGCAAAGGTTGGTTCACCTACTTCCGTCTCTACGGCCCGACCCAGCCCTACTTCGACCGTTCGTGGGTGCTGCCGGATATCGAAAAAATAGAATAGTCCGGCTCGGCGGCCACACGTCGAACCCGGGGGTGGTGGTGTTACCGTCTTCCAGTGGCATCACTCATCGGTGGCGACACGATCGCGCTGGTGTTCGTCCGAGGTTTGCGGACGGATGAGCAATTCGTCCAAACCAGCGCGAAAAATCCAACCAGTAGGGCAGCCGCTGGTTGCATTCGCACAACCGGCGCGCGTTGGTCACTATTTTACTCCGCTTCAGAGGCAGGGATTTCTTGCCCCTGCGGTGAATGGGCGCCATATTCGCCGCATATTTAGCGGAGATTATGCCCTATATTCACCAGAAACCAGCGTGGCCCAAGTTGCGTTGGGACAGTAGCAAGGTCTTGCCGTTGCTGTCCGAAGTTCGGCACCTGCAGGGCCGATTGCTGGGAAGC
Source organism: Verrucomicrobiota bacterium (assembly GCA_041177245.1). Classification (GTDB taxonomy): domain Bacteria; phylum Verrucomicrobiota; class Verrucomicrobiia; order Chthoniobacterales; family JACTMZ01; genus JACTMZ01. The sequence continues at coordinate 26,031 of JBEDBL010000012.1, forward strand.
ATGGAGTCTCTGGGCTTTGATCTCAGAAACGAGGCGAGCCTGGCTGCACTGACCGCCGATGTGCTCAAATCCAGCGCCATCGAAGGGGAGAAACTGAATGCGGACCAAGTGCGGTCGTCGATCGCCCGCAGACTCGGTTTGAAATTCGGCGGCACCATGGCGGCCAGCCGCGATGTCGAAGGTGTCGTCGAGATGATGCTCGATGCGACGCAGAACTTCTCCGCCCCAATTACCAAGGAACGGCTGTGCGCGTGGCACGCCTGTTTGTTTCCCACCGGACGCAGCGGCATGCGCAAAATCACAGTTGGAAAATGGCGTCCCGCTAAAGTCGACCCGATGCAGGTGGTCTCCGGTCCCCTGGGGCGCGAGCGCGTCCACTTCGAGGCTCCTGCCGCCGGGAGGCTGGAAAAGGAAATGGCCGCTTTTCTCAAATGGTTCGAGTCCGGGGAGAAGACCGATCCCGTGTTGAAGGCTGCTGTGGCGCATTTCTGGTTCGTGACCATCCACCCGTTCGAGGATGGCAACGGCAGACTGGCCCGGGCCATTGCGGACATGGCACTGGCACGTGCCGAGGGCATGAAGGAGCGCTTCTACAGCATGTCCGCCCAAATCGAGGCTGAGAGGAAGAACTACTATCTGAGTCTGGAGCGCAATCAGCGGGGCGACACGGACATCACCAAATGGATCGAATGGTTCTTGGAATGTCTTCGCCGCGGGCTGGAGGGTGCGGAATCCACCATCGGGCAGGTGCTTCGAAAAGCCCGGGTTTGGAAGTCCATCAACGAATCACCGGTCAATGATCGGCAACGCGCCGTCATCAATCGCCTGCTGGATGGCTTCGAAGGAAAAATGTCCTCGTCCAAGTATGCGAAACTGGCGAAGTGCTCCGCCGACACCGCTCTGCGTGACATCAACGATTTGCTGGATCGCGGAATCCTTGTGCGCGAAAGCGCGGGGGGACGGAGCACAAGCTACCGGCTTTCATCAACGCTGTAGTGACGGGGCCTTGACCTCATTGTGAACTGGGCGGCATGGGCCCCACGCGCCAAAAGCGCCGGGGTTCGCTCGCGGTCTAGATCTGTGGATGTTTGGTCACTTCGACAGGAAGCCATTCGCTGCCGAGTTCGGCCGCGGTCTCGAGTTGTCCGGCCATGTTACACGCGAGAGTATGCGATGAGCTATTGGTGCCCGGCCGGATCCTCGTCCCGCTCGATGAGGTCAGAGAGATCGATGCCGGCTTTGCGGGCCATGCGCTCCAAACGGATGAAGATCTGCGCGGTGATGAATGCATCGCCCGAAGCGGTGTGACGGTCGTGCGGCTCGACGTCGAACAGCGCGCCAAGATTGTCGAGGTCGAACCCGCGGATCTCGCGTCCTTCGAATGCCCCGCGTTCTTCCAGGGCGAGGGCGATGCGCATCGTGTCGAGCGCGGGGTTCGGCAGATCGCGGCCGAGCCGCCGCGCAGCATGGGCCACGATCTTCTGGTCGAAACCCACATGATGCCCGACGAGCACCGCATCGCCCACGTAGTCGAGGAACTTGTTCACCGCTTGCTCCTCGGTTTCCCCACGGGCCGCTTCGGCCTGCGTGATACCGTGGACGAGGACTGCGGAAGTCATGCGCCAGTCGGAGAGGATGGCGTCGAATTCATCGTCGAGGCAGATTTCCCCTCCGCGCACGGCCACCGCGCCGATGGTCAAGATGCCGTCCTTGGCCGGATCTAGCCCGGTCGTCTCGCAGTCGAAGACCACGTAACGCGGGTCAGCCTTTGAATCCATAATAGTTCGCGGTGAAAGCGATGAGCGCGCCGATATCGCGGAAGGCCGATTTGAGCTGCACCTGCTCCGTGCGGCTGAGCGCGGCGGGACGTAGTTCGCGTCCATCGTCCCCGTCGCGCAACCCCTGCACCGCGCGAAAATATTGGACGACCCGGAAGGCGCGCGCCCCCTGCGCGAAGACATCGGCGCCCTGTGGGAAGCGCTGCGCCGCTGCGGTCAGACGTTCGAGCGTTCCTGTCGTGCGCAGGTCGCCGCCGTCGAGATGGAACACCCGCGCCACATCGCTCACCGGCCCGAGCGCATGGTCCTGCAGATCGATCGTTTCGCGGGCCAGTCCGTCGGCTTCCACCGCGTATCCTTCGTAAATGGTGACCGGCGGCAGGTTGCCGAGCGCGTCATTGGCCAGCAGGCGGATGAAATTGGGCCGCGCCGCCATCTCCTCACGCAACGCGTTGAAAACCGTTTCCAACAAGGCCGGATCACCTGCGACAACCGAGAGATCGAATAGCGCCATGTGCTTCCAGATTTCCCCACCCATCGGATCGCGGACGAGAGCACGGAAAAATTCGCTCCACTCGCAGACCGTGCGGCAGCGTGCGCCGGGTTCCTCCGGACCTGCGCCGGGTGGCGCGGGAAAACCTGCTGCAGCGAGAATTTTATCGATACGGCCGAGCAAGTCTTGCCCATAACTGCGCACATTTTCATCGTCCGCGGCCAGACCCGCGGCAGCCATGTTCGTAGCGGTGAGCGTTTCACCGCGTCCGGCTTGGCCGGTCAGCGCCAGCGCGAATGGTCCGGGCGACGCCCCCGCCTTCTCGCGCGCCCAAGATTCCGCGCGGCGGAACATCGCGCGACGCGCCTCGGACGCCAAACGCGTGCACCACGGGACATCGTCCGCCGAATGCAAATCGCCCGCAAGCAGCAGATCCAACTCCTCGCCCATGGCGCGCAGCGATGATGGCGAGTCGGCCCGCCGTATTTCCTGCATCAGGGCCAGCGGATCTCGCCCCTGCACCAGCGAGACCGACTTTTCCGAGATCATGCCCAGCGCCCGGCTCTGCGGTGTGCCATCCTTGGTCACGCAGAGATACCGGATGCCGTGGCGGATCATCTCGAGCAGCGCGTCCTGCGGTGTGCATTGCGGAGACACGATGATGACCGGACGGCGCATGACGTCGCCCACCGCGGTCTCGATCGACATGCGGCCCGTGGCAATTTCATTGCGCAGGTCGGTATCGGTCAACACACCCGCCGGTTTTCCGTCGGCCTCGACAACGAGAAAAACCGGGCTGTCCGCGGCGGACATCGCTGCCGCAGCATCGCGCACGGACATTGCCGCCGCTCCGTCCACGAGGCGGGCTTTGAGCCGGGCGAGATGTTCTTCTGTTCCCCCACGCCAACCGGACGGACCGTGGCGGTGCGCAGGGCCTGCCTCCACTTCTTCGGTGGCGAAATAAACTTTCAAAAAACGACTGACCCGCGGCGACTCCGCGCAGAGCCGTGTAAAAACGGAGGCGTCGAGGGCGTAGAGGATCGAATCTTCATCGACCAGCGCCGAGTCCGTGTGTGCGGCCTCGCCGAGCACGGCTCCCGCACCCACGAAATCGCCCGGACCGCGCAGATCGGAGAGCCTCTGCTCCTCGCCACGCACCAGCCGCACCGACCCCTTGTTGATGACATAAAAATACCGCCCGTGCGTGCTGCCTTGGTCGAAAAGAATTTCCCCCTTTTCGCAGAACTGCACCCGCCCTGACCGCGCCAGTTCGAGCAGTGCCTCGTCGCCAAGGTAACTGAACGGCGGGAACCCTTTGAGGAAGTCCGCGACACGGAGAATGATGGCCGATGTCTTCAAAGCGGCCGGTATCTTCCACGCAGGCAGGGCAAAACAAAGGAGAAAGCAGCTTTCATGCGAGCATTCCGGTTCGTCGCGGCGAGAGCTGCGCCTTGTGCGCGGGCTTGGAGTACGCGGGGACGTCAGCGGCTATACATTGAAGCGGAACTCGATGACGTTGCCGTCTTGCACCACGTATTCTTTGCCTTCGATGCGGAGCTTGCCGGCGGGGAGAAATCTATTTTGGGCATTGCTCCGTTTCAGTAGGGCCATCACTCCAACAACTTCAAGACAGCGTCCGGGGTATCGGCTTTGATGGGAGAGCGGCGGTAGTCGCGAATGCTTCTCGTCACGATGAGTTGGGCGCCGAAGAGCATGGCGGCAGCGGTTTGCATGGCGTCTTCCAAGTCGGCGAAACCCATGTCGAGCGCAGCTTGCATCTGTTCCCTGCCTGTCCGGGGGACTTCCACAAACTCGAGAAGGTCGCGGATGAATTGCTCCGTCTTTCCCCACATCATGTAAATGAGGTTCGCCAGACTGTGCCAGGCCACGGCACAGCGTCCGGGATTCGTTGAGGCCCATCCGAGCAACCGCCTCGCCCCGGCGGCGTGCGGCTCGCGGTTCAAGGCAAAATCGAGCAGCACATCGGTATCGAGGAGCAGGCGCATGAAAGTCAAAGACCGTATTTGCGGCGCAGATATTCTCCGCGCGGTCCTTCGAGATCAGCCGATTCGAACTTGCCTGCCCACTTCTCGACGAAGTCCTTGCCTGCGGTTTTGCGCGGCCCGGTCGCTTCAGCCAGCAGACTTTCGACTAGTCCGGAAAAGCTCGTTCCGCGCGCCCGGGCAATCGACTTCCCGCGGTGCGTGACCGTGCGATCCAAGGTCAGGCTGACTCGCTCTTTCACAATGCACACTCTAGAGAAAAGTGTGCATGTTTCAAGTCGGGTTGGTCCTCGGCGCTCTCTCGGCCGGTGCTCGTTGGCTCAGACGTTGAACCGGAACTCGATGACGTCGCCGTCCTGCACGACATATTCCTTGCCTTCGATGCGGAGCTTGCCGGCTTCGCGGGCTTTGCCTTGGGACCCGAGGGTGACAAGGTCGTTGAAGGCGACGGTTTCGGCGGCGATGAAGCCGCGCTCGAAATCGCTGTGGATGACGCCGGCCGCGGCGGGGGCTTTGTCGCCCGCGCGGATGGTCCAGGCGCGGGTTTCCTTCGGTCCGGTGGTCAAGTATGTGCGGAGACCGAGCAGCGTGTAGACTTTTTTGATCAGTTCACCGACGCCGCTTTCCTCGAGGCCGAGGCTTTGCAGATAATCTTTCGATTCTTCCGGCGAGAGGTCGACCAACTCGCTTTCGATCTGCGCGCTGATCACCGTAGCCTCGGTGCCCATGTGTTCGGC
>JBEDBL010000013.1:0-29447 GCA_041177245.1 Verrucomicrobiota bacterium
GCCGGCGAAGTCGGCAAAGAAGTAGTATTCCCAGGGGCGCCGCTTGGAGGGGCGGCTTTCGATGCGCGAAAGGCTGATCCCCGCCTTTTCGAAGGGCTCGAGTGCCTTGGCCAAAGCGCCAGGTTGGTCTTTGACGGCGAACATAACGGAGGTTTTGTCCAAACCCGAGGGCCGCGTTTCCTGACATCCCACAACAAAAAAGCGGGTGAGATTTCCCGGCGAGTCTTGGATGGAAGCGGCGAGAACCGAGAGACCGAAAACTTCGCCAGCCATGGAACTGGCGATCGCTGCCGCGCTTTCCTCGCCGGCGGCCAACTCTGCGGCGCGGGCTGTGCTGGCCACTTCGACGCACTCGGCGGCGGGCAGATGCTCCGACAGCCAACGGCGGCATTGTCCGAACGGCTGCGGATGGGAATAAATTTTCTTCACGGCGGAGAGCGGGCCGCGGCCGAGCAAATTGAGTTCCACGGGGAGAAAAAGCTGCGCGCAGATTTTCGCAGTGGTGTCCATGAAGCGGTCGAGCGTCGCGTTGACCGCGCCCTCGAGGGAATTTTCGATCGGGACCACGCCGTAGTGCGCGCGGCCGCGTTCGACAGCCTCGAAGACATCGCCGATGGTGCGCTCGGGTTCGAAGTTCACCGCGCTCCCGAAATGCGCCGCGGCCGCCTGATGGCTGAACGTGGCCCGGGGACCGAGGTAAGCCACGGTGATTTCCTGCTCGAGCGCCCGCATGGACGAAAGGATCTCGCGATAGATGGAACGCACCGAGCTTTCGGGCAGGCGCCCTTTGTTCGCCGCGACGAGGCGGCGCAGGAGGGTTTCCTCGCGCTCGGGCGCATAGTAAGGCTCGCCGGATTTCCTTTTCAGCTCGCCCACCGCGTGCACGAGTTCGGCGCGGTCGGACAAAAGCGCGAGCACACGCTCGTCGAGCGCGTCGATCTTGGCCCGTATCTCGGCGAGTGTCATGGAGAGGTCTCCGTTTCGACCACGGCGGTTTCGGGTTCTGCGTCCGTGCCGTTGTTGCCCTCGGCCGGCGTCTCCAAAGGAAGCGTCGGCTGGGACTCGTCGGCCGGGGCGGTGGGAAGATCGACGCGGCGCAGTTCCTCACAGTTGGGCAGTTCTTCGAGCGAACGCAGTCCGAAGTGCTCGAGGAAAAATTCCGTGGTGCCATAGAGCAACGGCCGTCCCGGAACATCTGCGCGGCCCGTGATGCGGACCACACCGCGTTCGAGCAGTGTCTGCATGACGCCGTCGACGTTCACGCCACGCACCGCCTCAATGTCGGCGCGCGTAAGCGGTTGGCGATAGGCGATGATGGCCAATGTTTCGAGGGCAGACGGACTCAACCGCGCGGGGCGGTTCTCGGGGAAAAGCTGTCGCACCCAAGGCGAGGCCTCCGGCGCGGTAACGACTTTCCAGCCGGCCGCGCTTTCCACGAGGCAGAAGCCGCGTTGCTGCTCCGCGTATTCCTCGTGCAACTCGCGCATGGCTTGGGCGATTTCGTCCGGCTTGGTCTTGGCCATGGCGCGCACTTCGTCATCCTCCGGCGCGCTCTCGGGCGCGGCTTTGAGGTATTTGACGCACTCGGCGGCGGAAAGCGGGCGCTCGGACGAAAAGAGAAGCGCTTCGATGACACGTTTCAAAGGATCCATGGGAAAGGTGTGGCAGGATTTGTCATTTGCCGCGGTCCATCAACCGCGAAATTGCCTCAGGCGGCGTGGAGGGCCGGTCCGCGGCGCCGGAGAAGGATGTCCCCGAAGGCGCCCGGTTGCTCCACAATGACGTGGCGGAGGCGGACCAGTTCGAGAAGGGCGAGGAAGGTGGCGACCACTTCTCCGCGAGTGGTCTGGCCGGCGAAAAGTTCCTCGAATTTGAGCGGTTCGTTTTCGGGGAGGACTTTGAGGACAAACTCGATTTTCTCGGAGACGGTGAAACGGTCGGCCTCGATCTCGCGCTCAGCGCCCTTGCGTTTCTCGAGGCGGTCGAGGACCCGCTGGAACGCGGCGATGAGGTCGAGCGCGCCGACTTCGCCCGCGAGCAGGGTGGCGGGGCCGTCCGACGGCGGAGCGACGGGGGTACGACCGAAAAGTTTGACCGCGAGTTCGTCACGGTCGCGCAGGTCGCCGGCCGCATCTTTGAACTTCTTGTATTCGATGAGCTGGCGGATGAGTTCCCACCGGGGGTCCTCGTCCTCGCCTTCCTCCTCGACGGGTCCCTGCAAGTCGGCGGGGAGCAGGGTGCGGCTCTTGATGTAGAGGAGGTTGGCGGCCATGACGATGAACTCGCCGCCGATCTCGACGTCGATCGATTCCATCTGCTCGAGATACTCAAGGTATTGTCCGGTGATGCGCTCGATGGAAATGTCGTAGATATCCACCTCGTCCTTGCGCACGAGGTAGAGAAGGAGATCGAGCGGTCCCTCGAAGACGTCGAGTTTGACCTTGTAAGCCGCGTCGGCCACCGCGTCGGATCAAAGACCGCGCTTGCGGCGCTCGGTGGCCTTCTGCGCTTTGTGTTTCTTGCCGGTGACGAGCCGCGTCTTGCGCTTGCGCAACTGCCGCGCGAGTTTGTTCACCACCAGATCGACCGCCGCGTAAAGATCGTCCTCCCGGTCCTCGGCGTGGATATCCGGTCCGGGCATGGCAAGGTGAACCTTGACCACATAGTTGCTCTTCTTTTTCGACTCGTCGTGCATGAGGACGGCATGGGCGGCGATGATGCGGTCCGATTGATGGTCGAGATGGGCCAGTTTGTTGACCACGTAGGAGTTGATGGCCCCGGTGAGCACGAGGTGCCGCGGACTAAGATGGATATGCATACAAGTGAATTAAAACACCGGCCCCCGCCTCCGGCCAACCCAAATAGGGATCAGGAGGCGGGAGTTTCCCCCAGTAGCACGGCGGCGTCCGCGGCGAACTTCTCCTTGTTCTTTTTGCCTTTGAGCGAGATCAGCGCGTTGTCGCGGATGATTCGCGCGGAATCGGGATCCCGGTAGACACGCAGCCAGATTTCCATCATGCGCAAATGCGGCGCGACTTCCGCGGGATGGCCTTGGGCCAATTCCGCGTAGGCCTCGAGGGCGCCCGCATAGTCTTCCTTGGCCATGCGCCCCTCGGGGATGCTGTACATCGGCGGAGGCTTGTCGAATCGCTCGCCAGGCATGAAGAGGCCCGAGAGCCAGTCGCCGATGAGCCCGGCCAGCGGTTTGGCCATCATGATGGCGGCGAGGATGAGAACACCGTGCGCGGCGACAATCGACAACATCCCGCCGGGTAGTCCTTTTTCCTGGCCCCGGGAGCCAAGCCACCACCACGCGGCAGCGCAGGCGGCGATGCCGGCCAGACGGAGGATCATTCCGGCCATGAACCGAGTGTGCTCCACGCGGGGGAGCAGAGTCCAAAAAAATTTTCAGGCCGCGGAGGAAAGCCGGAGAGACGGACCGCCGGGCAGCACGACATGGAAGGTCGAACCGGTGCCGGGGATGCTTTGCAGCGAGACATTTCCGCCGTGGGCTTCGACGACGTTCTTCACGATGGACAAGCCGAGGCCCGTGCCACCCGTGTGGCGGGCGCGGTCTTTGTGCACCCGGTAGAAACGCTCGAAGATGTGCTCCTGGTCCTCGTAGGGAATGCCGGGACCGTTGTCGCTGACCTGCATGTGGACATCGGGACCGAGGCGCTCGGCGTAGAATTCAACCGTGAGGCCGGGGCGGTTTCCGTATTTGAGCGCATTGTCGAGAAGGTTGACAAAAACCTGCTCGAGTTTGACCGCATCGGCATCGACAACGAGATCTTCGTCGGCCGTGGTGATACGGATTTCGACGCCTTGCGCGCTAATCTGCTCGTCGAATTGCCCGACGACGCGCCGGACGAGTTCGCGCAATTCCACCGGATGCAGATCGAGCGGGACGGAGCGCGACTCGGCCTGTGAGATGACCAAAAGGTCGTCGGTGAGGTGCCTGAGCCTTTCGCTGTTGCGGAACATGACACCGAGCGCATTCTCCGCCATGACGCGGTCCTCGAGCCCGCCCTCGAGGAGGGTCTCGAGGTAGCCGTTGATGATGGTGAGAGGTGTGCGCAATTCGTGCGAAACGTTGGCCACGAATTCGCGGCGCACGCGCTCGAGGCTTTTGATCTTGGTGATGTTGTGCGCCACGACAACGGCGCCGGGTTCCCCGTCCTCGAGGCGAAGCGGGGAAACACCAAGTTCGAACGTGCGAGCAGTGCGGCCCTGCCCGATCACGATCTCGCCGCGGCGCGCGCGCCCCTCGCTCAGCGCCTCTTCGACGAGGCGCTGGATGTCGAGATTGCGGAAAGTTTCCATCACGGTGCGTCCGGCGGGCGAACCGGCGAGGTCGAACATTTTTTCGAGGCCGGGGTTGGCGAGCCTGATTTTCATCCTGGGGTCCACGATGAAAACGCCCTCGGCGATACTGGCGAGGATGGCGGTGAGACCAAAACGCTCGTGCGTGGCAGCGCGGTCGAGTTCCCGGATGCGTGAGGCGATGGCTTTGATATCCCGCTCGGCGGAGCGCAGCCCGCGCGGCAGATCGAGCATGAGGGGTATATCCAGATTGTGGCGCGCGACGCGGCGCAATCCGGCGCGCAGGCGGACGATGCCGGCAATGTAGCGGCGCAACGCGACGAGCAGGACGACCATCGCGGCGGCGATGCCTATGATCCAGTAGTGGCTCACTCGTCTTTCGCGAATCGGAACACGTAACCCTCGCCTCGCACCGTCTGCAACCTTTCGGCTTGGGCACCGAGTTTGCTGCGGAGCCGGCGCATGTGCGTGTCGACCGTGCGGCTGTCGACAACGCTGCGATAGCCCCACACATCGCGCAGAAGCGTTTCGCGCGGGAGCGTCTCGCCGCGCTTTTCCATCATCATGGCGAGCAATTTGAACTCGATCGCGGTGAGATCGAGTTTTTCGCCATGGAGACGGATCTCGAAAGTGCCGCGGTCGAGTTCGAAAGGCCCGGCGTGCAGTTTGTCGCCCGGGCCCGCCGAGCGCAGTCGGCGCAGAAGCCCTTCGATGCGCAGGATGAGTTCGCGTGGGCTGAACGGTTTGGTCACGTAATCGTCGGCGCCGAGTTCGAGGCCCGCGATACGGTCGTCCGCCTGCGCTTTGGCTGTGAGCATGATGACCGGGATGCGCGCCGTTGCGGGGTCGGATTTCAACTCGCGGCAGACATCTTCGCCCCGCATCTCCGGAAGCATGAGGTCGAGAACAACAAGGTCGGCGCCGTCGGTACGGACCGCTTTGAGGCCGTCCAAACCGTCGCGGGCCACGGTCACGGAAAAGCCCGCTTTGTTCAGATTGTAACGAACCAGATCAAGGACGTCCGGGTCGTCCTCAATCAGGATAATCTTATCGGATTTTCCTTCAGTGGATGGCACGCGCCAGCACGCTAGAGAGGAGGCGCCTGTCCACAAGGCAAAAAGTGAGCCGCCAGGTTGTCCGGCCAGAAAACAAGAAAACTGACCGGCCTGGCGGCTCTTGGCGCAAACCAAACCGTTAACTTTGACCACGGGGGCGGGCGACCGTTCAAAAAATATTTCCGGGCGCCGCGACGGATCCCGCCCAGATGACAAAAATGTCACGGAGTCAACGGGTTGCCATCGGGCGGTGATTGGCCCTTTCCGGCGCCGCGACCCGTGCTAGGTTTCCGTCGTGAATTTCCGCCTGATTTTCTGCGCGGGCGCCCTGCTGCTGGCAGCCTGCACCCAATACGACAAACGCCACGTCATGCACATCAGCGTGGCCGATCAGACTTTGCTGCTCACCGACCGGGGAGAACCGGTCGCGACCTATCCCATTTCAACCTCGAAGTTCGGGGTGAACGCGCGCGAGGGCAGCTACGGCACGCCGGACGGACGGCATCGCGTGGCCAAAAAAATCGGCGGCGGTCTTCCGGTCGGCGCGGTGATGAAATCGCGGCGCTTCACCGGCGAAGTGCTGGCCGTCGATGCGCCCGGACGCGACCCGATCGTCACGCGCATCCTCTGGCTGCAAGGACTCGAGACGCAGAACAGAAACAGCTTCGCCCGCAACATCTACATCCACGGCACGCCGGAAGAACGCAACATCGGGCGTCCCGTGAGCTACGGTTGCATTCGTATGAAATCCCGCGATGTCATCGCACTCTACAACCGCGTGGGCACCGGCGCGCGCGTCGATATCTTCCGCGAACCGTTGGCCGCGCATCTGCCGAAACTTTTCCCGCCCACGGCGCCGGGTGTACCCGCAGCGCCGCAGCCGCAGATCATGGCGGGCGGAATGCCGGAAACTCCGCGTCAGCTTTAGTCGTTTGCGACCGCGGGTCTGCAAACGAAAACAGCCTGGTCGGTTACACAACTCTCGAGTTCCCCCCGGACTCTTCATGCTATGAACCGACCAGGCTGCGGGCGGTGGTCCTTGGTCTGGATCCGCTATGCGCGGATACGAGTCATTTAAGCACGCTGCATGCCAAGTCCGGACGGACCTCGGAGTTACTCTGTAAGCAGACCGCCCTTCGACGGACTGAAGTTTCCGCAGTGTCGATTTTCATCCAGCTTGCTCCGCGAAGCCGCAGCGTGTTCTCTCGTCGGATGTCGCGTTGTGCCGCCTCCTTTGCCCTCTGGGTGGCCCTCGCCTGCTGGACGGGCGCGATCTTCTGGCTGTCATCGATGACTCCGAAGGAGTTGCCCGGAGCCGCGTTCATCTTCTCGGACAAATTCAACCACTTCGCAGCCTTCGCGGTCGGCGGTTGGTTGGCTGCCAGCGCGCTGCGTGTTTCCTATCCTCGATCCGCGGTAGCCCGTCTCATCCTGCTCGCCCTCGTGCTACTCGCCGCCTTCGGAGCGCTGGACGAGGCGTTGCAGAAATTCACCCCCGGCCGCTCCGGCGGGGATCTTTATGACTGGATTGCGGATTTCCTCGGGGCCGCGACTGGAGCATTATCGACACTTGTCACCCATGGCCGCCTCGAACGCTTCCTTACGCGCCCGTGAACTGCGGGACCTGATCGCGCGGCACGACAGACTTTATTACGAGGAAGCCGCGCCCGAGATAACCGACCGCGAATACGACGCGCTGCTGCGCGAGTTGCGCGACTTGGAAGAGGCGCACCCGGAATTGCTCGCGCCGGATTCCCCCACCCTGCGCGTGGCCGGAAAACCCCTCGATGGTTTCAAACAGGTGCGTCACCGCGTGCCCATGCAGAGCCTCGACAACACGTATTCGCTCGAGGAGGCGGACGAATTCATGGCGCGCGTCGAACGCCTGCTCCCGGGCATCAAGCTGGGCTGGACCATCGAACCTAAAGTCGACGGCGTCGCGCTTTCCCTCACCTACCGCGGCGGGGTGCTCGAACTGGCCGCCACGAGGGGCGACGGAACCACGGGTGACGATGTGACGCGAAACATCCGCACCATCCGCGCAATTCCGCTGCGTCTGGACGGTGATGTGCCGGACCTTCTCGAAATCCGCGGCGAAGTTTATCTTCCGAAAAAGAAATTCGCCGCGCTGAACGAACAACGTGAAAAGGAAGGCGAAACCCCCTTCGCCAATCCGCGCAACGCGGCCGCCGGTTCGCTGAAATTGCTCGACGCCTCGATCGTGGCGCAACGCGGACTCGGCGCGGTCTTTTACGGACTTGGCGCGGCCGAGGGAGACGGTATTCCCGGATCGCAATCCGAACTGCTGCGCTGGTTGAAAAAGGCTGGGCTGCCGGTCGTTCCGAAATTTTGGGAGGCCGACGACGAGGCCGGCGTGCGCGCGGCCATCGCCGCACTGGAAAAAATCCGCCACGACTTCGCCTTCGAGACCGACGGCGCGGTGATCAAACTCGACGAATTCAAGCGCCGTGAACAGGCGGGCAGCACATCGAAGGCGCCGCGCTGGGCTATGGCCTACAAATACGAAGCAGAGCGCGCACGCACGCGTCTCAACGCAATCACCGTGCAAGTCGGGCGCATGGGCACGCTCACCCCGGTCGCCGAGTTGGAACCCGTGACCATCGCCGGCAGTCGCGTGGCCCGCGCCACGCTGCACAACGAGGAAGAGATCGCGCGCAAGGACATCCGCGTCGGCGACTGGGTCTTCGTCGAGAAAGCTGGCGAAGTCATTCCGGCGGTGGTCGGCGTCGATCTGAAAGCGCGCAACGGCAAGGAAAAAAAATTCAGGATGCCGGAGAAATGCCCGTCGTGCGCGAGCAAGGTTTTCCGGGATCCGGAACTTACCGCCGTCCGCTGTATCAATCCTGACTGCCCCGCGCAAATACGTCGCCGCATCGAGCATTTCGCCGCGCGCGGCGCTATGGATATCGAGGGCCTCGGCGAGGCGATGGTCGACCAATTGGTCACCGCCGGATTGGTCGAGACACTGCCCGACGTGTACGCTCTAAAGTCGGACGAGGTCTCGGCCCTCGAGCGCATGGGCGAGAAAAGCACGGCAAACCTGCTCGGCGCGATCGAGGGAAGCAAAACACAACCCCTGTGGCGCCTGCTCTTCGGTCTCGGCATCATGCACGTGGGCTCTTCGGTCGCGCGCAAGCTGGCCGACAAATTCCACATGCTCGATAAAATCGCGGCGGCGTCGGTCGCCGAATTGGAAAGCACGGAGGACGTCGGCGAGATCGTGGCACGGGAAATCCACAATTTCTTCCGCCTGCCCCACAACAAGAAGCTTGTCGAGACGCTGCGCGACCGCGGGTTGAATTTCGGCGAGCGCGACCAGCGAACCGCACCCGAATCGCAGGAACTGGCCGGTGAGATATGGGTCATCACGGGAACGTTGAGCCGCCCGCGCGACGAAATCGCGGAACTTATCCGCAAGCACGGCGGCAATGTGAGCGGAAGCGTGAGCAAAAAAACTAGTTACGTTCTCGCCGGCGAAGAGGCCGGCAGCAAACTCGACAAGGCCACGTCGCTGGGTGTGCCGGTGATCGACGAAAATGTATTACGAGGTAGGTTGGAATTACGCTAAATTGCTAGAGCCGCTGTAGGCTAGGTGTTCAGCGAACATTGATCGGTAAGTTAGTCGGCTGAATGGTGATGGGCGATTGGAGATTAGTCGCGCCGGCAAAGCTGAGAACGATGCTCGCCGAAGAAGCTCCGTTGGAGCGGAACGCCTGCAGCGGGACATCGTGCCACGAGGTGTTGGAGCGAATGATCCCGGAGAGTGTCCCAGTGTTCGAGGAAAACGACCACCCTGCAGGCAAAAAGCCGGGACTTACGGAGTAACGCACCCAACTGCTATCAGCTATGCTTGCGATAAACCTAGTTCCTGCGGCAAACCTCACCAAAGGACTTGGAACATCTCCTTGAGCGAGAAGACCGTATTGTCTGGGTGCAGACACAACGTCGTTTCTTCCCGAAGTTCGATTGGCATCAAATTGCTGCTGATTAAAGAGTCCTTGAACAGGATTTTGGATGAGGCTTTGTAGCAATGGCCCAAAGTTAAGGGCAGAGCTGTAGCCGAGAGAAACAACCCTGCCGTCCGAAATTCCATCGTTATTGGTGTCTGCTAATACCGGATTCGTCCCATACTTGAGAACTTCATCACCATCTCTGAGACCATCGCCATCGGTATCTGGCTTACCCGGATCCGTTCCGGTGTTTTGAGGCGACGAGAAAACACCGGTATTCGTTTCAACAGAATCCAATAAGCCATCGCCGTCACTATCGCGGTCGACTGGCGTTTCACTTACGAGACCTACTTCATAAATGTTGCTGGGTGCGCTCGCTGACGACCTTGAAAACTGAGCCGTAGTGTAACTCGAAAGAGGAGACCCCGTGGTGCGCATGCGAATTTGCACCCAGAGTTCGGTGCCGCCCAAGAGAGAGGGTGGAAGCGCGGCGTTGAATGTCTTGTAACTGTCTACTGAGTTAGCTGGCGTAGGGTTGTCCAAAAGCAAAATCCAGGACTGTCCATCTTTCGATGCCCAAACCGATGACGCTCCTTTGCCCGCCCCAGCGTAGCCAGGCCAAGGAAAATTGAAGGAGGCAAGGTTTGCGAGGAGTCTTCCAGAAACTATCCGCCCAGGACGTGTATACTTAAAAGTTATGGAGCTGTTCTGGTCGTTCAAGGACGGACCCCAGTAGGTAGTTGGAGGATTCTGCCACTCAGAATACTTGCGAACATTGTTGGAACTTATAAGAAACTGGGAGACTGCCGTTTCGTTAACGTGCTTAAAGCCATGCATAAAGCTTTCCGTCGCAGGCAGCAGATTCGATACGTTAGTTCGACCGAGAAGGTTACCATTCAAGTAGAACGAAAGGATTGTATTCGATAGCGACATTCCAAGCCTTGCAGTCTGCATTAGCGAACCAGCAGGAGCGGGAAACTTCACAGCGTATGCTTGGTTGGTCTTCCCAAAGTTCGTAATAACTCCGGGCTCTTGAAACCAGCTGCCGGAAGCTGCCATGCGAAAAAGATCTACCGATACCTTGGATAGCCGATTGCTCGAAAACGCACCCCCAGGCTGATGTGAAAAAGGCGCATCTGAAGGATCGCGGTAGAAAACATGAAAGTGAAAGTGTCCGGGCCATTGCATGCGGGTCGCATCAAATTCCACGAGGAAGTTTCGCGGTAGATTTCCAGTGTATTCAGCCTCGGAGTGAGACTCATACCCTCCACTACCGTTTGCGTTGAAGCCTGTTGTCTCCAAACGGAGCCTCCCATTCAGAACCCGAGTCATGGAGCCTCCGGAAATAAAATTCGTGTGGTCTGATCCTCCAACTGGCCAGTAGGCCAGACGCAGGCCGTTGGTTGCCGATGCAGGGTTGTCAAACGAGTTATTGTATACAGCGATACCAGTGTCCAAATCTGTTACCCTGACATTGTCGATGTCGGTAGTAGACCCCGCTTGAGCACTTTGCACGTTGAAGGAATTTGGGCGCGGGCCTGCGAGACTGACCAATGGAAACGCAACTAAAAGCGCTATTGCCGCCGTAAGAGCAAACGAGTTGACTTTGCTCGATAAAAAGAGTGCAGGGAAAGAGAAAAAGTTGTTTTTCATGATGTGGATTTGATATTCAGTGAGGTGTATCAATAATCGAAACCCCGCCGCAAACACTTTTTTAAGTTAACACCACAATAGCAAACGATCTTTTAAACGAATTGAAACTTATCTCGTGGAACGTCAACGGCTTGCGCTCGATTCTGGGCAAAGGGTTGCTCGAATTCTGGAGCGCGGAGAAGCCGGATATGCTTTGCCTCCAGGAAACCAAAGCGAAGCCCGAGCAGGTTGCCGACGTGAGCTGGCCGCGCGGATTCGAACCGCATTGGAACAGCGCGGAAAAACCCGGCTATTCCGGAACGGCGACGTTCGCCAAAAAGAAGCCGATGGGAACCGGGCACGGCATCGGCGCGGAGGAACACGACCGTGAGGGGCGCGTGGTCACCTTGGAATACGACGAGTTCTTCCTCGTCAATGTCTACACGCCGAATTCGCAGCGCGAACTCACGCGTCTGGAATACCGCACAAAAAGATGGGAACCGGCATTCCGCTCGTATTTGCGGAAGCTGGAAAAGAAGAAGCCGGTCATCTTTTGCGGCGACTTGAATGTCGCGCATACCGAGGACGATCTGGCCAACCCGAAGACGAACCGGAAGAACGCCGGGTTCACCGACGAGGAGCGGTCCGAGTTCCAAGCGCTGATCGACGACGGGTTTGTCGACACCTTCCGTTTGTTCACCAGCGGCAACGGCCACTACACGTGGTGGAGTTACATGAACAACGCCCGCCCGAGGAACATCGGGTGGCGCATCGATTACTTCCTCGTCTCGGAAGCGCTAGTGCCGCGGGTCAAATCAGCCCGCATCCTGCCGCACGTGCCGGGCTCGGATCACTGCCCGGTCGTGCTCGAGTTGCACTGAATCAATCTGCTGACTTTTTCGCGGCCGGGCTGGCAGTCGGTGCAGCAGGCGCGGGAACAGCGGCGCCGGCAGCCTGTGCGCCTTGGGCGCCGGGTTGGTTGAACTGGATGTGGTCGCGGAAAAATTCGTCCTCGAGCATGGTGCGCATGTCCTGCGGGGTGGCGCGCTTGTTGGCCTCCTCGAGTTTCTGGCGTGCGGCGTCGGGTTTGCCGTCGCGGAAATCGATGGCCGCGCCGACCACATAGATGCCGGCGGTCGGGTTGGGGCCGGAGATCGCATCGGCGATTTCCTTGCGGCGGTTCGTGGATAGATCACCGGCCACGTCCGCCATGGCGCGCTTGTATTGGAAGAAACCGTCGTTGGGAACCTGCGCGAGGTAAGCGTCGATGAGGACGGCGGCGTCTGCCGGGCGTTTCTGTAAACGGCGGAGTTCGGAAAGATTCTGCACGAGGTCGCGCTGGTTCGGCGCAATTTGCAAACCGGCGGTGAGCGTCTGGTCGGCTCCGTCGTAATCTTTGGTGAGGATCTGCGCCGCGCCGAGCAGCGCGGACATTCCGGTGTCACCGGGATTGGCTTTCAGGTGTTCCTTGGCCGCGATGACGGCTTCCGCTGTTTGTCCCGCCATCATGCGTGCGACGGCACGGCGGCGCCACACGGCCGGTGTGTCGGGATTGAGTTCGTAAACCTGCGCGAGCAATGACTCGGCATCGGCACCGGCATTGGCGTTGAGGGCGGCATTGGCCCGCTCGTTGAGGATAAGGGCCCGCAGTTCGCGATCGGTGCCGCGTTGGCCGAGGTAGAGGAAAAACAGGAGGACCACGCCGGCGAGGGCGGCGGAAGAGAGGACAACAGGAAGACGATTCATAAAAAAGTGTTTGGGATGAGGGGCAACTAGATAGCCCCGCCGGAAGGGATGAAAAGCGCAATTTTCAAGGCAGGGTGGATTTGACGGACACTTTGCGGCAGAAAGGCGGAGTGTCTACAGAGCGAAAGGCCGGACAAATCCCCACATGGGCGTGGGGAGTGTTCGTGTGCTTGGTTGCCCTCATCGTTTACCTGCCTGCGCTCCGGTTTCCCTTCTTTCCCTTTTGGGACGACGACATTCATGTCCATTCCAATCCATACATAGCCAATCTGGGCTGGGGCAGCATATGGGCGTTTTGGTCCGGCCCGTGGCAGCAACTTTACATTCCTCTGACTTACTCGGTGTGGGCCGGGTTGGCTGCACTCTCGCGAGGGTGGGACGGACAAACCATCGCCACCGGCGCGCTGAACGCGGCTTGGTTCCACGGGGCGAATATCGCGGCGCACACAGCTTCGACAGCGCTGGCTTATGTTTTGCTGCGACGCACGACGGAAAAATTCGCACCGGGCGCCACGGCGACGCGAGTCTCCATGGCCGCCGCATTGGGTGCGGGATTCTTCGCCCTGCATCCGTTGCAAGTCGAACCCGTGGCATGGATCTCCGGACTGCGCGATGTGCTCGGCGGATGTTTGGGTCTCGCGTCGCTCGTCGTCTTGCTCGGCGGCGACAAGACGAAATTCTCGCGCTGGTCGGCTGCCACGATTCTTTTCGCCGCATCGCTCGCAGCCAAACCGGCCGGGGTAGCCCTGCCAGTCGTCGCCGCGTTGCTCGCCGTTTTTCCGTTCGGATGGAAACCCGCACGCCTTGCCAGGGAACTCGGACCATGGCTTCTCATCGGCGCGCTGTGGGTAATAGTGACCAGCAACGCCCAATGGGCCGCCGAAATGGCGGCAAATCTCGTCCCCGCATGGATGCGTCCGCTGATCGCCGGAGACGCTTTCGCTTTCTACACAGCCAAGGTCGTCTGGCCCGCGGGATTGTCGGCGGATTACGGTCGCTCACCGGATGTCGCGCGCTCGGCGGGGTGGCTGTGGTGGACATGGACGGGGCCGGCCGTGCTCGCAGCGATCTTTGCTTCGGTGAAGAAGTTGCGAGTTTATCTTTTGCCGCTCGGCATTTTCGCCGCCGCCCTGCTGCCAACGCTTGGCTTGGTTCCCTTCAACTTCCAGTTGGTGAGCACGGTGGCTGACCGTTACATCTACTTCGCGCTGATCGGCCCGGCGCTCGCCCTTGCGATGATTGTGGCACGGTCGGCGGACGCATGGGTCGCTGCGCTTGCGGTGGCGGTCGTCGCATCGCTTGCCATGCTCACGGTCATACGTTTGCCGTTGTGGTCGGAGGACCTCAAACTCTTCGCCTCGACGCTTGACGCGAATCCCCGCAGTTGGAAGGCGAAGCACAACTACGCATCGGCGCTAGATGACAGGGGACGCACAGCCGAAGGCGAGAAACTCATGCGCGAAGTCACCGCACTCCGGCCGGACAGCTCCGAGGCCTACAACGATCTGGGCGTGATGCTTTGGAAACTCGGACGTCACATGGAAGCCGTGCAGGCCACGCAGCACGCTCTCGAACTCCGCCCGACAGCGGGCGCGGCGAACAACCTCGCCACCATGCAATCCCAGATCGGCAACCGCGCGGGCCAGGTGGCCGCGTTGCGCAAAAGTCTCGAACTTGATCCGGCCAATGCCGAGCGCACACAGCAACTCGCGTGGGTGCTCGCTACCGCACCCGAAGCAGATTTACGGAACGGCAACGAGGCACTCGCCCTCGCGCTTCGGGCCGTCGACATTGCTCCGGTGAACGCGGAATCCCTGGCGTCCTTGGTTGCGGCGCAGGCCGAAACCGGCGCACTCGGGGCGGCGCGAACCAACGCACTCGTCCTCGTGAGGAAACTCGAGGAAGCGAATGATCCGCGGGCAACCGCGGTGAGGATGCAAATCCTCGCGCCGATCGAGGCCGGTCGCCCGATCCGCAGCACCGCGCCCTGAGCGACGCTCCTTTACTCCCCGCGCCGCGTGGCGTAGCTAAAGGTCCATGGCGTTGGTCGAACGTTCCCTGCGCGAAACAACCGGCATCCTCTGCCTGAACCGTCCGGAAAAGCAGAATTCGCTCAACCGCGAACTGATGAGGGAATTGATGGACGGCATCGACGCACTCGTCGCCGCGGACGCGCGCGTCCTCGTCATGCGGGCCGCTCCCGGCGCGAAAGTCTGGTCGGCCGGCCACGACATCACCGAATTGCCCGAACCGCGGCGTGATCCCCTCGCCTATTTCGACACGCTCGAGACACTACTGCGCAAAGTGCAGGACTGCCCGGTCCCGGTCATCGCCATGGTCGAGGGATCCGTCTGGGGCGGCGCTTGCGATCTTTGTTTCTCGTGCGACATCGTGCTGGCCGCGCAAGGCAGCACTTTCGCCATGACACCGGCCAAAATCGGCATTCCCTACAACGCTTCCGGATTGATCCACTTCACCAATCTCATCGGCTTGAACAAAGCGAAGGAAATGTTTTTTACCGCGCAACCCGTCCCGGTCGAAGACGCCTGGAACAATGGGTTCGTTAACCACGTGCTGCCCGCCACCGAACTCGCCGGTTTCACGTTGGAGATGGCGGCGACGATCGCGTCGAACGCCCCGCTCGCCGTGCGCGCGCTCAAGGCGGAATTCCGCTTGCTCATGCGCGGCCACAGCATCGATGCGGAAACGGCCGAGCGTATACAGGCCATCCGGCGGGAGGTTTACGACAGCGAGGACTACGCCGAGGGTGTGCGTGCCTTCAAAGAAAAACGTCCGCCGCAATTCAAAGGCCGATGAGAGCCGCTCTGCGCGCGCATGTCGCCGACTTGCACGCCTGCCGGAGATGTCCGCGCATGGAGTCGGCACCCGTCTCGGGCGGACCGGTGAAAAGCGAAGTGATGCTCGTCGGGCAAGCGCCCGGAACGCGCGAACCATTGCTCGGGCGTCCCTTCGCATGGACGGCCGGCAAGACGCTTTTCCGCTGGTTCGGAGAGGCATGCGGATTCGGGGAAGAAGTGTTCCGCGCCAACATCTATATGGCCGCCGTCTGCCGCTGCTTCCCGGGAAAACACCCGAAAGGTTCGGGCGACCGTGTGCCGGACGAAGAAGAAATCGCCAACTGCCAGCCGTGGATGGACAGGGAAATCGCGTTGCTTCGGCCGAAATTGATCGTTCCCGTCGGCAAGTTGGCGATCACCCGATTCATCGAGGCGGAAAAACTCAGCGATGTCATCGGCCGCCGCATCCCTCTGGTGCGCGGAGGGGTGACATTCGATCTCGTCGCGCTTCCCCATCCCTCGGGCGCGTCGACATGGCACCGCACCGAGCCGGGCCGGACGCTTTTGCGGCAAGCCCTGCGACTTTTGCGGGAAGATCCTTCGCTCGAACGCATCGCGCAAAAGAGCCGTGCCGTGCGGAGGACAAAAAGCTAGAAGTTCCACATGCCGCAACGGGAACAATATCCGCTGCTCGTCGTCGATGCCGGAAATTCCGCGGTGAAATTCGCCGTGGTGGCGCGCGCAGGCGCAACCCCGAAGCTGTTGCGATCCGTGCCAACAGCAAAGCTGACGCCCGCGACAGCCGGACGCGCGCGCGACGGCATCCGTTCCGTCGTTGTCTCCAGCGTGGTACCCGCGGCCTCGCGTATCCTGAAGCGCGTTTTCCCGGCGGCGCAGTTTGTCGGACCTCGCACGGCGCTCGCTTTCAAAAGCTTGGCGAACCGTAAAACAACCGGTGCCGACCGCTTGGCCAACATGGCAGCCGCCCACGCATGCTACGGAACCAACGTCCTCGTCGCATCGTTCGGCACGGCCGCAACGTTCGACATCATCGACGGAGGCGGCATCCACCGCGGCGGGGCAATCACGCCGGGATGGAAAAGCTTCGCGGGGATCTTGTCGACGCGGACGGCGTTGTTGCCGCGGGTCGACGCGAAGAAAGCGGTTCGTTTCACCGGAACCGACACCCGCGGGGCCTTGGCTGCGGGCGTCGCCGGCGGTTACGCGGCCATGGTGTCGAGCATCATTGCCGCGATGAAACGTGAAGCCGGCGTGAAAAAATTACGCGTTGTTTTCACCGGCGGCGACGCGCTCGTGGTAGCCGCGCTTTTGCCCGTGAAAGCCATCAGTGATCCGCTTCTGACGATGCGCGGCATCGCCATTCTCGCACGGGGCATCGGCCGCGAAGGCAGCAAATAAGGGGTTTGCGGGGCGAACGAACTTGCCGCGCGCGGTAGCACGGCTACATTGAAGCCAGCAGGCGGCACTGAAAACGAGTGCGGCGGCAAACAAACATATGGCCAACGCAATGGTGCTGGGAATGGGAGGTGTGGGATCGGTAATCGCACAGAGGCTGCACCAATACGACTGCATCGACCGCATCGTCTGCGCGGACCGCGACCCCGTCTTCGCCGAGAAACTCTCCAAGCGTATCCCAAACAACCGCTTTGTCGTGGTGCAGGCCGATGCCATGGATGTGAAAAGCACCACGGCCCTGATGAAGGAGCACAATGTCAAGGTGACCTGCAATGCGGCGATATGCTCGACCAACCACTCCGTGCTCACGGCCTGCGCCGAGGCAGGTTCCCACTACCTGGACATGGCGGCCGACATCTACGCCCCGCCGGGTGCGCGCCGCACCTCGAAAAATTCCTTCGACACGGAAATCGAAGCTTTCAACGAGATCTTCGAGGAAAAAAATCTCGCGGGCATTCTTTGCATGGGCATGGATCCGGGCGCGGTCAATGTATTCGCACGCTGGGCCATGGACCGGCTGGACACCGCGACGAGCATCCGCGTGCTGGATGCGGACAATGCGGAGGTCAAGGGCTACCGCTTCGCCGTGCTGTTCTCGCCGGAAACATTCTTCGAGGAACTCGGCGCCGTGCCCTATTTCGTCAAGAACGGCAAAGTGACCGCGGGCAAGCCGCTCGAATCCGAATTCGAATGGATCCGCTTCCCCGAGCCGATCGGATTGCAGCCGACCTACGCCGTCGCCCACGAAGAGGGAGTGAGTCTGGGAATCTACCCGCCCTTCGCGGCCAAAGGCGTGCGCTACTCGGTTTTCAAATACAGCGTCAGCGACAAGGTCGTTCACCTTTCCAAATCCCTCTCGCTGCTCGACCTCGACACATGGAAAAAAGTGAAGGTCGACGGCGCGGAAGTCTCGCCCGTGCGCGTGGCTACCCACGCGTTGCCGAAACCGGCGCAACTGGGTCCGACGGTCGACGGCTACTCCTGCGTGGGCACCGAAGTGCGGGGCACGCTCGGGCGGCGACGCGTGGAGTATTTCATCTACACGATGGACAACCACCGCGACTGCTACGAGAAATACGGCTACTCGCTCACCTTGGTGCAGACAGGAATTCCGCCGGCGCTCACCGCGCGGTTGCTCATCGAGGGCAAGATCAAGGAGCGCGGCGTCATGATGCCAGAAGCATTGCAACCGGACGAGTTGATGACACATTTCAGCCACGAGGGACTTCCCATTTTCGTGGAGAAACGCGAAACAGAACGCGTATGAGCGCGCAGCCGTTCCTGCTCGATGGAAGCCCCGTGACGACGACCGAAACGGCGGAGGTCCGCAATCCCTACAACGGCGCGCCCGTCGCGGAGATTTGCGTGGCAGGCGAACGGGAGGTCTTCCACGCGCTCGATATCGCGGAAAAAACTTTTGCCGTGACGCGGCACATGCCCGTGATCGAGCGGTCGAGGTTGCTGCGGAAAATTTCCGACGCACTCGGACGACGCGCGGATGAATTCGTTGAATTTCTCGTCGCCGAAGCCGGCAAACCGGTGACCCTTGCCAAGGCGGAGGTGCAGCGGGCGCAATCGACATTCGAACTTGCCGCGGCCGCTGCGCTGGAATCCAACGGTCATCCGATTGAGATGGAAGCAACGCCCGCCGGCGCGGGTCATGTCGGCATGGCGCGGCGTTTCCCGCTGGGTGTCATTCTCGGCATCACCCCGTTCAATTTCCCGCTCAATCTTGTGGCGCACAAAGTCGCGCCCTGCCTGGCCACAGGGAACACGATGATCCTCAAGCCCGCTATGAAGACCCCGCTCTGCGCGCTGCTCCTCGGGGATGTGCTGGCCGAGTGCGGCGCCCCGGCCGGACAGGTGGCAATCCTGCCGTTCGGGCACGAGCACGTTGGTGCGCTGTTGCGCGATGCACGTGTGAAAATGCTCTCCTTCACCGGCGGCGTCGAAGTCGGTTGGAAACTCAAAGGCGAGGCGATCAAGCAGAAGGTGACTCTCGAGCTCGGCGGCAACGCAGGTTGTCTCGTCGAAGCGGATTCCGATTGGCGAAAACACGCGGCCAAGATGGCGGTCGGCGCGTTCGCCTACGCGGGCCAGTCGTGCATCAGTGTGCAAAGAATCTTCGCGCAGGAACCGATTTACAGTGAGTTCAAAGACGTCTTCCTCGAGGCCGTCCAGAATAAGGCCGTGGCGGGCGATCCGCGCGACGCGAAGACACTCGTCGGACCGATGATTACCAAGGCCGCGCTCGACAATGTGGTCGGATGGATCAAGGAAGCCGAGGCACGGGGCGCCAAATTACTCACCCCGCTCAAGATCGAGGGTCAGGTGATGCATCCGGTAGTGCTGGAAAATGTCCCTCGCGATGCCGCCATCTCGTGCGAAGAAGCTTTTGCGCCGGTCGTGGTGCTCGAATCCTACAAGTCGTTCGAAGACGGGCTGGCCTCGGTAAATGACTCGAAATTCGGATTGCAGGCCGGCGTGTTCACCCCCGACCTGGCCAAAGCACACCAAGCCTTCGATACGCTCGACGTCGGAGGTGTCCTGATCAATCAGGTGCCGACCTTCCGGACGGAAAACATGCCGTACGGCGGGGTTAAGGACAGCGGGTTCGGACGCGAGGGCGTGCGCTACGCGATGGAAGACATGACCGAAATCAAATCGTTGGTCATCAACGAGCGCGGAGCCTGAAGGCGCATGTTGCATGTCGTTCTGGTCGAACCGGAAATCCCGCAGAACACGGGCAATATCGCGCGCACTTGCCTGGCGGCGGGCGCCCGATTGCATCTCGTCGAGCCGCTGGGTTTCGTGATCGATGACGCAGCCCTGCGCCGCGCCGGGATGGATTACTGGGAAAAGTGCGATATCCGTCACTGGCCGTCGCTCGACGCGCTTCGCGCCGGGGCGCAAGGTGCGCGGTTCTTTTTTCTCACGACAAAATCGGCGCGGCCTTATTGGGACGCCGGCTTCCGGGAGGGCGACCATCTGGTTTTCGGGCGCGAAACCCGGGGGCTGCCGGAGCGACTGCTCGCGGCGGAGAGCGAGAATACCCTGACCATCCCCATGCAACCCGGGGCGCGCAGCCTGAATCTGGCCACTTCGGTTGGGATTGTGCTCTACGAGGCTTGCAGGCAAATTAGTGCCTGAAATCGCGCGCAATGTCCGAAACCAAACGAGTTTTATTTATCTGCAGCGGCAACTATTACCGCAGCCGCCTCGCGGAGATATTGTTCAATCACGAGGCGGAGAAAATCGGGGTGGGTTGGAGGGCCGAATCGCGCGGATTGCTCAAGGCCGGCGAACTAAAGGGCCTATCGGAACACGCCGTCGCTTATCTGAAGGACCAGGAACTCGGCGATCTGGCAAAGGACCCGCGCGACCCTCTCACCGTGGATGTGGAGGACGTCACCGAATTCGACCTAATCGTCGGGCTGTGCCGCGAGGAACACGAGCCAATCATAAACCAAAAGTATCTCTCTCTGGCCCGGGCCATGGTCAGGGCAGGGCGCATCCGCTACTGGCAAGTTTACGATATCCCCGCGCCGCCAACGCCCATTGTCCGGCTTCTGGGAGGAGGTCACAAGGGACCCAGCCAACCTCCAGTCAGCGGGACCGAGCATATTGCGTTTGCGGTCAAAGACTTGCTAAAGGAATTGGCGGCGGGATTCATACCCGGAGATCCAAGACCTTAGAACCAGTGAGCGGGGAAAGGGGCGGTGCGCCGCTTTTTGTGCTGGAAGGCGGCCACGTTTCGGCTACATTGACCAGCTATGCCAATTCAGAAGAAAAGTGCGTTTTCGCGTCGTCTCCCGGACTTGGTGACGGAGGAACTGGTCAGTGTTCTCTCCAAGAAGAGTTCGTTTGAATTCAAGCAACTCTTCGACTTGGTCCACGAGAAACTGCGCAAGCGCAACGCGGCAAGCGGTGGCGAGGAAATGCTCCGCCTGCGCGCTTACGAGAAGCTGCAAAATCTGGTGTCCCGCGGCATGGTCAAAAAGACCGGTAAGAAATACCGCGGACTCGCCTCCTTGGCCAACGCCCTGGAACCTGCCGACGCGGTCGTCCGTTAAGCGGCCCGATGCTCACCGACCAATACCTGCCGCTGGCCCTGCATACGGCGCTGGCGATCGGTTTGGCGGTTTCCATTTTCCTCTCCAGTTTTCTGCTTGGACGGGTCGGCCGCCGCACTCCCGACAAGGACATGGCCTACGAGTGCGGCATGCCCGTGCGCGAAGCCGCCGCGCCGCGTTTCAGCGTCAAGTTCTACCTGGTGGCGATGCTCTTCATCCTTTTCGATATTGAAATCGTCTTCATGTATCCTTGGGCGGTCATTTACCGCGACTTTCTGGCACAGAACGGGCCCGTCATCTTCTGGAGCATGGCCGGCTTCGTCACCGTCCTGACCTTCGGATACATCTACGCCATCAAAAAGGGCGCGCTGGATTGGCGGAACTGAGCGTTTCCGCACGCCGGGGGCCTCTTCCGCTAAAGCTCCCAAGATCAGGCACTGGTTAGGTGGTGAGGTCATCCGACCCTCTTGAAAAGAGTCTGCGTACAGCCCGCCCCTTCCACATCCAAAGGCCCGAAAGCACAACAACCGGAAAGTAGCCGTATCGGAAGTATGGAAGATACTGGACCGTCTCGGATGGCGGTCCGTAAATGTAGCCGAAGATCGGCAGCGCAAAGATGATGTGGATCCATCGAAGAATCGAACGCTTGGCACTGTCTTTCATGTTTGCTGCTCCTCAACCGATAAATGTGCAGGCGGCGGCTGGAATTTAGGAGACGACTGTTGGTCAATAATGGCTTTTGCAACGGGTCGCACAAATCAATTCCAACACCGGGCCTCAGCTCAAGGTCCGGCCAGATCCTCGCCAATGACTTTCGCCAAAAACTCCGATTCCTCGGGCGCCACATCGAAGGGCGGAGAGAGGGAAATGACATTTCCATTCTTTCCCCCGGCCAGGATGAGCAGGCCCGCTTTCAGCGCCCCTGTGACGCAACGACCGGCGCTTTGAGGATCGGGCGCACCGTCGGGCGCGATGATTTCCATTCCAGCCAAAAGTCCGACACCTCGGATGTCGCCGACCTTGGGCGATTCGATGTTTGCCAACACCCCGCGCAGATGGCGTCCGGCCGCGCGCACTTTTTCAGCGGTCTCCGGCTTAAGATGCTCGCGCAACGAAGCGATGGCCATGGCGCAACCGAGCGGATTACCGAGGAACGTGCTGGTGTGCAAAGCCTCTCCGGTCGATTCGGGCCACGCATCCATCACATCAGCGCGGCCGACGCAGGCCGAAAGCGGGAACCCGGAGGTCAGCGCTTTGCCGAGGCAGATGATGTCTGGGACCACCTCCGAATGGTCGCAGGCAAACAGTTTTCCGGTGCGATTGAGTCCCGTGTAAATCTCGTCGGCGATGAGAAGAATTTTTTCCTCGTCACAAATACGACGCAGCAGGCGCAGGAAATCTTTGGGCGGCACGATCTCGCCGGCGCGTCCTTGGATAGGTTCAACGAGGATTGCGCCGATCTCGCGGCGCGAGATTTCCGTGCGGATGTGTTTGTCCAACTCCCCGAGACAAGACGAACAGCAGTTGGGAAAGTCCCCGCCCTGGAGAGCGAATCCGCCGCGCTGGCCGAATGGACACCGGTAGCAATACGGATAAGGGACAGCGACGGCGAAACGCCCGAGTTGCGCGGCGAAAGGTTTGCGGAAAAATTCCATGGCTGATACCTCGAGCGCGCCATAGCCGAGCCCGTGATAAGCGCCTTCGAAAACAATCACACCCGGCTTGCCGGTATGCAGCACGGACGTTTTCAAGGCGGCTTCGATCGCGTCGGAGCCGGAATTTCCGAGGATGACTTTGCCCCGTCCCCCACCCCCGCGGCCGAACGTCATTTCCGCGAGAATCTCGCATAATTCGACCTTGGCTTCCGCCGGGTGGACGTCGCCCATGGCATGAAGAAGTTTTTCCGCCTGCGCGGCGAGCGCGGAGCGCACCGGCAGCGCGGTGTGTCCGAGCCCCGCCACGCCGAACCCGCCCGTGAAATCGAGGAAGCGGTTGCCGTCCGCGTCCCAGACATTGACCCCTTCGGAGCGTTCCCAGAAAACCGGCCAATCCGGGGCGACCATCGTGATATTGCGGGATTCCACCGCGCGCAGGCGGATGGCCAGCTCCCGGGAACGGGGACCGGGAATTTCTGTGCGGATACCGGGAAGCACGGACTTTCTGTAACACCCTGATTACTGGCTGTCAGCCGCGGCTTACGGCGATCAAATCGATCTTGCCAAGGAGATGCCCGTTGGTAGCTTGGCGGGTCACTAGGCGCATGACCCTGTCGAGCTTGCTCACCGTCGGGCAAATAATTCCCGAAATGAAAGCGACCGAGCGGTGGCCAGCGATCACTGAGATCGTGGACCTGCTGGTCGCCCGCAACCGTATTGCCGCGGAATACCGCGACAGTATCCTTGCCGCCCTCAGGCAGCGCGAGGAAACGATGAGCACCGGCATCGGCTTCGGGATCGCCATACCCCATGCCTCGAGCGAGCACGTTTCGGAGGTGGTGGCAGCCTTCGGGCGCTCCGCGCCGGGCATCGAATTCGACTCGCTCGACAACGAACTCGTCCATTTCATCGTTCTGTTTGTTGTCCCGCGGGACCAGTTCCAGGTCCACCTGCGCACGCTGGCGGCCATCGCCAAATTCCTCAACGACCGCAAAGTGCGCGACGAACTCGGCTCCGCGCCGGACGCCGAGGCGATCCTTCAGGTTTTTGCCACCCGCGGCGGACAGCGCTGAATGAACGCCACTCCGCAGGCCGCGCTGACGCCAAGGCTGCGGGCGGCGCTAGCCGCCTGCGGACTGCCGCCCGAGCGCGGGGAAGTCGTGGCCGCAGCCGATACACGCTTCGGTGATTACCAGGCCAATGCCGCGATGGTTCTGGCCAAGGAAGCGAAGTGCAATCCTCGCGAACTGGCCGCGCAGATCGCAGACAAATTCGACGGAGGAGGAATCTGCGCAAAACCCGAGATCGCCGGTCCCGGATTCCTCAACTTCCGGTTGAACGCCGATTGGATCTCGGAACAAATCGCCGCACTCTCCGGCGACGCACGTTGCGGTGTCCCGGCGACGAAAGCACCCCTCAAGATCGTCGTGGATTTCAGTTCTCCCAACATCGCCAAACCAATGCATGTCGGGCACATCCGCAGCACCATCCTCGGCGATGCGCTCTCGCGCATTGCGCGGTTCCTCGGCCATGAAGTGGTGACCGACAACCATCTCGGCGACTGGGGAACGCAATTCGGCAAGGTTCTTTACGGCTGGAAACATATGCTCGACCGTGCAGCGCTCGAACGCGACCCGGTTGCGGAGATGACGCGGCTTTACCGCGAGGTCAATGCGCTCGAGCAGACCGATCCAGCCGTGCATAAAGCGGCACGCGAAGAGTTGGTCAAACTGCAACAAGGCAACGCGGAAAACCGCGCGATCTGGCAGCAGTTGGTCGATTTATCGTGGGCGGAATTCGAGGACATCTACGGGCAGCTCGGTATACGCTTTGACGAAAGACTCGGCGAAAGCTTCTACGATCCCGCCCTGGGTGCACTCGTGACAAAACTCCTCGCTTCCGGAGTCGCCGAAATGAGCGAGGGTGCGGCGTGCATTTTCTTCCGCGATATTCCCGCCTTGGCTGACAAACCCTGTCTGATCCGCAAAACCGACGGGGGCTTCCTTTATGCGACAACGGATCTCGCGACGATCGAATACCGCGTCGAACGTTGGCAGCCCGATGCCGTCTGGTATGTGACCGGCGCTCCGCAGCAGTTGCACTTCCAGCAGGTTTTCGCCTCGGCGCGGCGCATGGGTCTCGGCACAAGGCTCGAGCACATTGCGTTCGGAAGCATTCTCGGCGAAGACCACAAGCTGATGAAAACCCGGTCCGGCGACAACGTGCCCCTGCGCGATCTGATTGACGAAGCGGTGACGCGCGCACGCGCCATGATCGAAGAAAAGAACGCGGACCTTCCCGAGGAGGAGAAAAAGCACATCGCTCGTGTGGTCGGAATCGGTGCGGTGAAGTATGCCGAGCTCTCGCAGCACCGCATGACCGACTACGTCTTCTCATGGTCGAAGATGCTTTCGCTGCAGGGCAACACCGCGCCCTATCTGCAGAATGCTTATGTGCGGGTGCGATCGATTTTCCGGAAACTCGGTGCGGAGCCGGGCCATGCAGGGACCGTCTCGCTGACTCAACCGGCGGAGCTGGCCTTGGCCAAAAAACTCCTGCAATTCGGGGAGGTCGTGCCCGCGGTGCTCAACGAATTCCGCCCCAATCTCCTAGCCAATCACCTCTTCGAAACGGCCAATGCATTCCACACTTTCTACGAGGCTTGCCCGGTGCTGAAAGCGTCCGACACCGAAAAACATTCGCGCCTGGTGCTCTGCGACACCACCGCGAGAGTGCTGCGCGAGGGACTCGGATTGCTCGGGGTCGAAGCCCCCGAGCGCATGTGACTCAGCGGCGCCTTCGGCCGGGTTCAAGCCAGAGCAACTGGCGGAAGAACGGACAACGCCGGTGCTCGAAGCCCCACCAGCCAGCTGCCACAGCCAGACGGTGCATCTCGCCGAAAGAAATTGCCCGTGCCGCGGAAACGCGTGCATCATGCCTCGTCATCGGCTCCCGATAGAATATTTCGGTCACTGCGACAATCGCAGCCTGCGCGAGTCGCGAGCGGCGTAGATCGGTGATCAAAACGGCTTGCGTCGCCCATCGTCCACATTGACGGAGAATGCGGATCACGTCGCTTTCTTCGAAATGATGAAGAGCGAGATTGCACATGACGACATCGTGCGGGGTGCCGGGCTCGAATGTGACAAGGTCCCCGCGAACGTAACGTATTTCCGGAAACTCCGCGGATTGTTTTTCCGCGATATTCAAGGTGGCAGCTTGGCGGTCGACCGCGGTGACCGCGATCGGACATTGCCAAGCGCGGGCCTGACGGACAATTGCCCGCGGGATATCGCCTCCCCCGGTGGCAAGGTCGAGGATGCGCAACGGTTCGCGTCGGCGCAGCAGAGCGGAGAGGCTCCGGAGAACGACATTCACCGCACCGAAGCGGCGGTTGAGCGAGGCAAGGTTGCAAAGATCGCGCTCCAGTTCGGGCGTGGCCTCCGCGGCCACGTCCATCAACTCGGGTTCGTCAGCGTCGAATTGCCTGATCACGAAGGAAGGGCAAGAACCGCGAGCATACGCCCGGTCTGCCCGCACTCAACTCGGTAAGAGTAGTAAAGATCAACCTTGGTTCCGGTGCATACGCCGCTATCGCACACCGCGTCGAGCCCGGATTCTCGAAGCTGCGCGCAGATCTCCGCCGCGAAATCCGATTCATAGAGCGGGGGACGGATGCACGGGCTGATTTCTGCCGACAGGTCGGACGGGTCGATGCTGTATTCGTTGCGCAAAACTTGGATCGTGCGACCGACAATATTTTTCGTTGTTCCTGCGCGGCCGGAATGGACCAACCCGATGGCCCGGCCTTTCCGGTCGGCGAGATACACGGCGGCGCAATCGGCCACATATATGCCGAGAGACAGGCCGGGTACATTCGTGACCAGCGCGTCCGCGCCAATATGGACCACGGGCTCCCGGGCCACGGCCACTCGATCGCCATGGATCTGCTCGGCCGTGGCGAGACGACTTGGATCGAACCCGTGCTTCTCCAGATAATTAGCATGCAACGGGGCCAGCCTCGCGAGCGCAGTGGCCCGGTCGGTGGCGACATCGACATCCGCAATGCGCGGGATGAATACGGCCTTTGCGCCGGAAAATCCGAGAAAGGGCTCGAAGGTCTCGGCCACGCTCAGTGGTTTTTTGCCTTCGCCTTCTTGCCAGCGGGCGCCGGAGGGGATTTCTGCTTTTTGGCGGAACGCAAAGTTTCGTTCTTTTTCGGCATGGTGCCGTTGAGCACGCCCGGATTCGGGTTGTCCGTCGAGTTCAGGAGATCATTGCGTCTGCGGTCGCGCACCGCGAGCATCGGGTCGTCATAGGTGTCGGCGTAGACGGTATCGAGGGACAATACGCGGTTGTATTCGGCAAGCGCGGTGATGTAACGGTAGCGGCCCTCGAGTTCCGTGGTCTGCGCTTCGAGCAGCGATTGCTGGGCGTTGAGCACGTCGAGCTGCGTTCCGGCGCCCGCATCAAGACGTTCCCGCGAAAGGCGCAGTGCCTCGGTGGCTTGGGTGACGTTGGCACGCTGGCTGTCGATGATTTCCTGGGCTTCGATGAGATTAGAAACCGCACGCTGCACATCTAGTTCGACGCCCCGCGCGGAGTCGTCGTAGTTGATGCGCGACTGCTCGAGAGATGCGCGCGCCGCCTGCGTGGCGCCGACCGTGGCCAGACCGTCGAAAATATTCCAACTTCCGGTCACACCGAAGAACCAGCCGTTGACAGTATCGTCGAGTTGGGAGGCGGTGGGGATGTTGAATGTTTGCCATCCGGCTGTGGCGTTGAGCGTGGGCTGGAAACCGGACATGGCAGATTTGAGTTTTTCCGCGCCGATGAGGATGTTCTGCCGCTGGACTTTTAGCGAGGGATTGCGCGCGAGGGCGGTGAATACGGAGCCGGCGAGGTCGAGTTTGATGGGATCGTAGTCCAGTTGTCCCAAAACATTGACGGGTACCTGCGAAGGATTTTCCGGATAGTTGAGGCCGAGTTGCTTGACCAAGGCAAATTGGGAAATTCTCAGGTTGTTGCGGGCCTGGATCACCGGCGGAATCGCGTTCGCCAAGGCCACCTCGGCCTGGAGGACGTTGAACCGCGGAACCGTTCCGGCTTCAAAACGGCTCACCTGGTCTTGCAACTGCGACTGAAGCACGGCCACGGACTCCTCTCGGACGCGGATGAGAGCACGATTGAATATGACATCGTAAAAAAGTTTTTTCGTGTCCGCCACCACCTTGTCGATGGTTTGGCGCAATGAATAGTAGGCGCTGTCGTTGGCCAGTCTCGCCGCGGAAAAGTCCGCCTGGTTTTTCCACCCCGACCAGATGTTCTGGTTTACTTGGATGGTGACGTTCAGAGACTCGTTGTTGTTGACGAAACCAAACTCTGCCCCGGGATTCGGATTGGCCAACTGCGCGGACTGCACCCGGTAGCTGGAGCCGGCTTGCAATTGAGGAAGAAAAGCCGCACGCACCTGCACCAGTTGGCCTTTGGTCAGACGGATTTGCTGGATGGCGGAGAGTATCTCGGGATTTTTGGTCAGTGCAGTCTGGATCGCATCCCCGATCTTCAACTGCTTGGCATCGGGCGTAAGTGACAGCTCAAGCGATGTCGCTGGCGGAAGTTTGATGCTTGTCACCGGGCTCGGGCTTTTTTCCGGAGCCGGTTCAGGGATAGATGGCTCAGTCGGAAAAGTCATCTGCATGGGATTGGGAATCCCAGCCTCGATTTGTCCATCCAGCTTCGGATCCAAACCGGGCACCTGACTCGCGTCGATGAGGGACGCCGGCGAAGCAACCGGGGAGGGCATCGGGGTCGGCATTCCCGATGCAGGAACCGACAAGAGTTGAGCGGAAGGAGAGGCCGATGCTGCGGCCTGCTGCGCAGGTATCGTCCCGGAAACCGGATCAGGCGTGGAGGAAGGGCCTTGGGCCAAAGCCGAGCCTGCCGCAAAGATAGCCAGAGTGGCCGAGATAGTCCGGATGGAGAAATTCATCTGGGACCGATCATTAAAGCCCAGACTGCCTTGCACAGGCAAATCTTTCAGTTTGCAGGAACCGCTTGGGGCGGGCGGCTCTCATCCACGGCGACCTGATCACCCAGGGCAGGAGTGCCTTCAACCAACTGCACCGCAAGGAATGGTGGACGGCTCTCGCTGGTGGTTTCCAGCAGTGCGGTTCGCTGCTTGTCGCGGAAAGCCAGCAACTTCCGGCCGGCTTGAAGTTTCATCGGCGCGCCGGTGTCGACGAGAGCGAAGCGGTTTTCACTGTCGACCATGACCACGCGGCCCATCCATGTCGGGAGCGTGGCCTCGGGAGCTTCCGGCTTTTTCTTCACCAACCCGAACCAACCATCCGCCCACTTCGGGGTCTTCGGAAGCCAACTGCAGCCCGTCAGAAAGGCAAAAGCCAAGACGCAAACAAGTGATGAAACAAACCGGATCATGGTTCAAACTTCGGCCCTTTCGAGCAACGAGGACAACACTTTTTCCGCCTCGAAATATTCGCGCGCAATTTCGACCGCAGCACGCGCATGGCGGTTGTAGTCCGACCTTACAGCTTCGGCAGCGGCCACGATGTCGTCCATCGTCCGGAACGCAAGCAGGCCCTCGGAACCTCCATAGAATTCGGTGAAACCCGTTTCCTGAGTGATGACCGGGCGACCCGCAGCCAGGTAGCAGGCGGAGCGGTCGCTGAACCAACCCGTGTGCAGGCGCGTGTAT
>JBEDBL010000014.1:0-29030 GCA_041177245.1 Verrucomicrobiota bacterium
TCCGTGGGCCTTGGAAGCTCCATTCGCCGGATGGAAGCAGAGCGGGCTCGGCTACGAGTGCGGCCGCGAAGGCCTGGCCGAGTATCAGGAAAAGAAACTGATCAGCATCGGCGGGCTTTGATCGCACGCGCCAAAATTCACAGCTTCTCAAAGGCCGAGTGCTACGGCCCGTGCGGTTGGGGCACGAAGTGCCTCGCGGAATCTTAACCCGCATATTTCACCGGGTGAAACATGCGCCGCGTCCAAGTTCCTTTTGGAAAGGAACTTGGCACGGCCGACCGGGAAAAATGGAAAAACCAAAGTGGTTGTTCCATTTTTCCGACGGGGTTAACCCCGGTAGGCCTGATGACATCAGGCCGTATCGGTCCTCCGGGCGGATATTCCATGCCATGCATGAAATATCCGGGTTAAGCTACTCGGTTCCTTTTATCTCATAAGCTGGGGAATTTGAAACCAGCCAGCTTGTTGGCTAGATGGTGCAGATGGAATCTGTCAAATTCATGTCGCTCGGCACTTTCGAAGCCAAAAACAAGCTCTCTTCGCTCGTTGATTTGGCCTCGAAGGGAAGCCGCATCTGGATCACCAAGCGCGGCCGCCGGGTCGCGCTCCTCTCCTCCGGCGTCGAGGAAACAGGGAAGGCTGGCAGCGATCTGGTGGCCGTATTCCGAGCTATCCGCTCGCGGACCAAGCCGGTCAAAGCGGCAAGTTTGAAAGCGCTCATCGAAGAGGGGCGCGCGTGAAGCAGATGGTTGCCGATGCGTCCTTTTGCGGGGCTTGGATTCTGGCCGACGAGTCATCGGGCGAAGCGGAGCGTTTGCTGGGGCGGATCATTTCGGGTTCGGCGCAACTCGTGGTTCCGATGCTTTGGCATTACGAGATGCTGAATCTTCTTCGCTCTGCGGTGCGCCGGAAAAGGCTGGCTCCGGGTGATCTCGATCTGGCGGTCGAGACGTTGGAGCGCGTTCCGATGACGATGGAGGATCTTCCGGGCGCGCCGGCTCGCCGGAGGATTTTGCATTTGGCCGCGCAATTCGATTTGTCGGCCTGCGATGCAGCGTATCTCGAATTGACCGATCGCTTCAAAATTGCGCTGTAGACAAGCAATGCAAAGCTAAAGGCCGCAGCGAAGCAGTTGGGCCTGCGCGCCTGATCTAGGCGCAGACATACGACTACGGCTTTAGGCTAAGGGCTGTGCCGTCGCCTCACCGATCCAACGGACTGTGCACGGCCAGGCCGGGGCGGTTGAGCACGTGGGAGCACCGGAGCTCGGGGAGGGCTCGGGGCAGATCCCGCGCATGCGGGACCCGAAGGGCAAGAGGCCGCGGCGCGACCCGTGTCAATAAATCATGGTGGTGCTGACGTCGGAGTGTCCGAGCAGTTCTTGCGTGGTGCAGTTTCCCCCGCACGAGAACGTGCTGCGTTGATTCCTTTAAAAAACCGCAACTTGCATCATGATGCAAATCAAGTATGCTATGATGCATGCGGACCACTCTGACCATCCAAGATGCTCTCTTGCGCAAGGCCAAGCAGGCCTCCTTGGAGCGGAACCTTTCCGTCGGCGAGGTGGTTGAAGAAGCGCTGCGGGTCACCTTGCGGGCGCAAGCCAAGGGGCGTTCGGCCCAGCGGCGGAAGCTGAAGACTTTCTGCGGTGACGGGCTGCAACCCGGGGTTGACCTGACTTCCTCGGGGGCTTTGCTCGAGGTGATGGAGGGGCGGTGACTCTGCTCGACGTCAACGTCCTGGTCGCGGCCCACCGCGAGGATGCGGAAAATCACAAGGCCATCCGCAATTGGCTGGAAACCGAGTTGGCCTCGCCAACGGGAGTAGGGGTGTCGGAGTTGGTGCTAAGCGGGTGTCTCCGCGTTGTGACGCATCCCAAGGTTTTCCGCACTCCGACGCCGTTAGCGGAGGCGCTCGCATTTGTCGATGATCTGCGGTCGCGCCCGGAAGTGCACATTTACGCGCCGGGTGCGGACCACTGGGAAATTTTTACCGGCTTGTGCCAACGGGCCGACGCCCGGGGCAACTTGGTGCCGGATGCTTACCATGCGGCGCTGGCCATGGAGTTGGGTTGCGAATGGGTTTCGCTCGACCGAGGGTTCGGTCGCTTCCCCGGGTTGCGCTGGCGGCATCCGTTGGATTGATCGGGGAGGTCCGAGAGCGGGACTGCTCTGCAGCGGGTAAGAAATCAGGATCGGGCGCGGGCTCTAAAAGGCCTCGACATCGGATTCCCCAGCGTCCACGAATTTGCGAGGCGAGAGATACTTCCCCCAAGCCATGCGTGAGATTTCGCTGATTGCTCCGCAAGTGGCGTCTCACCTTCCCCGCGAGGAAGCAATAAAGTGGCTGTCGGAGGCTTTGAACGATAATGATCCAGTCAACTCCATTAACATCAGGCACGCGCTCAGCAGAATATCGGAAAATGAAAGCTAACAAATCAGACCAGCCAACCTCGCTGCGCTCGGCGGCTGACTTCGAGCGTTAGGCCATATCGCATGAAGGCGGTCGGTAACACATTGCTCCTGGTGGCGGTCTTGCTGGCCTTTGCGCCGGTCATGATCGTCGGCTGTGGCTCTCAACCGTCCACGCAAATCTACCAAGGCGCCAAGGGTAGTTGGATGCCTGCCGGCTATGCCTAGGCCAACCCTCGTCCATTCTTTCTCGCGGCGGGCTTTGTCGGTCTAGCAGGGGTTGGTTTTATTGTTGTGCCATCCCTCGCGAAGCGGCGCCGTCGGGCACCTCGTTCGTAAAAAGAGGTTTTCTGGCTTTCCGATCAGCCAAGGAGAGCTCCTTGACAACCGAAATGGTTCTTTTATGGTTGTCTTATGGTAACCATCACTCTCAAGGACATTCCATCCACTGTGCATAGGGCGTTAAAAGCCCGTGCCAAGCAGCATGGACGCAGTCTGAACAGAGAAGCGCTGGCCTGTCTTGAGAGCGCGGTTGCGCCGAGCAAAGTGGATGTGGCGACAATGCTTGCCGACATCCGGCGTCACCGCGAATCGCTGCCGGGAAGACTGAACGACCGCCTCATTCTTGCTGCCAAGAGCGAAGGTCGGCCATGATCGTAGTTGACTCGAACCTGATCGCTTACCTTCTGATTCCGGGCGAGAAAAGTTTGTTGGCAGAAAGAGTCTTTAGCAAAGACCCAGAGTGGGCTGTGCCTATCGTTTGCCGATCGGAGGTGAGGAATATTCTCACGCTTTACATGCGCCATGAAGGAATGTCTCTGGCCCAAGCCAAAGAGACAATGGAGGCAGCCGAGGCTTTGTGGCGTGGCCGTGAGTATGTGCTGCCGTCCGATGATGTTCTGGATCTGACGGCCGGGAAAAATGTGACGGCCTACGATGCGGAATTTGTTTGTCTGGCCGAGGCGCTGAAGGTGCCGCTTCTCACTTTTGACAAACCACTGAGGAGAGCGTGCCCCAAGGTTGCCATCGATCCCGCTGATTTCGCAGGCGTTTGAAACTGATCAGCAGAGCGCCTTGAGCGCTTGCGGCGGACGAAAGCTACCAACCGCGTTTGATCGTGAAGCCGCGGGATTCGAGAAGTGGGATGAGGCGGTTGGGTTGGTCGCCTTGGATCTCGAGGGTGCGGCCGTTGAGTTGACCGCCGCAGCCGAGGGACGCTTTCAATTTGCGCAGGAGGTCATCCAGCTTGGCCGCGTTCCATGCGGGGGAAAATCCTTCGAGGACGAGGACGGTTTTGCCGCCGCGGTGGGCGGTAGAGCGGCGGAGAAGGAGTCGCTCGGTGGGTTCCTTTGTTGGAGCGAGTGAAGTAGGTGGCGGAAGGTTTGGTCCTTCGCGCAAGGGCCCGAGGTCGAGGGATGCGAAGGGACTGGTGCGCAGCTCGGGTGCGGCGTCGGTGGCGATGCGCTGTTTCTTTTCCCGCGCCACAGGTGATCAGCGCAGCCAGCGCTTTTTCTTGATGTAGATGAGCGGGAGGATGGCCGAGAGGAAGGTGAGCAAAATGGTCACAGGGAAACCCCACTTCCAAGACAGCTCGGGCATGTAGGCGAAATTCATACCATACATCGTGCCGACCAGTGTCGGCGGGAGGAACACGGCGGTGAGAATGGTGAAGACTTTGACGATCTGGTTCTGCTGCATGTTCAGGATGCCCATCGACGCCTGCTGCAGGTAGCGGACTTTGTCGTGCTCGAAGGCGAGGTGGTCTTTGATACCGGCGACGTCCGCGGCCAGTTCGTTGACGCGCGCCTGCAATTCGGCCTCGGTGAATCCGTCAACCTCGGCACTGAAGTAGCGGACGACGCGGGCGAGTTGCAGCACGCTCTCGCCGCTCTGCGAGATGAAGTCTTCGTAGCGCGAAAGTTCGGCGAGCAGCTCGCTGATCTCGGTCATGGTGCCGGTCTTGCCCGTGCCGAGTTCCGTCGGCATTTCGGCGATGTTGTGCGACAGTCCCTCGAGGTCCGTGCCCACCGCCTCGACGCGATCGGCCACGGTTTCACTCAAAGCGAAGAGCAGGCCCCAGAGGATTTTCTGCGGTGTGTCGTAAAGGTGCGCTTTGCGGCGGATGCGCTGGGCAAAGACGGCCACCGGCATGAGTTCGATCTCATGCAACGTGACCACGCAGTCCTCGTGGAGAATGAAAGTGAGCTTGTTGACCTTCGTGGCGTTTTCCTCGTCCTTGCTGACCAGACCCATGGTCATGAAGAGCGTGTCGTCTTCGTGGTAGATCGTCGGATGCTGCAGGGTGAGTTCGATGCCGAGGGCGGAGCGCAGGATGTCTTTTTCCTCCGGCGTGGGGCGCAGCACGTCGATCCACATGGCGCCGCGCATTTCCTCGGCGGACTGCACTTCGCGGACGAAGCGGAACGTGCCGTTGTCTTTGAAGAACGCGGTGATCATGGCCGCGCCTCGTGCGGTTCGCCGCCTGGCACGCCGTAGTGTTCGGCGTGGCTGGGCGAGGGCGACGAGGATTTCGTTTCCCGTCCTTCGGGCTGCAGGTGGTGGATGAGCAGAAGGACGCCGGCGATGAAAACGTAAAGCCCGATCACCGCCCAGATAACCTCGGTTTCCAGGGCGTGTTTTTTCTTATCCGGCGCTGGCGTCTTGTCGGGCATGGCGTGTGCGTCCGGGGGAGACCCCGAAGGAATGCCCCAACATCGGCGCGGAAGAAAGCAAAAAGGGCGTTCCTCGCGGAACGCCCTTGGTGTGATTTGTGTGCGGTCGGCTTACGCGTCGGCCGGAACGGCGCCCTGGTCGCGGTCTTTCATCGCGGCTTTGCGGCTGAGTTTCACTTTGCCGCGGTCGTCGACGCCGATGCATTTGACCCAGATTGAATCGCCGACTTTGACCACGTCTTCCACTTTGTTGACGCGGAAATCGGCCAACTCGGAGATATGGACGAGTCCGTCCTTGCCGGGCAGGACTTCGACGAAGCAGCCGAAGTCTTTGATCGTGACGACCGTGCCCTGATACATCTCACCGACTTCGATTTCCTTGGTCATGCCGGAGATGATTTCCTTGGCGCGGCGCAGGCTGTCGCCATTGCTGGAGTAGATGTGCACCGAACCGTCGTCCTCGATGTTGATCTCGGCGCCGGTCTCCGCGACGATGCCTTTGATTGTCTTGCCGCCGGGGCCGATGAGGAGGCCGATTTTGTCCTGCGGGATCTTGAGCGTTTCGATGCGCGGGGCATACGGGCTCATTTCCGTGCGGTGCGAGGCGAGCGACGCGTTCATGACCTGCAGGATTTTGCCGCGGGCTTCGGTCGCTTCATCGATCGCCTTTTTGAGGATGTCGAGGCTGAGGCCCGGGAGTTTGAGGTCGAGCTGGAATCCGGTGACGCCTTTTTCGGTGCCGCAGAGTTTGAAGTCCATGTCGCCGAAGTGGTCCTCGGAGCCGAGGATGTCGGTGAGCGTGGTGTGGCGTTTCATCGCGCCGCTTTCGTCGAACTCGGTGACAAGGCCGACGGAAATGCCCGCGACGGGGCGCTTGATCGGCACGCCCGCGTCCATGAGGGCGAGAACGCCCGAGCAGACGCTGGCCATTGAGGTGGAACCGTTCGATTCCATGACTTCGCTGGTCACGCGGATGGCGTAAGGGAATTCATTCTCCGGCGGGATGACCGGCAGGACGGAACGCTCGGCGAGCGCGCCGTGTCCGATTTCGCGGCGGTTCATGCCGCCGAAGCGGCCGGTTTCACCGACGCTGAACGGCGGGAAGTTGTAGTGCAGGATGAAGCGCTTGATCGATTCGCCGCCGGTGTAGTTGTCGAGGTTCTGCGCCTCGTCGGCCGGCGCGAGCGTCGCGAGGGCCATGGCCTGCGTTTCGCCGCGGGCGAAGAGCGCGGAACCGTGGGCGCGCGGAAGCATGCCGACTTCGGCCGAGAGCGCGCGCAGGTCGTGCAACCCGCGTCCGTCGCAGCGCTGTTTGCGGTCTAGGATGCTGATGCGGAAGGCTTTCTTCTGCAGGTAATCGAAGGCCTGCCCGATGGTGAACGGTGTGGCTTCGGGAAACTTCGCCTTGATGGCCGCTTCGACTTCATTGCGCAGGGCGCCGACGGCTTTGGCGCGGGCCACCTTGCCGCTGGTGTAGAGGGCCGCTTCGATGCGGTCGCCGGCCACGCTGTAGGCGATTTCCAGGAGCGCGTCGTCCACTTTGAGCGGCGCGTAGTCGCGCTTGGGTTTGCCGCCTTTTTGCGCGAGTTCGCGCTGCATGGCGATGAGTTTGTTCACCG
The DNA here is from genome assembly GCA_041177245.1 of Verrucomicrobiota bacterium. Lineage (GTDB taxonomy): Bacteria > Verrucomicrobiota > Verrucomicrobiia > Chthoniobacterales > JACTMZ01 > JACTMZ01. The sequence continues at coordinate 6,703 of JBEDBL010000014.1, forward strand.
GTTCCTGCGCGAAATCGAGGGCGGCTTTGAAATCGGCCTCGGGCAATTCGTCGCAGGCGCCTTCGATCATGATGACTTCGTTTTCCTTGCCGACGTAGACAAGGTCGAGGTCGCTCTGCTCGCGCTGGGCGTGCGTGGGATTGACCACGAACTCGCCGTTGACGCGGCCGATGCGCACCGCGCCGATCGGGCCGTGGAACGGAATGTCGGAGACGGCGAGCGCGGCGGAGGCGCCGTTGATGCTGAGGATGTCGGCGTCATTTTCGCCGTCCGCGCTGAGCAGGAGGCTGATGATCTGCGTCTCGAAGAAATAATCCTTCGGGAAGAGCGGGCGCAGCGGACGGTCGGTCATGCGCGCGGTGAGGGTTTCCTTTTCGGTCGGGCGCCCTTCGCGCTTGAAATAGCCGCCGGGGAATTTGCCGGCCGCAGCCGCCTTTTCCTTGTAGTCGACGGTCAGCGGGAAGAAGTCCTGCCCTTCGCGCAGTTTGGTCGCGGAGACCGCGCTGGCCAGGATGATGGTGTCGCCGGTGCGGACCATGACGGCGCCGTCGGCGAGTTTGGCGATTTTGCCGGTTTCTAAGGTGATCTCATTCTGGCCGATGCGGCCGGAGACGATGGTGTGTGACATGTGGTGTGTTTACGGGTTGTTGGTTTGGTTGAATCGCCTTCCCCGCATCATCCCAAAGCACAGGATGCAAAACTCCGAACTTGGAGTCCTGGATCCCAGGCTGCGGTATGAGCGGCGGGGTCGTGCGTTTCGATAGTTTCAGCAAAAAACCGCCGCGAGCGCGGCGGTTTGGTTTATTTGCGAAGATTGAGGCTCTCGATGAGCTTGGTGTAGCGCTCGGTCGCCGTGTCCTTCAGGTAGTCGAGGAGACTGCGGCGGCGGGCCACCATTTTCAGCAGGCCGCGGCGGGACGAATGGTCCTTGGCGTGCCCCTTGAGGTGTTCGGTGAGCTCATTGATGCGCTCGGTCAGGCGTGCAACTTGCACGTCCGCGCTTCCGGTGTCTTTGTCATGCAGCGCCACGCTGCCTACGGCGGTCTTGGTCATATAAAGGAGCGGAGAGACTACCCAAGGCGCCCTCCGAATCAAGGTCTTTCTGTGTCCAACAGAGAAAGAGGCGGCGAAAACTCTGTGAAAAGCGAGCCGCTCAAGTCATCTTCGGCCCATGCCGACACTAGAAATCCCGCCCAAAGCCTTCATCGGCATGGTCCATGTCGGCGCGTTGCCCGGCACACCGCGGGCGTCGCAATCGGTCGATGAACTTGTCCGCGCCGCCGTGCAGGAAGTCTGGGCCCTGGCCGAGGGAGGTTGCGATGCCATCCTCGTCGAGAACATGCACGACATTCCCTACCTCAAACGCGATGTCGGGCCCGAGGTCGTTGCCTCCATGACTGCCGTATGTCGCGCGATCAACGAGGCCACCGATTTGCCCTGCGGCGTGCAAGTGTTGGCCGGCGCAAATGAAGCTGCGCTCGCCGTCGCTTTGGCGGCTGGACTCGATTTCATTCGCGCGGAAGGCTTCGTCTTCGGCCACGTGGCCGATGAGGGATGGATGGATGCGTGCGCGGGTCCGCTTCTGCGCTACCGCAAACAAATCGGTGCGGAGCATATCGCCGTGTGGGCCGATGTGAAAAAGAAACATGCGGCGCACGCCGTGACTGCGGATGTCAGTCTCGCCGAAACGGTCAAGGCTGCGGAATTTTTCGGAGTGGATGGTGTCATCGTCACCGGCGAAGCAACCGGACGTGAAACTTCGACCGCCGATCTCTCGTCCGCGCGCGGCGCGACGAAATTGCCTGTGGTGGTCGGATCCGGCGTCACCGCGGAAAACGCCGCGGCCATGTTGCAGCACGCCGATGCAGTGATTGTCGGTTCCGCGCTCAAACGCGACGGGCATTGGACCAGCCCGGTCGATCTCGAACGCGTCAAAGCCGTGGCTGCCGCGGTTCAAACCGCGCGCTGATTCCGTCATGGCTCGTATTCTCGTCGCCATGTCCGGCGGGGTGGATAGCTCCGTCGGTGCGCTTTTGCTCCGCGAGCAAGGCCACGAGATCGAAGGCGCTTACATGAAAAACTGGATGGCCGAATGGGATCCGCTCGGCCAGTGCCCGTGGGAGCAGGATGTGGCCGACGCGCGCGCCGTGGCGGAAAAGCTCGGCATCCCATTCCGCGTGGTCAACCTCATCGAGGATTACCGCGAGCGCGTGGTGGACTATTTGCTCAAGGGCTACGCCGAGGGCGTGACGCCGAACCCCGACGTCTATTGCAACCGCGAGATAAAGTTCGGCGTCTTTCTCGACCTCGCGCTGCGCGAAGGGTTCGAAGGTATCGGCACTGGCCACTATGCTCGCACCGCGCCGGGTCCGGGCCGCGCCAAAGCGATCTACGAAGGCGCCGATCCGGGCAAAGACCAATCCTATTTCCTCGCCATGCTGCATCCCGAACAGATCGCGCGCGCATGGTTTCCCGTTGGCGAACTCCTCAAAAGCGAAGTGCGGGCCAAGGCCGCCGCCGCAGGACTGGCCACCGCGGAGAAAAAAGACAGTCAGGGCATCTGCTTCATCGGCAAGGTGCGCATGCAGGATTTTTTGAAGGAATATCTCCCGGAAAAACCCGGTCCGATCGTCGACTTGGAAGGACGCGTCCTCGGTGAGCACCGCGGATTGCACAACTACACGCTCGGACAACGCCGCGGTATCCGCGTCGCTTCGGCTGAGCCCGAGACCGCGTATGTCGTGGTGGATAAGCGAATGGCAAACAACGAACTCGTCATCGGCTACGATCGTCCCGACACCGAAGGTCTTTATGCGAGCCGTGCCATACTGACCAACTTGAGCGCGGCCGGTCCCGAACTTCCGGCGCAGGCCCGCATCGAAGCACGCCCGCGCTACCGCGCCCCGCGCGTGCCAATCGATTTCACCTGCCGCGATGACGGCACGGCCGAAATCGTCTTCGCCTCACCGCAGCGCGCCCTCGCTCCCGGCCAAATCTGCGCCCTCTACGAAGGCCCGCGTCTTCTTGGGGGTGCAGTGTTCGCGGAAATCCTCTGAAGGAGGGCGGCCGTTTGCCTAGGGGATGTCTCGCCGAGCCTCGGCTCCGGCCGCTGCTGGGCGTGATGGCGCGTTGACGGTCCAACGGCGTTGGTTGTGTCTTCAATCATGGGGATCCGCCGCAGGCGGACAGGCTGCTCGCCCTCCAAAGCGGTGGGGGGTGTTGTTTGTTTGGAGACGCGGAAACCGTCTGGCTAGCGGCGCCGTCAACTGTCAAGATACCCGCTCAATCGTTTTCCAGCCCGCCTGCTGATGCTCCGCCTGACCAAGACATTCATTCTACGCCTGCTCGCGTGCGTGGTTATCGCGGCGACGCTGGCCTCCTGCTCACGGCCTGATGAGGCGCCGATCCGCGTGGGCATTTTGCATTCGATGACGGGCACTTTGGCGATCAGCGCGCGACCGGTGGTCGATGCCACCCTGCTGGCCATCGAGGAAATCAACGCCCAGGGCGGACTACTCGGCCGGAAGCTGGAACCGGTCATTGCCGACGGTCGCTCCGACTCGGATGTCTTCGCGAGTGAAGCCGAGCGGTTGATCACGCAGGAAAAAGTCAGCGTGGTCTTCGGGTGTTGGACATCATCGGGCCGCAAGGCGGTGGGTCCGGTCTTCGAGAAACACAACCACCTGCTTTTTTATCCGGTGCAATACGAGGGCCTCGAGCAGTCGCCCAACATCATCTACAACGGCGCCACACCGAACCAGCAGGTCATGCCGGCGGTGAGTTATGCGCTGGCCCATTTCGGTCCGCGCGTTTTTCTCGTCGGCGCGGATTACGTTTTCCCGCGCACGGCCAACGAAATCATCCGCGACCAAGTTGCCGCGCTCGGCGGCGAAGTTGTCGGCGAATTGTATATCCCGCTCGGCGGGAAGAATGTCGCTCCGGTGATCGACGCGATCGTCGAAGCGAAGCCTGACGTGATCCTCAACACGATCAACGGCGATTCGAACATCGCGTTCTTCCGCGCCCTGCGCGAGGCGGGCATCACGCCCGACCGCCTGCCCGTCGTGTCTTTCAGCATCAGCGAGACCGAACTTCCCGAACTTGGCGCCGAAGCCATGGCGGGGAATTACGCCGCGTGGAACTATTTCCAGAGCGTCGAAACGCCGGAGAACCGTGCGTTCCTTGAAAAATTCCGCACACGTTTCGGCGCGGACCGCGTTGTTTCCGATCCGCTCGAAGCCGCCTACTTCGGCGTCATGCTCTGGGCGCAGGCCGTGCGCGCCGCCGGTTCCGCCGAACCCGCCGCCGTTCTTGCCAAAATTCGCGGACAGGGAATGAACGCGCCAGGCGGGCTCGCTTACATCGACGGCCCGACGCAGCACACTTGGAAATACGCGCGCATCGGCCGCATCCGCCCCGACGGGCAGTTCGACATCGTGTGGTCGTCAGACAAGCCGGTGCGCCCGATGCCTTTCCCGCTCTCCCGCACGCGTGCCGACTGGGAGCGTTGGCAGAAAGATCTCTCCGCCTCGTGGGGCGGCAAATGGGTCAACCCGCGCAAGGAGGACGTGCCCGTGCCATGAAAACGCCCCGCCGCTCCCGCATCGCCAAGCAGCTGCTCGTCTGGTTCCTGCTCCTGACTTTGGTGCCGCTCATCGTCGCCGCGTTTCTCACCACACGCACCGCACGCCAACTTCTCACCGACCAGATCGAAAACAATCTCCGCGCCATGGCCGACAATCTCGGCCGGCAGGTGGAAACTTTTTTGCGCGGGCAGGAGCGCGACCTTCTCGTCCTCGCGGCGAATCCGGGCACGGCGGATGCCATCGACGCATTTTCCGCTGCGTGGAAAAACGGCGCGCTCGACGACAATGCCCACAACGCGGCTGCCGCGCGCTACGCTCCGTTCATACGCCGCGCCGCGGAATCGATCGGCACAGATGACATCTACCTTATCGATCCGGATGGCCGCGTGGTTTTTTCCACCGCTCGCGGTGCCGATTTCGGGATGAAGATTGACGAGTCTCCCGTGGCCGGCACCACGCTTGGCCGCGCCGCGCAAGCCGCCCGCACCACCCTCGGTCTTGAGCAGTCCGATTTCGATTTCTACGGGCCCGACGCATTGCCCGCCACTTTCATTGCTGTGCCGGTGCTGGCTGGCGGGAAATATCGCGGCCTCGCCGTCCTGCAGATCGGCGCGGCGGAAATCAACCGCGTCATCGGCGACACCTCCGGACTCGGCGCAACCGGCGAGATGGTTGTTGTGGCGGAACACCGGGACGGGCTCGTGGCCGTTGCCCCGACGCGACACGACCCGCAGGCGGCATTCCGTCTGCGCGTGCCACCCGAGGGAAATTCTGCCGCACTGCGCGCGAGCATGAAGGGTTTGCCCGGCTTCGGGCCCGACACCGATTACCGCGGCAAATCCGTGCTCGCCGTCTGGCAATACCTGCCCGCACTGCGTTGGGGTGTGGTGGTGAAGATCGATGACGACGAAGCCTTCGCCCCGGTCTCGCTCCTGCGCAAATTGTCCATCGGCATCGCTTTGGTCAGCGGCCTCCTCGCCGCGTTGGCCGCGTGGATGGTGGCGCGCTCATTCTCGCGTCCCATCGAGGAACTAACCGCCGCCGCGCACGAAGTCGCCTCGGGCAACCTGCACCACCGTGCCGAAGTGCGCAGCAGCAACGAAATCGGCGATCTGGCCCACGACTTCAACGACATGACCGGCCAATTGAGCGAGATGATCGAGACGATGGACGAAAAAGTGCGCCTGCGCACTGCCGAGTTGGCCGAAGCGCGCGACCAGGCCGAGGAGGCCAATCGCACGAAGAGCGCCTTCCTCGCCAACATGAGCCACGAGTTACGCACGCCGATGAACGCCATCATCGGCTACAGCGAAATGCTCACCGAGGAGATGGAAGATCTCGGTCAGGACGAATTCATCCCCGACCTGAAAAAAATCCACAGCGCCGGCAAGCACCTGCTCGGTCTGATCAACGACGTGCTCGACATCTCGAAGATCGAGGCCGGCAAAATGACCGTCTATTGCGAGACGATCGACGTGGCCACCATGGTGCGTGAGGTGGAATCGACCGTGCTCCCGCTGGTCAAAAAGAATGACAACCACCTCGAGGTCGAACTTCCTGCCGGCGCCGGCACAATGCACAGCGATCTCACCAAGATCCGACAGACACTTTTCAACCTGCTAAGCAATGCGAGCAAGTTCACCGAAAAAGGAAAACTCCGCCTCGTCGTCACTCGCACCGCGGAAAACGGCGCCGATTGGCTGCGCTTCGCCGTGAGCGACAGCGGCATCGGTATGACGCCGGAGCAGATGGGCCGGCTTTTCAAGGCCTTCAGCCAAGCCGATGCCTCGACCACACGCAAATTCGGTGGCACCGGACTCGGCCTCGCCATCAGCCGCGAATTTTGCCAACTCCTCGGCGGTGATATCACCGTCACGAGCGTTCCGGGGGAGGGTTCGACCTTCACCGTCGCATTGCCCGCCCGCGCGCCGCAGGAGGAACCCGCTGCTGCCGCGCCTGCCGCGGGAGCGCCGGTCGCGGCGACAGAGACTACCGGTCGCCCGTCCCTCGTGGTCATCGACGACGATCCCACCGTGCTCGAGTTGATGAGCCGCTTCCTTACGAAGGAGGGCTTCGATGTGCACACAGCGAGCAACGGCCGCGACGGTCTCGAGTTGGCCAAGACCAAACACCCCGTCGCCATCACCACCGATGTGATGATGCCCGGCATGGACGGATGGTCGGTCATCACCGCGCTCAAAGCCGATCCCGCCACCGCGCACATCCCGATCATTCTCGTCACCATCACCGACAGCCGCGAGATGGGTGTCGCCCTCGGTGTCTTCGATTACTTGGCCAAGCCTGTCGATTGGACGCGCCTGCGCGGCACCCTCGACCGTCTCGATCTCGGCGCGCAGGCCCGTACGGTCCTTATCGTCGAAGACGACGAGGCCGCGCGCGACCAACTCCAACGCACCATGGACAAGCAGGGTTGGAAAGTTCTCCTCGCCGGTGACGGCGTGGCCGCGCTTGAGGCCGTGCGCGAGACCGAACCTTCGCTCGTCCTGCTCGATCTCATGATGCCGCGCATGGACGGCTTCGAATTCCTCGACCATTTCCGACGCGATCCGCGATTCGTCCACACCCCCGTGATCGTCGTCACGGCGAAAGACCTGACCGAACAAGACCGCGAGCGCCTGAGCGGACGCGTCCACTCTCTCATCACCAAAGACGGTTCCATCGTCAAAAAACTACTCCCGCAACTCCAAGCCTACCTGCCGCGCCCGGGTGGCGTTTAAGGCACACTTGATTCAGCGGTGCGGTGTCCGCCGGCCAGGCGCAAGGCGTTGGCGATGACCGAGACGGAACTCAGGCTCATCGCCGCGCCGGCGATCATGGGACTGAGCAACCACCCGGTGAAGGGATAGAGCACGCCTGCGGCCAGCGGGATGCCGAGCGCGTTGTAAACGAACGCGAGGAAAAGATTTTCCCGGATGTTGCGCATGATGGCGCGCCCGAGGGTGAAGGTGCGCACGATGCCGTCGAGCGACCCGCGCACGAGGACGAGGTCCGCCGTTTCCTTGGCCACGTCGCTGCCCGGTCCCATGGCGATGCCGGTGTCGGCCGCGGCGAGCGCGGGCGCATCGTTGATTCCGTCACCCGCCATGCACACGCGTTTTCCTCGCTGCTGCAATTCGCCGATGAACCGCGCTTTGTCCGCCGGCAAAAGTCCGGACTGGTAATCTTCGATCCCGAGTTCTTCCGCCACGCGTCGGGCCGCTCCCGCACGGTCGCCGGTCAGCATGACGGGACGCACGCCGAGGTGGCGCAGCGCACCTAGTGCTTCGCGTGCCGAGGGCTTGATCGTGTCGGCCACAAAAAAAGTGCCGGCCCAATTCCCGTCGACCGATACATCGAGACGCGAGAAACCTTCTTCGTCGCCCGCGCTGTGCGCGTTGGTTCCCGCGAAGTCCGGTGTGCCGACGCGCACCGCGTGTCCGTCGATGCTTCCGGCAACGCCGCCTCCTGCCGTGGCGGAAAAAGCTTCCGCCTTTGCGGCGATGACTTTCGCTTTCTCCGCGTGTCGGAGGATACTCGCACCGAGCGGATGTTCACTGTGCTCTTCGAGACCCGCGGTGAGGGCAAGCAATCGAGCTTCGTCCATCCCCGGCGCACACATGGTGCGCACGACTTCCGGACGTCCGGTGGTCAGGGTCCCGGTTTTGTCGAGGCAGAGCGTGTCGATTTTTTCCAGACGTTCCAATGCGGCGGGTTGCCGCACGAGGACGCCGGACCGCGCGGCGCGGCCCACGCCGACCATGATCGACATGGGGACGGCCAATCCGATGGCGCACGGACAGGCGATAATCAGCACGGAGACGGCGGCGGTGACGGCTTGCGCGAGCGAACCGCCGAACGCGAACCACGCGACAAAGGATATGGCGGCGGCGCCGGCGACCACAGGCACGAACACCGCGGCAACGCGGTCGGCCAGATCCTGGACGGGAGCGCGGGCGCGTTGCGCTTCGCCGACCATGGCGATGATCTGCGCGAGGAGTGTGGACGAACCCACGCCATCGGCGCGCAGGTCGAAACTTCCAGAACCATTCAACGTCCCCGCGCGCACGCGCAGACCGGGTTGTATTTCCACGGGCAGCGATTCGCCTGTGAGCATCGATTCGTCGACCGTGCCCGTTCCAGAAACCACGGTTCCATCAACCGGAACCTTGCCGCCTGGTTTCACCCGCAGCAGATCGCCGGGCGAAACTTCGGACAGCGGCACTTCGGCGGCCGCGCCGTTGTTGTCGATCTTCCACGCCACGGCCGGCGCAAGATCCATGAGCGCGCGGAGCGCATCCCCCGTGCGGCGTCGCGCCCGCAATTCGAGCACCTGCCCGGCGAGCACGAGAGTGATGATCACCGCGGCCGCTTCGAAATAAAGGTCGGTTGTGCCCACCGCATGCGGCGCGAGGAGTGCCGCCATACTGAAAGTCCACGCCGCGAGCGTGCCCGTCGCGATGAGCGTGAACATGTTGGCCGAGCGGTGCTTGATCGACATCCACGCGCGACGGAGGAAAGGCCAACCGCACCAGAACAAAACGGGAGTGGCCCCGAGTGCCTGTACCCAGCGGCCCGTGGGTGTCGCTGCCCAATGCGACAACGCGGATCCGTGAAAGATATGCGACATACCGAGAACGAAGACGGGCAAAGTCAACGCGGCAGCCACGATCAACCGGTGCGTCATGTCGCGCAGTTCGGACTCATCTCCATCGCCGCCCCCGCCCGCGGGTTCCAAGGCCATTCCACAGATCGGGCAATCTCCCGGTCCGATCTGCCTGACCTCCGGATGCATCGGGCAGATGTATTCCGCTCCGGGATCGGTCGCGACAGGCGCCCCGCGCCGTTCCCCGTGATGACAACAATGTTCCACGCCGTCAGTCAATCCCACCGGCGACTGCCGGCAAATGAGGAAAACCGCCTTCCGCAAAAAACGCCGCGCCCGCCCGCCGCGTTGCTCAGGCGATGCCGTGCGGATGAAGATGATCCTCGGCCATTTTTTTCAGTCCTGTCCGGTCGATTTTTCCGGTCGGGTTTAGTGGCATCTCGTCGAGGAAAACGATTTCTTCGGGTGCTTTGTAGCCGACGCGCTCGCGGCAGAAGTTGATCAGCTCCGCGCTGGAAGGACGTGGTTGGTCCTCGCGCAAAGTTACGTAGGCGCGGACGTTTTCGCCGTGCACTTCGTCGTGGATCCCGACGACTCCAGCCATGGCCACGGCCGGATGCTCGTCCAGCGCGCTCTCCACTTCCATCGGACTGATGTTCGATCCGTCATGGACGATGACCTGTTTTTTCCGTCCGAAAAACCAGAGATAACCATCTTCATCGGCGTGGGCGAGATCGCCCGAGTCGATCCAACCATCGCGGACAACCTGCCGTGTCGCCTCGTGGTCGTTCCAATATCCCGACATGAGACTTCCCGTCTTGATCCAGATGCGGCCGACTTGGCCGGGACTCACTGGTTCGTCCTCGTCGTTGCGGACTTCGATACTGAAGCCCGGAGTCGCCTGTCCGATGGAACCGCGCTTCATCACGCCGGCCGGCGGGTTGAGTGTGGCCAGACCGACCTCGGTCATGCCGTAGCCTTCGTCGATGGGGAAGCCCGCCACCGCGGCGAACTCGTTGAGCAGTTCGGTCGAGACTTTGTCGGATCCCGAACGGCACACACGCAGCGATGAAAAATCACCCGGCTGCAAATCGTGATCGCGCACCAAGGCGATGAGCGCGGCGGGAATCATGGCGAGCACCGTGGGGCGGAATTCGCGGAGCAGAGGCAGCAGTTCATGGCTGTCGAAGGTTCGGGCCAACGCCACCTTGCCCCCGACCGCCAAGATGCTCAGCGACCAGAGGAACGATCCCATGTGGGACATGGAGGAACCGGGCAAAAACGTGTCGTTGGGCCCCAAGTCGAAAGCGGCTCCGGCGCTGGCCAACATCCAGCGCAGAGATTCGTGTGTGTGGGTGACACCCTTGGCCGGCCCGGTGCTGCCGGAAGTGAAGAAGATGGCTGCCGGACTCGAAGGTGCGAGGGAGGGAAGCGGATGCTCGGATGCACAGCCCTTCATCATGGACTCCAAACCGACCGCACCGGAATCGTCCGAGCCTCCGCAGGGAATCATCCCGAGGGGCAGCTTCGGTGCGAGCGTGCTCGCCGCGAGGTCGGCCGCTCGCTCCACGTGAAAGACCAGGGCGGAAGCCCCGCTCACGGCGAGAGCGTGGTCGATTTCGCGGAAAGTGTAGCGGTAGTTGAGTGGCGTGACGCAGAGACCCGCTTTGAAGGACGCCAGATAGTGGGTCAACAACGCGATGCGATTCGGCATGAGCGAGGCAATCCGGTCGCCCGGCTTCAAGCCCAGGCGGATATAGCCGGCGGCCAGCGCATTGGATTCTTCGTCCATCTGCTGCCAGGTCTTTTTTTCCTCGAGCGATACGACGGCGTCGCCCTGCGGATTTGTTGCCAGACCGATTGCAAGCAAGCGGTCGAGCGGCGGTGCGGGCTGGGCAAGGTCGAGGCCGGTCATTTTCATCGCGCGGAAACTAGGTTCACACGAAGACGAATCAAGCCAATAAACCTAAAAACGTAGTTGAAAGTTGAGTGATGAAAGTTGAGGGACTGAGCAGGAGCGACTTACGTCATCGGCCTGACTCATGCTTAGAGTGAATGCGCCCGAATCGACAAGTCATTGGCTTTCAACCTCTCAACCCTCAACCACACACTCTCAACGCCTTTTCTAGGATAAAGTGGCGGCAATTACTGCAGCGCCGGCGGCCAGACGAGATGTTCGAGCATGGTAGGGGAGATGGCTTGCGGTCCGCGATAGGGATAGATGTGCAAGGCCACCATGCAGAGCGCGATCCACGCCCCGGCGCAGAAAAGGGTCAGCGCCATTTTCGCCTTGTAGGGATTTTCCCGGTGCACCGCGGCGACGGTGACGGCTGAGACAAAAGCCAGGGCGAGGGCGAGGATCCACTTCACGCTAAGGTCGCCCTGCAGTCCCAAGGTCAATCGCTGTTGGCGCGCCACGCGCAGGTTGTCGAGGGCATTGATATAAGCGGCGGTGACCACGGCGCTGGTTCCGCTGTCGGGTGCGTCGGACTTCCACAAGGCATTTGCTTTCCAGGCATCAGCCTCGAGAGCATCGAGCGCCTGTTCGGCGGGAAGGGACTGCCTCTCGTTGAAATGCTGCATCCATTCGTAATGGAGCGCGTCGTGCAAATAGGCTTTGAGGTGGGCGAGCGAAACCTGCTTCATCTCCGGCGGTTCCAGCGGAATGGAAATGAGCCGATTGAGCGCCGTGGACTCGGCGATCAGGGAACCGTGGGCGAGGGCGATGTTTTGCCAGGCAGCCGAAGCCATGAATCCCATGAGAAAGGAAAAAATCATGGCCGGCACTGAGACGAAGGGTAGCGCGATGGGGAATTCGACGAGCTTGGCGAAGACGGGCAGGCGGAAGACGAGAAGATAGGAAGACACCCCGACAAGAAGCGCCCAGATAAAGGTCACCACGACAGGCGCGTAAGGATAGGTCGGAAAAAGGCTGAGCAGCATAAAATCAGGACACAGCGGGCGCGCTGCCCCGGTATTTCCAGCGGTAAAAACTCTCCACCGCGAAAGTTCCGACCAACGCGGCCACGAGCGTGACAGCGCTGGCCGGGGCGGTCCTCACCGCGTTGATGAAGAGCGAGAGAAAAAGCAGGCTGTTGATGATGATGCCGATCCACAAAAGCACGGCGGCCGCGCCGGTTTGCTTCCGGATGCGCAAATGCCCGAAGGAAACAACGGCGAAAATGAGCAGGAAGGCCATACTTGCCATCTTGCCCACGGCGACGAGGGGGAAACCCAGAACCAAGGCGATGACTATTCCTGAGCAAATCAGCAAGGGGCGCGCACTGCCGGTGCCGACCAGCCGCGCGAGGGTTTTCGCCTCGGAGTGCTGCTCGACCACGAAGGTGAACACTTTCGCCGCGATGAAGATAGTGGCATTCACCGCGGCCGCGCACGCTAACAAGGCGGAGATAAGGATGACAACGAATCCGGTTTTTCCCGCGATGATCTGCGCGGCCTCGCCGAAGATGTCTCCCGCGTGCGCGGCGATCTCCGCGTGCGGCGTGATCTGGATCGCGACCCAGCTCACGGTGATGTAGAGGATCGTGATCAGGATCACCGCGGTGTACATCGCGCGCGGCAGCATTTTGCGCGGGTCGGCCATCGACTGCGCCGCGCTGGTCACGACGGCAAACCCTTGAAAGTTGATGTAGAGCATGCCGGTGGCCACGGCTACGCCTTCGAGTGTTCCGCCCTTCCACTCCACCGAGCGCAAATCCATGCGAGCGATCCCCATCGCGGCAAAAGCGATGAGCGCGAGAAAAACCAGCCCGATCGTCACGGACGCAGCCCGTCCAACGATGTTGGCCCCGAGCAGATTGACCATGGCGAATAGCACGACGACGACGGATCCGATCAACTTGAGTTGGCCAGGGGGAATCAAAGGTCCGGCCAGCACGCTGATGAAGTCGGTGCAACTCGAGGCGTAAAGCGATGTGGCGAGCAGAAAGCCCAGGCACATGAAAAGGTTCATCCACCCGGAAACGAATCCGGCGCCGTAGCAGGTCTGCATGAATCCGGCCGGTCCGCCGCCGCGTCCGGGATACGTGGCGCTCAGCTTGGAGAAGGAATAGACCGTGAAAAAAACGGCCAGCGATGCGGTGAAGAACGCGATGGGGATGTGCGTGCCGGCTGTCAGGTTGGCATAACCCAGCACCGAATATAAGCCGGAGCCCATCATACCGCTCAGGCTCATGGCGATGGCGGAAACCATCCCCATGTTTTTCGGCGGGGTGGTGTCTTCGGACGCGGGTTGAGTCATGGCAAGGGACGCGGGAATCGGCAGCCAAGAGTGGAGCAACGCGGCTCAGAAATCCACGCCCATATAGATGCCGAGGATAGCGGCGTTGGCCACGGTCGACGTTCCGGCGGGCTGGACGATGTATTGCGCGAACGGCTGTACCCACGTGAATCCGTTGATCCGCGCGAGGTAACCCGCCTCGAGGAAAACCGTGTGGCTGGCTCCCTCGGTCTGTTGGTAGGGAGCAAATCCGAAGCCAACCATCGTCTTGTCTTTGTCGCGCTTCGGAATTGCGCCCTCGTAACTCAGCCCGCCCTGCGCATAGAGCGGATACTGGTTGTTGTAGGGCGGGGCGAAGCTGACCAAGCTGAACATGCTCAATCCCTGTGCCGACAAATTTTTGCTTTGCGAACCTTCGCGGAAAAGCATCTGGTCGGCCTGCAGATAAAGCCCGAACAGGTTGCCGTTGGACCCGCCGCCGCCGTCCTCGCAGAGATATGCACCGAATGCATATTTTCCCGGCAACCGGTCCCTTCCTATGTGCGGCGTGCACCCTGCCTCGCCCATGAACCACAATCCGTTCTGCGAAACATCGGGTGCGTAGCCTTGGAACATCAGGCCGTTGTTGTTCGAGTTGCTTCCGTCCGGATAGGACATGAACAAGCCCACCTTGGTGTATTGCCAATCGGCGGGTTTCACTTCGATGGTTCCACCCCAAGTCGAAAAGGCGGCGGAGAAGGGGACATTGCCACCGATGCCATCTGCCACGACCATGGCCGCGTTGACGAAGTCCTCGGAAAGTGGTTGGTCGATGAACTCGAGTTTGGGCGCCAACCAACCGCCGTGGATGGTGAGAAAATCCTTCACCCCGAACAGTTCCGGCGTGGTGTAGGACAACCCAAACTGCATGAGCCGCCAACCCACACCGCCTTCGAAAGAGGAGGGACCGAAGAGGCTGTTCGCCTCGACGTAGTTGTTCGGGTTCGAACGGAATCCGGTTTCGCGATAACGGAGAAGACCGAAGGCCGACCAACCTTGCAAAGCTTCGCAGCGGGTGAGCTTTGCCAAGTCGAGGTGCGGCTCGATGTTGATCTCCTGGGTGAAAAATCCCCCGGTCCCTCCCTCGCTGGCCACCACGCCGAAATAGATTCCGCTCCAGTTGCCGACGAGACCGAAGCCGCGGTCAGACAATGTCTCGCGCGCGCCAAACCAATCGCCGCTCACCCCCGTACCTTGCCACCAAGCTAGCGGCGTTTGCGGATCTGCGTGGGCCGGAAGAACCAACAGAACCATCGAGGCGAAGAGGGACAATATCGAGCGCACTAAAACCATAATGAGGCAGCCGGTTGTTGTAGGGCGGCAAGAAATATGGCTCAAGCTTGGCTGCAGAGATTGGTCTTCTCGCTCCGACATGGACCCGGCGATCAGCTTGGTCCGCGCTCCAGTATCCGTTCGCTGGCCAAAATTTTCGGGATCGGTGATTTCTCACCGATCCCGGTTCTGTTCGCTCGTCTTAGGGAATCGGCGCCACCGCTGCCGACCCGAAGTTTGTCACCGCCTCCGCTGCGATGGTGGCGGGCACGGCGGATTGCACGCTTGCTCCGGTGGGCCCGATCAAGGTGACCGGCGTAGTCAAAAGGAGATCCCAGACCATGAGACCATCCTTTGGATTCACGCGGTTGCTCAATACGTGGGCTGCGTTGCGCTGGACGGAATAGGGAACGTTGAGGATTTTCCCGTATTGGTCCGACTGGATGACGGTGCCGACTTGGTAGGCGTCAGCGCTGTTGACCACGAGGATTGCTCCTCCCCAAGACTCGGGCGGAATTTCGAGTCCGATGGAAACTATGGTCGTGGTTGGCACGAGGGCGCGGTATTGGTCATACGCGACCGCAGGATCATAGTGCTGGTAGCCGGCATCATAGGACATGATGTTCACCACGTCGGGAAGTGATGCGATTGTGTAGCCGGCATAGGCACCTTGGGTCACAGCGGTCCCGAAGGTGAGGCGTTCCCTTCCAGACGAACCACCCCAGTAAGAGACTTGGCTTAAATTGGTGGGGTTACGAACGGCCGCGGTGTAGTCGGCTCCGGTCGACCAGGCGGCCACCGCCAACTGGCGCGGGCGTCCGTCGATCTGGGTTGCCAGATCCACGGCCAGACGCATGTTGAGGATCCCCCCGGTGTAGTTCGAGACGGTCACGGTATCCGCACCGCTCACCTCGTAGTCGACATCCAGTCCATCGAGCTTGAGGTCGACCATGATCTGGGCAAGCGCGGCGCGGATCGGCGCAGTGGTCGTGCCATTGGGCTGATACGCCTCAGCGGCAAGACCGCTCCACGAGTTGTAGGTCGCTCCTCCCACCGCGAGGAGGACTCTTCTGCCGGCGTTGTGTAGCAAACGAATGGCCTGAGCTTCGTCCTGAGGCGACGAAGAAAATTCGATTCCTGTGCCTTTCCAAGTGTTGGCGGCAATGCCCGCCCAGGTGAAGTTGGGTTGGGCGAAGGCCAGATAAATATCGGTGTAGGGCGTCGTGCTGATTTGCGCCAACGCGCTCGCGGCAAGCAGCTGGGCATCCGTCATCGATGAACCATCTTGGTTGAAGTTTTTGTAGGTGAAGAAACGCTCCGACCAGCTGGGGAAGTAACCGGTGAGCTGACGTGCCGAAACCCTGTTGGTGGAAGCAGACGGAGTCGGTGTGATGATGGGGGTCGGTCCCGGAGTGGCCGCCGGGACAGGGACGGGCGTTGGCGCGGGAGTGGGAGTTGGCGCAACGACCGAGAGAGAGATGACGCTCCCGTTGACCATGAGTTTGGATGGTTGGGCCGGAGGGGCACCTTTGAAGGTGAACCCCACGGTGACCGATCCACCCGCTGGGATCGAAGCGTTCCATGAGGCGGGCGTGATCTGGTAGCCGCCCGACACTGCGGTGCTGCTACCGTTCCATATGGTGACGATCCCGTCGGTATGGAAGAGCGTAGCAGTCCAACTTGCTAAAGCGGATGTCCCTGCGTTTTTGAGCACGAGGTCTGCGTTGTAGCCAGTGTCCCAGACGGAGGTCACTTGGAAGACTCCTGTCAGCACCGTGCCAGTTGGCGCGGGAGTCGGAGCGGGCGTAGCTGTGGGCGTTGGGATCGGGGTAGCCACGGGCGTAGGTGTTGGAGCCGGTGTGGGCGTGGGTGTTGCCACTGGAGTCGGTGAAGGCGCGGGCGTTGGGGTAGTGGTTCCCGTGCCCGAAGGATTTCCGATCAACGGAGCAAGGCTCGCTTGGAGATAAGCCATCTTCGCGGTGTTCACGGTCGTCCAATCGCTGTTGAGTATTCCCTCGGTGTCTCCGCTGTTGGGATTGAGGCTCCAGTAAGTCCAACTGATCCCCTTTTGACCTGTGGCCAGCGAGTTTGTACCACTGAGTGTGGAGTCCCCGTTCATGTAAGCGAGCAGGCTCCTCATCCAAGTCTGGTCGCTGGCGGTAACCAATTTGCTTCCGAACTCACCCACGATGACCGGCGCGGTCTGGTTCTGGAATATGTATCCCCAGTTGGAATTCCAAACCGACGGGAGATTCTTGGGATATGTAGGGTCGGAGAACCATGTCTGGGCGAAGACACTCGCCGGATAATCATGCGCCGAGTAGACGAGCTTGTTAGCCACGGCGAGCGTCACGGGATATTGGGCTGCTCCAGTCAGGTTGCCGCCCCACCAGGTTCCTTGATTGTTATATTTTTCGACACCCTCCACGATGATCAGCCAATTCGGGTTGGCACCGAGAATGGCGTTAGCGCAGCGTTCGGCCGCCTTGTTCCAATCGGTGGCGGGTGCGCTGTTGCCCCACGTTGCAGATTTCTTGGGCTCGTTGAACAGATCGGCGCCGATCACGGTGGAGTTGTCGGCATAGCGTTTTGCCAGCATGACCCAGTCATTGATCCACTGCGCTTCGGTGTAGTAGCTGTCGCCCGGGATGTACCAGAGATCTTCGTTGGCGAAGTTGTCAGCTTTCGCGGAATGCCGATCGAGGAAGACCTTCAGGCCGATCTGGCCGGCGTAGGAGATCACCTTGTCCATGCACTGGATGGGAGTGAGCCCTTGCAGGTCGGGATTCGCGCTGTAGTTGATGCTGGTGGTGGCTGCACCGCTGGCGAGCATCTGGTTGCTGAAGGGAATCCGGAGAGTGTTGAACCCGAGAGATTTTACCTGATCCAGTATCGAGTGATAGTCCCGGCTCCACAGCCCGTGGACGACTTGGTTTCCGGTCTCGAATCCGAACCAATTCACCCCGGTGATCCGGACCGCATTCCCATTGGTATCGACGATCTGATTCCCCTTGGTGGAGAGGTATCCGCTCGCACCGGCGGGCGTGGGGGCTGGAGTTGGTGAGGGAGTTGCGCTGGGTGATGGCGTGGGAGTCGGCGTTGGTGAAGGTGTCGGTGATGGCGTAGGACTCGGCGTCGGAGTGGGTGTTGCCACGGGGGCTGCAGCGATGGTGAGCGTGAGCGTCTTTGTGCCCGTTCCACCAGCATTGGACGCCTTGAGAGAGATGCTGGAGGTGGCGGCTGCTGTCGGAGTGCCCGAGATTAGTCCGCTCACCGCGTTCACGGTCAGGCCGGATGGAAGGCCTGTTGCCGCATAGGATGTCGGATTATTCGAGGCGGTGATCTGATAGCTGAATGAGGAGCCAATAACACCTGATGCCGTGGCCGAACTGGTGATGACCGGCGCCTTGATGGCCGTGACGGTAAGCGTGAGCGTCTTTGTTCCCGTTCCACCAGCATTGGACGCCTTGAGCGAGATGGTGGAGGTGGCGGCCGTTGTCGGAGTGCCCGAGATCAGTCCGCTCACCGCGTTCACGGTCAGGCCGGATGGAAGGCCTGTTGCCGCATAGGATGTCGGATTATTCGAGGCGGTGATCTGATAGCTGAAGGAAGAGCCAACGACACCCGATGCCGTGGCCGAACTGGTGATGACCGGCGCCTTGGCGGCCGCGATGGTGAGGGTGAGCGTCTTTGTGCCCGCGCCACCAGCATTGGACGCCTTAAGCGAGATGGTGGAGGTGGCGGCCCCTGTTGGAGTGCCTGAGATCAGTCCGCTCACCGCGTTCACGGCGAGTCCGGATGGAAGGCCTGTAGCCGCATAGGATGTCGGATTATTCGAGGCGGTGATCTGATAGCTGAAGGGAGAACCGACAACACCTGATGCCGTGGCAGAGCTGCTGATGACCGGTGCGACAATCACGGCACCGGCACCTATCGTCAGGGAGTAGGTGCGCGTGATGGTAACCGAAGTGGCATCCTTGACCTGAAGTGTGAAGGAAGATGTGACCACCGTCGAAGGTGTTCCGCTAAGGATCCCAGCAGACGATAACGTCAGCCCTGCAGGAAGGGTTCCCGATGCGAGGCTCCAAGAATAAGGCCCGCTTCCTCCGGTTGCCGTGAAGGTCTGCGAGTAGGCAGACCCTACTGTCCCGTTGGTTAGTGCGAGGGTCGAGATCGAGAGTGCCGGTGCCGCGCTAGAATATCCGTTGAAGACAATGTCCTTGGGTTGGAGGTTCGGTGTGGAGAAGTTTGCCACGCAACCGAAGCTCGCTGTTCCACCGGGGGGAATCGTCCCGTTGTAAGCCGCGTTCTGAACCACATAGTGATTCCCAGACTTGCTCAGTATAACGCCGTCCCAGAGGCTGGTGATGTCAGCGGGCCAATCGAACTCAACGCTCCATCCCTTGATGCTTTCGTTCGTCGAGGTGTTTGTGATCTTGAACGTACCCTGACCTCCCCCCGTCCACTGATTGACAAAAGAAAAATCAACCTTTGCCTCCAAGCAGCACGTGCTGTTGGTCATGCTGTTTGTTCCGGTGTCAGTCGCCGCGGGGGCCGAGACAGGTGAGGGCGTGACTCCGTAATCGACCCCTCCAAAATCCAGATCACTCGTGGAGAAAAAGACCTCCCCAACCGGATCCACACGTTGCCAGACGACATAGAGGATGTGTCTTCCTGTGCGCGCGGGGAGATTCAACGTCATGTAGTAATTGGAACCATTCAGGGTGGCCGTCTCTCCTCCGGGGACTTCCACCAGATCGGACCACTTGAGCGGGAGAAGCGGGTTGTATCCATCCTTGGTGATGTAAGCCTTGAAGAAACTCGGGTCGTGGGCCGTGGTGACATAAAAACGGCAGACCCGTTGCCCGGGAACAACCTTGGTCGCCGGCCAGTCGGTCCGGGTAAGATTCAATCCGGCATATTTTGCCAGTCCCACTCCCGGAAGTTGCCCGTCAGGAATAACGGAGGGGTAGTTGTAATCGGGAACCTGGCGACGGACTTCCATCCAATCGTAGAAGGGTTGGGTTCCCGCGACGGCAATGGCAGCTTTTGCCGCTGCGGTGACCGGGGTTTCCGGATTCTCGAGGAAGACCTCGTAGGATCGGCTGATGGGATCAGCCATGGATCCGTGGCCGAAAGCGGCGACGGCATTCAGGAACAGGACCGCGAAGGTGGGGAGGATGTTTTTCATACTGCTCATTTGACACCTCAAAAATCGCGATTCCACCGATACTCGGTGAACACGGCTAAAAACTCGGTGATTCGGGCAGCATGTTGCGTTTGGCACGTTGACCCGCGAGGTGCTTCCACTAACGATGCAATCCATGCTTCAGCCAATACCCGATCGCAACCGCCTTCCATCCGGCTTTTGGAAAGTCAATTTGCTGATCTGGGCGACTTTCGGTTTCCTCTCCTTTGCTTCCAGATACTACCTGCAGGAGAGTGTCACGCGCTCGGTCTTGATCGGCGTCACCGCCAGTGTGCTCTCGTTCTGCCTGACCTCACTCCTGAGGGTCGTCTACCTGAGGAATGTCGGGCAGCAGGGCTTCAACGCCCCGTTTCTCGGGAAGATTTTCTTACTAACTTCCACCGCGGGCTTCATCCACGCGCTGGCCGTGCAGTTGATCGTCCTCGTTCTCAACCAAACCACGATGCTGGATTGGCGCTCCAACCAATGGACATTTGGCGAACGCCTCTACCTCTCCGCGCTTCTCCTCTGGCTGGTTTATCTGGGATGGAGTTTGGGTTACTTCTGGATCAGGGCCGAGTTGCAGGTCCGCGAAGAGATCCAGCTTGAGGCCCGGATCAGGGCCGAAGTGCAGCGGACGGAATTGCAACTCCTGCGTTTTCAGCTCGACCCACATTTCCTGCTCAACACGCTCAACGGTATCATCGCGGAAATTCCCTCGGAACCGAACGCCGCGATCGAGATGGTTTCCGAGCTTTCCTCCTATCTGAAATACTCGCTGGATCATCGAGACCAACTGGTCACGCGACTCTCCTCCGAGCTGGATGCCACCAACGCTTATCTGAAAATCCAGAAAGCAAGATTCGGAGACCGGATGCAGGCAACTATCGAGGCGACCCAAGCTGCACGATCCACTTTGGTCCCGAGCTTTATCCTTCAGCCGCTTGTCGAGAATGCTTTCAAGCACGGATTTTCGGTCATGACGCAACCTTGGTCGTTGGAGCTGAGCGCAGAAAAAAAAGATGAACATCTCGTGATCAAGGTCCGCAATGCAGGCCGCTTGGATCCCTCGAGAAAAGCGTTTGGAGTCGGTCTGGAGACGATCACAGGCCGATTGAATATCCATTACCCGGGAAGACACTCCTTCACTATCCGGGAGGAGGAAGGCTCTGTTGTGGCCACCATCGATCTGGAGGGCGCTCCGTGCAACGTGTAGTCATCATTGACGACGAGGCACTGGCGAGAAAGGGGCTTCGGAGGCTTCTCGAACGGCACCCATCTTTAAAAGTGGTTGGGGAAGCCGACGGGGTCGAGAGCGGGCTGGCCATGATACGCAGGGAAAATCCCGACGTTGTCTTCCTCGACATTGAGATGCCCGGCGCGACTGGCTTCGATCTGCTGAACAAGTTGGAAGCTGTTCCCAAGGTTGTGATTGTCACGGCGCATGCGGAGCACGCGATGCATGCCTTTGACATCCAAGCGGTCGATTACCTTCTCAAGCCGGTGACTCCCGCGCGTTTTGCGCAAGCCGTGCGGAGGGTCGAGATTTATAATGCCGCGTCGGGCGCAGTGCCTGTCGGTCCCTCCTACTCCACCGAAGACAGAATCTGCCTAAGGACAACGCAGAAAACGATCGTCATCCCGATCAGCTCAATCCCTGCCCTTCAAGCAGACGGTGACTTCACGAGGATCTACTTCAGGGATTCTCCCCAGCTGATGATTTGCCATCCGCTGGGTGACTACGAAGCTACGCTTCCGTCTCCCCCGTTCCTGCGCCTCGACCGCTCGCACATCGTAAATCTCGACATGATCCTGCGGCTCGACCGCTCGTCGAGGGATGAGGCCCGATTGATCATGGAAGGGATTCCCGAAGGTATTCCGATCGGCCGCACGGCCCAGCAGCGTCTCAAATCACATCTCTCCTGAGGAGATTTTCCGGGTTTGGATCAGCGCGTTTACTCTCGCAGTCCCTTGAGCATCTTGGACGCCTCTTCAGGTTTCCAGAACGGGGTCGGCGTGTCCTCGTATTTCACCACGGTGAACATGCCGCGCGCGCCGTGGTAGAGGATGTGGCAATGGAAGGCCCAGATGCCCGGATTGTTGGCGTCGAAGGCGATCTTCAGCTTCGAGCCCGGCGGCACATAGACCGTGTCGCGGCACGCGCCGGAGACCGGTTCGCCGCCCATCTTCATGCCTTCCTCCATTTTCATGCCGGAAGCCGCGGGCTCTTTGCCCTCCATGCCGCCGGATTTCATTTTCATCCCCGAAGACTCGACGAGTTTTTCCAGGATTTCAGCCGGTGGTTCGAAGCTGAAGTCCGAGAGCATGACGACGAATTGTTTGTCCGCTTTGGCCCGCTCCTCGTCGTTCCAGATGACGAAAGGCGCGGCGAGGAGGAAC
>JBEDBL010000015.1:0-27872 GCA_041177245.1 Verrucomicrobiota bacterium
GCCATAAGCGATGGCAGCCAACCCGCCGACAAGGCAGTAGTCGATGCCGGCATCCTCCAACCGGCTGGTGATTTCCTCAGGCCCCGGCATAACCCGTCAAAAAAATCCGGCGGCACTTCGCGCGGATGGCATCGTCAGACCAATCCGGATATTGCCGGCGCAAACCGGCTTCCTTTATTTGCCAGGCGGTATCGTAAAGTTCCTGCGCGATTTGCAGACGTTGCCCCGGCGTCATCCGGCGGATCAAATCCTCCTGGAACTTCTCCGCTGCGCGAACATGGGCAAGCTGCCGCCCTTGGTCAGCCGCAGAGCTTTCCACGGGACCGGTGCCAATCTCTGGATGTGGTTCCGACAATTTCTTTTTCCGCGTCCGGTCGGAACGGATGCGGATGCTTTTCAGCTCATAGCTTCATGAAGCGGATGAGCCAGGGAAGAATCTTGCGACCTTTATCGAGCCAGTGTTTAAGCCGGTCGATGCGCTCCCGCGTGGCGCGGCGCTCTTTCGCGGGCAAATCAGCCAATGCCTCTTCCATCCGGCGAACGCGCTCGGCGGCCATATCCATGCGCGGTTGCAGTTCGTCCTTGATGAAAATCGTGGCAAAGCGGCTGATTTCCAAATCTGCAACATAGTGGTCACGGCGCTCCCCACGCTCGTAAACGACACGGACGGCTCCGAAAGAGCGGAGAAGCTTCAACCCCTGGCTGGCCGCACCCAAACTGATACCCAATCGATCCATGATTTCATCCATGGCCATGGGTCGGGGCGCCACGAAGAGCAGGCCATAGATCTCGCCGACTGATTTAGGCAATCCTATGAGACGCAAGAAGTTGATGAACATCTCAATGGCCTCGACCTGCAATTCGGTGAGGCCTTCCCTCGGCGCCTTGGCGGCTGCTTGAGCGGGCATAATCAAATTATTTTATGCTTGTTTTCAGATATTTCAAGAAAAAATGAAGAAAATGAGATGGCCAGCCAAGATTAGCGCCCCACCCGCATAGAGGCCGGCCAACAAGTCATCCCAGACAATGACCCCGGGCCAACCGCTTTCCTCGATCCAGTGAATCCCGGGTTTGAAGATGTCGAAAAAGCGGAAAGCAAAAAACGCGGTAAAAATGGCGGGGAGCGCAGGACCGCCGATAGCAAGAGCCAAGGCCATGCCGGCCACCTCGTCCAATACAACTTCGCGCGGATCTTCAGCCACGTAATAGCGGTGCGCCCATTTCTCGAACAGCAGGCAGGCCAGCGAAGCGGTGAGAGCGAGCGCGAGCATGACAAACTTCCACGGGCCCGCCTCCAAGAAGGGTGTTGCCGCTAAAGCGATCATGCAGGTCAGAAGCGATGCCGCAGTGGCGCCGATGAGCGGCGTATGTCCCAAGCCAAAAACACTGCAGGTCATGTTTCGAAAAAAATCGCCGGTAGCCGAACGATTCATCCCCTCACCCGCGCGCTGGTAATAGTATTCGCGCACACCGGGCACGGTACTATAGCACACCCGCACACCCACCATGCTCCCCGGACGGCAGAAGGCGCCGAGCCACGACGGAAGTTCTTTCGCCTTGAGCAGGCACTCGACCATATGGCCGAGCTTTTCCGGAATGCGATGCGTCTTTTGGAGACGTAGTTCAAAACCTTCTAATTCCGTCGGCAATTCGCGGGATACGACACAGAACGCATCAAGACCATCCGTGTTTGTCGCCTCGCCCTCGAAAATGTCCCAACGTTGTCCGGGCCCTATCAGCCGCAAACGCGCGGCGATGCGCTCATTGCCCCGGGATAAGTTGGAAGAATCCGACATAGGAAGGCAGGTTGAGCGGAGTAATTATGAGAAAAAGAGTGAAGGCGAGAGCGAGCACGGTGCAGACAATCATCACGGGATTTTTCAACAACTCCTCCGGCTCCAACTTGGCACCCTGCACGGAGATGGCCGTGTTGAAGTAGGCGATGACCGCGGCAACGACGAGCGGGAAGGCAAAGACGAGATTCGGACGATACACGGCGACCGCCGTTCCCGCGCAGAAGCAGAAAAGATTCGCGTAGGTCACCATGGCGATGAGCAGCGACTTGTCAGTGTAGGTCTTGAAAGATCTGCGGTAGGAACCGCTGCGCTCGGGATCGTCGATAAACCTGTATTCGGCGTAGCGTTTGCCCGTCATGAGCAGAGCGCCGAACATCCACCAAGCGAGGACGATCGACAGCGGAGGGAAAGAGGTGGCCGGTGCGATGGCATACCAGCCGAGCCAGAGACGGATCGGGTTGTTGAACGATTCGGCGATGACATCAAGAAAGGCGCGGTCTTTCAGGCGCAGAGGCGGCACATTGTAGACCAGACCGCTGAGGAAAAGGAGAAACAGCGACACAAGATACGAAAAGTTGAAAACCGGCCAAGCAATGCCGAAGGCCAAAACAAGAAGAGCAACCATGAGGACCCAAAGGATGCTTTCCTTGGCCGCGCCGGAGGCGACGGACCGCGCGTGTTTGGTGGGATGGAGACGGTCGAATGGCGCGTCGAGGATCTCGTTGAGAATATAATTGGCGGACGCGACCAAGCAGGAGGGAACCAGACAGTAAAGCGTAAGGACGATATTCTTGGCGTCGAGCGGCAAGCCGAGCAACACCCAAGCAACCCCGCTGCCGAAGAAAATGAAGAGGTTCTTCAGCCAATGGTCGGGACGCATCACGCTCAGGTAGTCGGCGAGTACTCCTTTTGAAGATCGGGTCATTGGGTCACCAGAAATTTTTGCTGAACTGCGGCAGAAGAATCAGCCGGAAAATCTGGATGATCGCATGACAGAGCACAACGCAAATACCCGTGGCAAAAACAAAGCGCGGAAGCCGCCGGGTCGAAGCACGCGCCATTAGTGCACCCGCACAGGTGAGGGAAGCCATCAGAGGCACGTAAAGGGTGAGACTGAACCTCTCCCCTGTGCCGATGACCGCATACCAACCGAAGGCCAGAGTGAAAACCATCGCCATGGCGATAATGTAGGCGCATGAAGCGAAACCCGCGGTGGTCCGGTAGAGCGGCGACCCGTTTCGACGGAAGCGCTCGATAAAAAGGTAAGCGGCAACAAGAGCTAGTGCCGCGACGTAGAGTCCGCGCGCCGGCATGACGAAACGCCACACGCGCTCCGGTTCGCCGCGATCTTTGTTGCCCTTCTGGCTGAAAACGAAAAATGCCGGCACGAGGCGCCGACCGGGAAGCACGAAATTTCCCGCGGTTTCGCCAACTCCCTTGGCAAGCCGCTCGACCGCATGAGTCAAACCGTGCGTGCGCAGATAATTGCCCATGTTGGGAAGTTCGCCTGGTGGGAATTCGGCACGAGCTTTGGCCGTCCAGATGCGCTGATGAAGGGGATACGCTTCGGTGTCCCAATCGTCGCACCACATCCAGTATTGCGTGGGGCTGAAAAATGGATTGTCATGCACGCGCTGTTTGTAGAAGGCATTGGGCGCGACGATAACGGCACACAAGACCAGCGCGCCAACCGACCCCGCAAGATGACGCGGCAAAGACCATGAAGCAGCTTCGGGTGCGGCAGATACGACCCACTTCGGCATCCAACCGGCGCGCGCCAGAACAAGTATCAGCGTCGCACCAGCATAGACAGCAAGCAACGGGCTAACCGAAGCTTTGGCAAGATAACCGAAGCCGATGCATATTCCCCAGCCCACATAAAACCACCAGGTGTTCCAGCGCAGCGAGAGGACCATGCCGGCGACGGCCCCGGCAAAGGCAATGTACAACAACGGCTCGGGATGAAAAAAATGACATCGTTGCAAAAAAACTCCGAAACCCGCGACGAGCCCCATCATGTAGCCCGGCACGGGCGCGACCGCTGCGGCGCCGATGATGAAAATCAAAACGGACGCAACAGCGCCGATAAGAAGATTCAATTGTTTGCCGCGGAAAAAATATGCTTCATCGTCATCATCCATGACAAAAGTGCTGACCCACGGCCACAACGGCTGGATGTAAGAGCTGCGAAGCGGAAAAAAATCCTCTTTCGATTCGCGTGCAAGCCAGATGTTGGCCAACTGATCGCTGGCCATAACATCCAAATTGGTCTGACGGACAAGTTGCCCACCGAGGTAGAGATAGGAGGGAATAATCAGGGCGACCATCACCAGATAGACCAGCCACCCGCGCCATCCACGTAGAGGTCGCGTGAAGAAAAAGTTGATGACTTCGCTGGATGAGGCGGCGAGCGGCATGGCGGATAAGAATGGTCATACCAAACCAAGACCTCCAATGCGGCCGGAAAATTGGCGACAAGAGAAAAAATGCCGTTGCCACGGGAGCTACTATTTGATCCTTTCTCGGCCCTCATGAGAGTCCGCCCTTTCCAAGGTCTTGTTCCACCATCCGTTCTCGCCGCGGACTTTGCCTCGCCGCCTTACGATGTGATCAGCACCGCGGAAGCGCGCGCGATCATCGCGAAACAGCCAAATAGTTTCCTGCGTGTAGTCCGCTCGGAGGCCACTTTGCAGGAAGACATCGACCCGTATTCGCCGCAGGTTTACGAACAGGCACGGACAAACTTCGTCCGCATGCAGGAAGAGGGCGAACTCGTCCGGGAGGTGTCTCCGCAGATTTACCTTTACCGCCAAATCATGGGAGACCATGCGCAAACCGGAATCACCGCCGTCTGCCAGGCAGATGACTACGCGGCGGGCCTGATAAAAAAACACGAGAAGACGCGACCCGACAAAGAAGACGACCGCGTGCGGCTCAACACGGCTCTCTCGGCGCACATCGAACCGGTCTTCCTGGCCTTCGATTCGAACCAGGAGATCAACGGGTTAATGGATGAAGCGGCGAAAACGGTTCCGTTGTTCGATTTCACCGCACCGGACAGGATCCGTCACACGCTCTGGCGCATGCCTAATGCTCATGCTGTGACCGCAGCATTTGCTTCCGTCCCGCATAGCTACATCGCCGATGGACACCATCGTTCGGCAGGCGCGGCGAGGGTAGGATTGGCCAAGCGCGAGGCGAACCCGAACCACACTGGCGAGGAGGACTACAACTGGTTTCCCGCGGTGCTTTTCCCGCAGGATCAGTTGAAGATTCTTCCCTACAACCGCCTCGTTACGGACTTGAACGGGTTGCATCCCGAAGAATTCCTCGTGCGCGTGAGCCACGCGTGCCGCCTGCAGCACTCGGCGCCGCCTTCACCGGCGAAACCGGGCCACGTCTCGATGTATCTCGGCGGGCACTGGCTCGGATTGGAATTCGATGCGCCCGCGGACGCCGATCCGGTGTCACGTCTCGATGTCAGCTTGTTACAGGACAAGATCCTCGCCCCGATCCTGGGCATTGACGATCCGCGCACGAGCAAGCGTATCGATTTCGTCGGCGGAATACGCGGCACGGATTTCCTGCGCACGGAAGTCGACGCGAAACGCGCGTCTGTCGCGTTCTCGATGCACCCCGTCACCATGCGCCAACTCATGGACATCGCGGATGCCGGACAAATCATGCCGCCGAAGAGCACCTGGTTCGAACCGAAGCTCCGCTCCGGTCTATTTGTCCACACCTTCTAGATGCAAGAGTGTATTTCTATTCCCGAGCAAGAATCCAAAAAGTTCCTCGTGTGAAGTCAGGGTGTTGCGGATAAACCCAACGAGGAGGTGCCGGTGTTTCTTCGATAAAGACGACACGATAGCCTAGTTCGCCACTGGTTAGCCTGCGCACAAAAGGAGCCACATCGACATTGTGTAGGTAGAAGGAATCTATCGTTACGTAGTCGGGGTTTCGATGTCGCAAGGCTTCTGGAGTCAGATCATTGGGATCGTTCAACGCGATATTCCGCGCCAAACGGTCAGCAACCCATTTGTTGTCTGCCAGGTTTTCTTGGAAAATCCTATTCCTAGTAATGCCCCGCGGAAAGTGTTTCACCTCGATTTTCCTGTTCTCGAGAAACTCCCACCTCGGGCAATGTCCGGCTGTTTCCACTCGGGCATCGGCTGGGAAGTGCTCACGCGCCCAGTCTATGGCGCGCATGCGAGCGTCCTCGGTAAAAATGCGCCCCACATAGAACCCCGACGCCAAGCCATATGCACAAATAGGGGCGACAATCCACACAAGTATTGCCGGCCATCTCGAGAGAAATTGCCATCCGGGGCACAAGAGAAGAATAATCAATGGAACGACCGGAAGGACGAACCGTGCTTCAACGCGCGGAAATCCGCCTATCTTCCAAAAATAAAGCAGGAGGGGAGCAAGAAGAAGGATCATTGCTCTGCGCATTCCAGCATTTCCACTATCCCGCAAAGCAAACAAACCCAGCAGGACAATTGCGGGCGCAAGCCAACAAGCGGGTACGCCAATCAGATCCGGTAGATGGCGAAGAAAATTGCCATAGCCCGACCCGGTTTCCCCACCGTACACGGGAGTGACAGTATAATTATACATAAAGTCGCCGACAAAGTTGTCCCAATCAAGAAGAGAATAAGGGTTAGCCAGCAGGAAGGATGCAGGCACTGAAAGTCCGCACAAATAAAACGAGGGTCGTCTTAAGGCGGGAGCCAATCCGCCGTGTGCTAGAAAGTGAGCAAGTGGGAGAACGACGGCAATGCCCAGGCCGTTATACTTTGTGGCGGTAGCGAATCCGGCGCATAAACCAGCCATTATCGATATTCTCAGCGAATCCGGATGCCGCATGATGCGTCCGCTAAAATACAGGCACGCTGTCATCCAGAAAACAAGAGACAGATCGGCCGTGAGGAAAATCTTAAAGGGCACAAATCCGGAACATGTGCCGATAATCAGCGCGGTAACACGCGCAGCAGCCAAGCCAAACCAATCGCGGGCGAAAAGATAAGAAAACAACACGATTCCAGCGAAAAAAACGGCCTGTAGCAGCCTCGAAGCAACCGTGCGGCAGCGTCGGTAAATGCTGTCGAGATTTTGCAAATCCCCTTGAGCAAAGGCGACAAGGTAGACCGCAGGCCTGATGGGCTCGTTGATGAGCAGTTTGTTCAGGTAGGAAAGCAGAGGAGGTTTGTCGAACCTACCCGGGTGAAATGGTGGACATGAGGCGAGGCTTCGCCCAGCCATTTCGTCGGGGTTTAAGCAACCATATACTCCCCAGGTTATTCCGTGTATGCCTGAGAGCACCGAGAAAACAACAGCAACAAGCAGGAATTTGTCGATCACTGCAAACCGCCGTAGAGGACCAACAAAGAAGCGCTTTACCATAAAAGTTCCAAATGTGGAAAATGCGACGTGGTTACTTTACGCGTGAAATGACCCGAGCATTAAGCGTACTAACGTAGTACGCCAATTTTTTTGGTTATCCAAGAACTGAATTGCTCATAGCGAAAAACTGCTCTCACGACACATCATTATTTGTTTGGGATATCTCAATGCAGCCGTCCGTAAGCGACGAGTTTGCCTCTCTTTTTGAAAAGTCCGAGAAATCCACCATGTCCGCCGTAGGCGGCGCGCGGTTGAAGCTTGTAGATATTCACTCCGCGCGAATTCTGCGCGCCGGCCATGTGGGGAACACCGTTTTCGTCGGTTCCGAGATAAACCATGACGTGGGTGACCGGCGGTTTGCGTTTCGGATTGTAAGTGTGCTCCCAAAAAAGCAGGTCTCCCGGCTCGAGCCGCTTGGTCCACCAAGACGTGTCGGGTGTTCCACCAAACAATCCGCCGGCCCTCTTCAATTTCCCGTGGCGACGCACGTAGAGATATTGATCGGAAGCGGTGCGCGGCAACGACAGCCCTTTTGTTTTTTGCACGAGATAGCGTGCGGTGTTCGAGCAATCCATGGCTGTTGGCCCAGTCTCGCCCGGCAACTGCGCGTTCGCATTGTAGCGCAAGCCGAGGGACTGAAGGTAACAAGCCCAGTCGTGCAGGCTATCGGCTCTCGCCGGGACAACGAATGCAGCCAGCAGGGCCAAAATGACGGCAACTTTCCGCATTGCTGCAGGGTAGTGAGAGACAGCCCTCCATCCAAGCCGGCGCAAAAGCGGTTCGCAGAAACAACCATCCTGTGATATGTCATCAGAGTTGAGCATGTTCCATCACCCGAGACTTCTTTGCTTGGCGGCGGCCGTGTTTTTGTCCGCCTGCGAGACGACACCCCTCGGCCCGGCCCCGGAGTTCCTGCCGGATATGATGGTGAGCAACGACTATTCGCTCTTTTTCCGGTTGGGACCCCAGCAGGCCGGCGGCGCCGATCTTAGTCTGCGCACGAACGAGAAGGTCATGCTGCTGCGCAAGGAGTTCGGCTACAGCCGCGTGCAACTTGAGAACGGCATGGTTGGCTACATGGCGAACGAGGATATCCAGCCCGCGCCCGAACCGCCGCCCGATCTGGAGCGCAAGAGGCTGCCGAAAAAGAAAAAGTCGGGACGCAGCGCCGCGTCCTACGAGGACTACGAGGAAAACATTCCCATCCCCGACCCCAACCTCGGGCTGGTGCCGGAGGATGTCCCCCTCGAGCCGCTGCCGGATCTTCTGCCCGAGGCGGTGGAAGTTCCCTCACCCACGCCTGCACCCGCGGCCACGCCACAACCGACCCCGGTCAAAGAAACCCTTCCCGAAAAGCACGAGGACGAAAACACTCCACCCGTCTCGACCTCGACCTGACCGGCACCCGCGTTTATTTCGCGCCAGTCTGTTCTTTCACCAACCGCTCGTCTTCATCGAGCAATTTGTTCCACTTGGCGCGGTATTCCGGATCGTAGTGCTGGTTCATGTAATCGGCCATGCGCGCGCGGCGCCCGATAAGTTCCCCTATGGCATCCGATGCCTCCTCGTGGGCGTCGCGCAACACGCGCAAAGCCTGTGCTTCGCGTTCCCATAATCCGCCGAACGCGCCGGCGAACTCCGCGGCCGATTGAGGTTCGTCGCGCTCGGTCGGATGATAAATATCCTCCGCAGGCGGACGTTCCCCGAGCAAACGCGGCGCGATGTATATGTTGGTGAACATCCCCTCGCGGTATTTGCGGCGCGCCCCTTGGTCGTCGCCCTCCAAACAAAGCACCAATCCCCACGCGAAACTGAGCCAGGCATTGGGCATATCGTCCGGATAATTCTTCGCGTAATAGCGGAAATAAGCCGATGCGCTTTCCAACTCGCCGGCGAGCAGGAGAAAGAGAGGCAGATAAAATCGTGCGCCCATGTGGTCGGCGGCATCGGTGTTGATCAGGCGTTGCGCGGCATCGGCCGCTTCGCCGGCGCGTCCCAGATGCCACTGGCAAAGCATTGTGCCGCTCAGGGCACGCAAAAGGGGACGCGTGGCTTCGTCCTCCCACCAGTGCGGAGAGCGCCGCTTGAAGGCGGGCGATAAGGCCTCGTCGACATCCTCGAAGATTTCCAAAGCACGAGGATAACGTCCCGATGCCATTTCCATGTCGGCCAGTTCGATCTTGGCCTCGTAATTGGAATCGTCTATCTCGACGGCTTTTTCCACGGTGGCGCGCCGCTTGCGCGGCGAACGCAGGCGTCCCGCGTTGCGCAGCAAGCCGGACGAAATTTCGGACGATGTTGTTTCGCGGCCGCGCGAGGGGGTTTTGCCCTCCGTATTGCCGAACTGTTCCTGCAACTTCGCTTCGTGCCGCGGGGGAGCGACGAGACGCACCTTAGTTTTCCAGTCTTTTCCGAAAAATTTCCAGTCCTCCGGCACCCATTCCGGCGCTTTCCAGACGAGCAGTTCGTCGGGCGCACCGATCTCTTCGAGGTGCCGCGAAAGCCAATCCTCCGCCGCAATTTGGTCCAACTCCGCGATAATCTCGGGCGCAACCAGTGGTTCAAAACGAGGACCGACGAGCAGCAGCACCGTGGGTAGAAAAAAATCGTCCTCCACCGGGAGCGGTTCGGAGAGATCCACCCAGCACAGCGACCAGACGGATGGGTCGTTCTTGAGCGGTTGGATCATGCCGCGGCGCGCGCAGGCGCGGGCATCGACCATTCGACCGGCACACGCTGCTTGCGTCCGAGACGGTCGTGGAAAAACACCTCATCGTGCTCCATGCCGTATTCGTGAACAAGGCGCGTGACTTTGACGTCGAAGCAGCAGTAGCGCGCGACATCCAGTTTGCGGCCTTGGCGCCACCACTTGATCGCATCGAGTCCGTCCGCAGTCTTGCCGAAGCCCAGCGTCGATTGCGCGACGGAATCGAGTCCGACGCGGTGGCCTATTTTTTTCTCGAGTTCGGCCATGAGGTCCAGCGTCGGCACGCCGTGGGCCAGATCCATGACGGTGTAACCCATGAGGACCTCGTAATCGAAATTGATCACATTGAAACCGACGACGAGATCGGCGCGCTGCAGTTGTCCCACCAGTTCGTGCACCCGGTCCTCGCCATAGACGGAGTATTTTGCCGCCGCCGTGCTGTACGTCACACCCACCGTCATCCCCATGGCCGCTTTTTTGTCCCAGCCCCCCGCGTCGTTCGCCGTGCGCTGTGTTTCCAGATCGAAGTAGACTATATCCATATCCGCAGCCGGTATTTCTATCCGCAGCCGCCTCCCGCGGCAATCGCCGCTTGAGGTGAGGCGCCCGCTGGGCTTTATTGACCCTTCGCGACGCGCCCGTAGCTCAACCGGATAGAGTATCGGCCTCCGAAGCCGAGGGTTGTGGGTTCGACTCCCGCCGGGCGCACGACTTTTTTTGACTTCACACCGGGACTGTCTGGGACCGCCGAAAAATACCCTAGGACAGCGGATGTCCTACCCCTTCTGTTGAAGTGGGAACGTGAAAACGAACATATCCGCCAACCCAGACCACCACATCTGGAACAACAACGGCACTTACTGGTGCCACTACACCGTGCATGAAAAAGATTACACCAAGAAAAGGGTGAGAGTCTCTTTAGGCACGAAAGACGTCGAGATAGCGCGCGCTCTGCGCGACTTCATCATGGAGGCGACCCCGAAGATCGCCGCCAATATTCCCCGTGTGCGCGGTCACGCCATGCCGGAC
The DNA here is from genome assembly GCA_041177245.1 of Verrucomicrobiota bacterium. Taxonomy (GTDB): domain Bacteria; phylum Verrucomicrobiota; class Verrucomicrobiia; order Chthoniobacterales; family JACTMZ01; genus JACTMZ01. The sequence goes on from JBEDBL010000015.1 coordinate 10,939, forward strand.
ATCGCACCGGAGGACAGCGAAAGCCATGCGGTTGCAGGAAGAAACCATTCCCGCCTAACTACCGCGGCAGTTTATTGAAACAAAGTTGATTTACCACCGCGCCCAAACCGCTCGGCAATCGGCGAGAAGATCAAGCCGCAGACCAGCACCAAGCGGCGACGGAAAGGTCACCCGTCGAAGCAGAACTGTGCGGCCAATGTCTTTCGAACAAAAGCTGAGCACTGGAAACTTTCACTTTTCATCCGCCACTTTGAAATGACTCTTTCTGAATTCCGAGGTCTTGTCCTTGGTGACGCGCCTGTGGTTCTTCTCGAAGGGCGGCGGGCGATTTCGCCACAAAATGCGTTCTCAGCCCGCGCTTTTTCAGCGCGACTCGCGAGGGAGTTTGTCCATTTGCGGTTTAGATCCGGCAATGCCGAGGGCAGCGACGAGGCGTTCTCGGCTGGTGTGGCCGAAGTTGATGCCTCGCGTTTACAGGTTATCGCACCCTACGCCTCGCACCGGAAAAAAGTCCGCTATGCCGATGCAGTTTATTCCTCACCTGAATCGCTTTCGACGGTGCAGGAAGCAGCAATCAGCGAAGCTACCGCGTTGGCGACGCCGCGCAACGCGAATGTGGTCTATAAGCGAAAAACTTCGCCAAATCTTGCGGCCAAGGCGGCCTATCTCATCCGCGACACTATGAAGGTGCTCGGACATTCCGGGGAATTCGCTCCTCCGGTTTGCGGTCTGTTTTACGTCGATCCTGAGCATCCAGAGGCCGGCGGAACAGGCCACACCATCCGCGTCTGCCGGCAGCAGGGTATCCCTATTGCCTTCCAAGATTCTTGGATGCACTGGTTCTGAAGAGACAAGGTTCGCCCGTTCAAGGGATAGGTAACGGTGATTCAACGGGAGAGGGAGTTGCGGTCTTCAGAACTTGTCTTTTTCGAAGGCAAAGAACGGAGTCGTGGTAGCATGCCAGCAACAAGAGAAGGCTTTGTGGAAATTCTCATCTTATGTTTCCTGCAACCCAGCGCCTTCGCCTCACTATGAAAAACCAGGTTGTCCAAAAACACGGTGCTCGGCTCCGGCGCATGACGGTGGTCCGAACCGCTCATCAGGATTTGGAAATCTGGAAGTCCGACCTCGCAACGGAGTTTCGTGTAGCCGGCGCGGTGCATGCCTTCCACCACCGGCACAGTTTCCTCACCGGACAGGTGTGGGACATGTTGGCCGCTGCTGCTCTGCTCGGAACGCGCGCCGAACCGCGATCGGTCCTTATGCTCGGATTGGCCGGCGGGACGAGTTTGCGCACCTTGCGACACCTTCTGCCTGCGTGCCGCTTCACCGCGATCGATATCGACGGCGAGATCGTCCGCCTCGCTCGGCGGCACATGGATCTCGACGCCACCGGCGTGCACGTCGTTGTCGGCGATGCTTATGAGTGGCTGGGTAAAAACCGCCGCACTTTCGATGTCGTCATCGACGACATTTATCTGGCCGGACGCACCGATGTGTTCCGCCCGCAGGCCATGAACCGGCGCGTTGTGGATAATCTGCGTCGTTGCGTCGCCCCGGGTGGCGTGCTCGCGGTGAATGTTGTCACGGGTCCGGGCCATCGCGCCACGCAATCGGCAATCCGAAAAATTTTGCGATCGGCCTTCGCCGAAGTGCGTTCGGTCACATCGCCCGCGGCGATGAACGAAGTTCTCGTCGCCGGTGGGAACGTCGCCACGGCCCGGCGGCTGCGAGAGCGGGGGGCCGCGTTTTCAGCAGCCGGAGACCGGGCGAATTGGCAGAAAATCTCCGTGCGCCGCATCGGTTGAGCACGGCTCAGTAAAATTTTGTCGAATGCCTCTGCCAGGGTTCAACGCCGGGCCAACCGTTCGAGTTTTTCTCCGGCGACGATCAGCGTCTCCTCCCGCTTTGCGAAGTGGAATCGGATATACCGTTGCTCCGGTTCCCGGAAAAAACTCGATCCAGGCACACCGGCCACGCCGATCTCGCTGATCATCCATTTGGCGGCTTCGGTGTCGTCAGCGAAACCGAGCGGTGAAATGTCAACCATGACGTAATACGCGCCCTGCGGTTCGGTGAATGCCAGACCTGTGCGGCGCAGGCAGTCGAGGAACAGCGCGCGCTTGCGGGCATACATACCGCGCAGGCTTTGGTAGTAGGCATCGGGCAGCTCCAGTCCAGCGATCGCCGCCTCCTGCAGGGGCGCGGCGGCACCCACGGTCAAAAAGTCGTGCACCTTGCGTGCCTGCGCGATGAATTCGGGACAAGCTTGAACATAGCCGAGTCGCCAACCGGTGATGGAATAGGTCTTCGAAAGCGAATTGCAAACCACCACGCGCTTCTCCGCTCCAGGCAGCGCCGAAGCGTACACGTGGGTGTGAGGCGCGTAGACGATGTGCTCGTAAGGTTCGTCGGTGATGACATACACATCGTGTTCTTCAGCCAGCGCGAGGATGAACCCCAGTTCTTCGCGGGTAAAAACCTTGCCAGTCGGGTTCGAAGGATTACAGACGACGATCGCTTTGGCCCCGGCGGTGAAAGCGGCGCGCAATTCCTCGCGGTCGAAGGCGAAATCCGGCGGGCGCAGCGGGACGTAGACTGGTTGCGCACCGGAGAGAATCGCGTCCGCCGCGTAGTTTTCGTAGAAAGGTGAAAAGACAATCACCCGGTCGCCGGGATCGCAGGCTGTCATCATGGCCACCATCATCGCTTCCGTGCTGCCGCAGGTGACTACCAGATTGGATTCGGGGTCGATCTCCACTCCTGAAAAATGCATAATCTTCCGCGCAAGGGCGGCACGGAAACGGGGCGCGCCCCAAGTGATTGCGTATTGATGATGCGGACCGCGAACCGCCTCCTCGAGCGCGTCGAGAAGTTCCTCCGGCGGATCGAAATCGGGAAAGCCCTGCGACAGATTGATCGCGCCGTGCTCGTTGGCCAAGCGCGTCATTCCGCGGATGACCGATTCGGTGAAACTATGCAGACGTGACGAAGTGGCAGGCATGCGATGGATTTTTTGCATATCTTACAAAGGGCAAGCCTTCAGGCGATGACTGATCTTCGACCCGCGCCGCCTGTTCTATGACGCACAAAATTCTTCCCGCCCGCGCTGTTCGGAAAGATCCTTACTCTCGCCATGAGCGAGTTTTATCCCGGCCAGCGCGTGCTTTGTATCGACGGAAAGTTTCATCCGTCGGTGTGGGAGTTCGTCAATGAAGTGCCGAAGGAGGGCGAGGTTTACACCGTGCGGTTCACCCGGAACGGTCCGGAAACGATCACCGGAAAATTTGGTCCAGCCTTGGCTTTGGAGGAAATTTCCGGCCGCCTTCCGGGCTGCAACAACGAGGTCTGCTGGATCGTACGCCGCTTTGTACCACTGGATATCGAAGATTCCGCCACGGCCGCGAAGAAAAAACGTTCCGTCACAAAGAAGAAGCGCGAACCGCAACCACGACGCAAGAAGTCAGAACCAGCCCTCGTCTGAAATAATCGAAAAGCACCCGGAATTTCAGGAAGCGGACGGTAGATAGCGGTAGGGTTGGTCGATGTAGGGACGGTTCCAGCCGGACTCGTCATCGCCTGTTTCGGTCGCGTCGTCGCCGATGACCATGACGAGAACCCGGTGCTTGCGGTCGAAGCTGACCGGATGGGCAAGCTTGACCGTTCCTCTTTCGTCAACCTCCGCCTCCAGAGTTTGGATCATGGCGGAAACGTAAGCAGGAACCGGGCTGTGTCAAACAGCGCGATGCGCCACGGCGCACGGCATCACGGAAAGCGGAAGATATTCCGCACCCCATGATGGTTCAGATACGCACGGTGTCCGAGAGCATGCGGTCGAGATGATTGACCAAGAGGTCTCCCATGTTGGCCGAACCGGCGAAGCTGTTGCAGTGATGATATTCGTCGAGCGCGGCGGCCAGGGCGGCGACATGTTCTTCCGGGGCGACCGGTGTTTTGCGGAGGGTGGAGACAAGGGCCTGGTAACGTCTTTGCTCGGCCCGGATGCGGCGTGCCGTCTGCGAGCGCTCCTCCTGGCGGTATTGCACGATCGTCGGGACGTTGAGGTGCGCGCGGACGAGTTCATCGACCGGTTTGTTGTCCGGGAAAAGGTGCGGGCGGTAAACCTCGAGTGCGGGTTCGTAGGTTTGCTGGTCGAAATCGACCGGTCGCACACGGTATTGCACCTCTTCGAAGTCGGGTGTGATATCGACCACATAATTGACCGCGCGCATGTCGCCGAGCAGACGCAGGTAACAGCGCTCGGCGAATTTCACGAATTCCTTGGCCACGCGGACCTTGTTGAGATCGTCGCGACGCAGGTAGTCGGCGATGAACATGTCACCGGGAATCCCGGCGATATGCTCCTCGATCAGGGTATTCTCGCGCACGAGGTAGCTGATGCGGAACGGTGAGAGAATGTGTTCCAATTCGAGACCGTAGATGCGCGAGGCGTCGGCGTATTTGACATAGTAGTGGTCCGCGTTTCCGTTGAACTGGTTGACGATGCGGATGCGGAACGGGCGGGAGTTGCCGAAGTCTCCGTAATCCACGCGCTCCACGGACAGGTGTTTGGCGCTGGAGAGGTCGCCACCGATTTTCAGCAGGGCGTAGATGTTGGTCAGTTTCGGCTGCAATTCGGCCATGACTTCCGGCGGGTAAGCCACGCTGAGCCAGAGGGTTTCCTTGCCCGAAGGATTCTCGTAGGGCATGGACGCGGTGAAGCGCAGGAGGTCGTCATAAACCAAGGGCACGTCGGCATGGCGCCCGAAGTGATGCAGGTATTGCATCAGGGACGCGCTGACCGGGTAGCGTTCCTTGCGGCGCGAGATCATCCGGAGAGTCTGATCGCCCCGCGCGGGTCAAAGGTCAAGGTGCCTGTTGGAATGGGAGTCGTCGCGCGATTATCCCGTCGCCAAGAATTTTTCTTCCGCTCCAAAGGCATTTCCCGAACGATGGGGTCGTGAAGAGCAAGATCATCTCACTGCCCGATCGCAAATACGGCGCCAATCATCACATCTGGGACAACAACGGCACGTGGTGGTGCCACTTGAGCACCGAGCGCCGGTCCGGACCAGCAAAGCGGATTCGATTTTCTCTGCGCACGAATAATGTCCGCGAAGCGCGCAAACGGCGCGATCAGATCATGAATGCGACCATGGCCAGGGCCAAGGCGTTGATCAAGTCCTGGAAGTAAGGCGATCGCGGTTCGCCGCTACTCGGTGACCACGCGGTAGAAGCCAGCCGCTGCCGATGCGTTTGTATCAACAAACACACCGGTCGTGAGGTTGGATACCAGCGTTGTCCATGTGCCGTCAAAATTCGCGGTTCGCTGCACTTTCACGGGGGTATTGGTCGAGAGGGGCATCCACCGCAGCTCGGCGGTGCTCCCGGACCGCGTGATGTTGGTGATGGCGAAATTTTCGACGCGGACACTTGTGACCAGAAGCAAGCTGGCCGCATTGAGGGACGGGTGCAGCAGAGGAAGTTCCGGGAAGCCAAGTTGCGCGGTCACGTCATAGACAGGCGCTGCGCCCATCGCATCGACGACAGATTGCCCGCCTCCCAGAACGCGTCCGAAGACGGCGTAATTGAAGTCGAGTCCGGGGTTGTCGGTCACGTTGAAAAACCACTGGCTTGTTGCGCTGTCGGCCGCGGCAGTCCTTGCCAAGGCAATAGTGCCCCGGCGGTTCGGAAGGGTCGCTTCCAAAGGAATCGGGGGATCGGTCGAAACCGGCGCAATCGTGTTTCCGACAAGACCGAACCCACCGCCCTGCACGATTTGGATGTTGGCAGGATTGTATGTCGTGCTGCGGTGGATAATGGTGCTGTCGAAGGCGCCGCGGTTGGCGTAACGGATGAAATTCTCCACCGAGCGCGGCGCTGAGGCGGAATCCAGCACCACCTCAAAGTCACCGAGGACGGTCTCGAATCGCGCGATCAGAGGAGCGGACCAAGCCGAACCCGAGCACCAAGCCAGGCAAAGGGCGGCAATCCCGAACGATTTCATGGAGAGAAATTCTAGCCATCGAAGCGGGGGAAGCAAATTGCCGGTGACCCAAAGGATGCAAAAGAGTGTCGGTGGATTGTGAATAGGTGGTGCGTAATGTGCACAACTTCGTGTTCCACATTGTTCCCCGCCGATCATGCACGAGATGCGCCGAGTTTTTCACATGCGCGATCGCCCGTGGAACCTGCATTGATGCGGCGTGAAACACGAAAACGTGCAGTTATTCGCATCATTAAGATGAATTCTTTCCGGGTCTTTAAAAAACATCCAATCCCAGAGGTTGTGAACAAGCGCCTAGAAAAGATATGAAACGGTCCTCGATCGAGCGGGTTGATGTGGCATGGGAGGCAAGCAGGAGATATCCTCCCGGCCGATGAATTCGCTGCTTCCGCTTTTCGAACCGCTGCGCATGGGTGCGATGGAAGTCCCCAATCGTGTGTTCATGGCTCCCCTCACCCGTTGCCGTGCGGAGCCCGGGCATTTGCCGGGGCCGCTGATCGCGGAATATTACGCGCAGCGAGCCACGGCGGGGTTGATCATTACCGAAGCGACGATGGTCATGGAGGGCAACTCGGCGTTCTACGCGGAACCGGGGATCTACAACGATGCGCAGATCGCAGGGTGGAAAGGTGTGACGGATGCGGTGCATGGAGCCGGAGGGAGGATTTTCCTGCAGATCTGGCACGGCGGAAGGGCTTGTCATCCGATGTTCAACAATGGCGCGCAGCCGGTGGCACCGAGCGCGATTGCCATCTCCGGCGAGGGAGTCAGCACACCGGAGGGCACGAAACCTTACGCGGTTCCGCGGGAGCTGACGGACGAGGAATTGCCGGGGATCGTCGAGGGATTCAAGAAGGCGGTGGCCAATGCCAAAGCGGCCGGGTTCGACGGCATCGAACTCCACGGGGCAAACGGCTATTTGCTCGATGAATTTTTGCGAGATAGCTCGAACAAGAGGACAGGTCCGTATGGAGGCCCGTTGCCCAACCGAGCACGCTTGTTGCTCGAAGTGATCGAAGCGGTCTCATCCGTCTGGGGCTCCAACCGCGTGGGTCTTAGAATTTCGCCGCTCAACAGCTACAACAGCATGAGCGACAGCGACCCGACAGGGTTGGTTTCATGGCTTGGTGAAAAGCTGAACGCTTGCGATCTCGCCTATTGGCACGTCATGCGCGCGGATTTGTTAGGTCAGCAAGGAGGCGATGTGATGACTGCGGCCCGGGCGGCGTATCGCGGGGTGCTTGTCGGCAACATGGGTTACTCGCCTGCGGAAGCGGCGGCGGCGATCGCATCCAAGAAACTCGATGCCGTGGCCTTCGGCACCCCGTTCCTGGCGAATCCGGATCTTCCGGCGCGGATCAAAACCGGCGCGGCTCTCAATACTGCTGATCCCGAGACGTTCTACACGCCGGGGCCAAAGGGGTATACGGACTATCCCTCTCTGTGAGAGACGATTCGCCGCATGCGCCGCGACCGATGCCGCCGCTTGACGGCGTTTCGACCGGTGGGCTATCTGCTCGGTAGTGCAGATCTACCTTTCCAGCGGTGACGAAGTCACCGGCCCTTTCACCACCGATCAACTGCACAGGATGCAGGAACGGAAAGAGATCGGCGCGGACATGCTTTACTGGTGCGAAGGAATGACACAATGGGAAAAGTTCCGTCCAAAAAAAAATCTGGACCAGATTTCGGCGGTAAAAAAGGACGCCCATTTCCCCTTCGAGTCCGGCAAGCCACCTCCTCCGCCGTGGAAAAAGAAGAATATCCCTCTGCGCGTGTTCGTGTTGGTTGCCCTTCTTGCCGGCTTCGGAATCTTCGCCCTCGCCTGGGAGAAGCATTCGATGCAAGCGAGGGCCGAAGTGACCAAGTCGCTCATGGTTCTCAACACTTCGGAAAAATACCGCAGCGAAATAAAGCAAGGTGCGGCTTACACGCAGGAAGAATGGCCCAAAGCGGCTGCTTCGGCGGGCATCACCGACATGGAAAGCGCGCAGCAGATTCTCGGCGCGCCGAACCTGATCAACGGCAACGGCTACCGCTGGATTTTTTTCGACCGGATGATCCATCCGGTGACCGGGCTGCAAGTAGACATGTGCGTGCAGTTCGATGAAAAGAAGAAGGTCGCCGGTTTTGCGCCCTATCCCTGATCACGCCCCGCGGCGGAATCAGATGTGGATCGCGTGGCCGCGGGATTGTTCGGCAGCTTCGTGCACGGCTTCGCTGAGTGTCGGGTGCGCGTGGATGGTGGAAATAAGCTCCTCGTGTGTCGCCTCCATCTCGATGGCGAGTCCCAGCTCCGCGATCATTTCCGTGGCGTGGGCGCCGATGATGTGCGCCCCTAGGATTTCCCCGTGCGGTTCGCCGAAGATGATTTTGACGAAACCTTCGCTTTCGCCCACGGCTAGCGCTTTGCCGCTGGCCATGAACGGGAATTTGCCGACTTTGTATTTCAGTCCCTTATCCTTCGCGGCGCGTTCGGTCATACCGACGCTGGCCACTTGCGGTTCGCAGTAGGTGCAGCCGGGGAAGACGGTGACTTTGCGCGGGGATTTTCCTGCGAACATCCCTTCGACAGCCTGGATCGCCTCGAAGCTGGCCACATGCGCGAGCCACGGAGGTCCGATGATGTCGCCGGCGGCGAAGACGCCGCGGAGGGAAGTTTCGTAGCGGTCGTTGGTTTGGATCCAGCCTTTCGGGTCGAGATTGACCTTGAGTCCTTCGGGCATGAGCGGCGCGACACCGATGGCGACCAGCGCGATCGGGGCTTCGAGAGTTTCGGCGGTCTTTCCGCTGACGGTGAGCTTGACGCCCTTGTGTGTCGACTCGGCCTTGTCGACCTTGGTGCCGGTAAGGATGCGTATCCCCTGTTTTACGAGGGATTTTTCCAAAGCAACGGAAACGTCGGTGTCTTCGACCGGCAGGATGTTGGGCATCATTTCGACCACTGTGACCTTCGTGCCGAACGCGTTGAAGAAGTAGGCGAACTCGATGCCGATGGCACCCGCGCCGATGATGATGATTTCCTTCGGCTGTTCGGGAAGGACCATGGCCTGCTTGCTGCCTATGACGCTTTTGCCGTTAAAGGGGAGGCCGGGCATCTCGCGAGAGACGACGCCGGTGGTGACGAGAATTTTAGAGGCAGTGTGGGTCGTTTTTTTTCCGTCTTTGTCTGTCACTTCGACCACGCCGGCTTTGGGGACGGCTGCGGTTCCACGGATGTAATCGACCTTGTTCTTCTTGAAGAGCATCTCGATGCCGCCGGCCAGCTTGTCGGCCACGCCGCGGCTGCGGCTGATCACTTTGGGCCAATCGAAGGAGAGCTTGTCGAAGGTCATGCCGAAGTCGCCGGCATGTTTGCTCATCAACTGGTAAAGCTCCGCATTGCGGAGGAGCGACTTGGTCGGGATGCAGCCCCAGTTGAGGCAGGTGCCGCCGGCGCGTTCCATTTCCACGCAGGCCACTTTTTTGCCGAGTTGGGCCGCGCGTATCGCGCCCACATATCCGGCGGGTCCTCCGCCGACCACGATGAGATCGTATGCCATAGCCGGCCATCTTGCGGGATTTTCGGGCGGGATTGAAGAAGATTAAGGATGGCGGGCTTTGGAATTTCGAATTGCAGAGTTGAAATTTCAAACGGATACAAAGAAGGAATGCCGGAGCTTGCGGAGGTGGCTTTTTATTCCAAGAAATGGGCACCGGGGCTCGGCGACCGGGTGGTCGAGGTGATTTGCCGGGAGCGGGCACGGATTTACCGGACGGCGGAACCGGAGAAAATCCGGCGCGGGCTGAAGGGAAAGAAACTCACCGGCATCGAGACCAAGGGCAAACAGATGCGATTTGTTTTCGAGGAGGCCAGCCTCGGGCTGCACCTCGGCATGACGGGGAAACTGCTGGTCAAAGGCCGGGAGTACGAACCCGGCAGGCACGACCATCTCGTTATCCGCCAAACAAAGCGATCGCTCGTTTTTCGCGACGCGCGGATGTTCGGGGCGCTGAAGTTCGATATTGTGGCGGAACCCGACTGGTGGATGAAATTGCCGCCCGAGGTTGTCTCGCGGTCTTTCACGCTCAAAGCGGCGAGCGAATACTTGCGCAGGCGCAAGGGAAGTCCGCTCAAAGCGGTGCTGTTGCAACAGGAGCGTTTTCCGGGTGTCGGGAACTGGATGGCGGATGAAATTCTCTGGCGATGCGGTTTTCATCCCGGACGCCGGGCGGGCACATTGAATGATGAGGAAGCACGAATTTTCTGGAGCGAAACAAAACAACTTTGCCGTGACGCTTTGCGTATCATCGGAACGACCTATGGGCGTCCCCCGGCCTCGTGGTTATTCCGTTATCGTTGGCGCCGTGGAGGGAAATGTCCGCGCGATGGCACAAACCTCGAGCGAGCTACGATTGGCGGACGAACCACAGCTTGGTGTCCGAAGTGCCAGAAGAAGTGAACAAAAGAAAGCGGGGGATTTAAAATTTGAGATTTGAAAAAATTTGGGCGCGCTCGTCTTCGGTAAGTCTTAGCCAGTGACCGGGCATGTGGCTTGCTGGAAGATAGAATTGGCCGATGGCGACGCGGACGAGGCGGAGGGTGGGATAGCCGACGGCGGCGGTCATTTTGCGGACTTGGCGGTTGCGGCCTTCGCTAAGGGAGATTTCGAGCCAACTTGTCGGGATGTTTTTTCGGAAGCGGATGGGTGAATCGCGCGGGGGAAGGTCGGGATGTATACGTTTCGCGTCGGCGGGGAGTGTCTTGCGTTTTGCAATGACAACACCGGAGCGAAGTCTTTGCAGCGCCGGTTCGGTCACCTCTCCTTCGACTTGCACCCAATAGGTTCGGGTGTGGGAGTTTTTAGGATCGAGGAGGTTGGTGTTCAGTCCGGGTTCGTCGGAAAGAAGAAGGAGTCCTTCGCTGTCCAGGTCGAGGCGACCGAGCGGATAGACGTTTTCCGGCAGACCGAATTCTGAAAGCGTGTGCTGCCCAGGATGGTCCGGCGTGAACTGCGAGAGGACGCCGAAGGGTTTGTTGAGGGCGAGGAGCATCGGACTCGTCGCCGGGGACGGCGACGCTACAGGAGGAGCAGCGCCGGTTTCTCGACGAGACGGCGGAGGGCGTTCATGTATTCGGCACCCACGGCACCGTCGATGACGCGGTGGTCGCCGCTGCCGGAAATGACGAGGCGATGACCAACCACGATTTGGTCGTGCTCGTTGACCACCGGTTGTTTGGTGATGGCGCCGACACCGAGAATGAATGATTGCGGGGGATTGATGATGGCCAGAAAGCTGTCGATACCGTGGCCGCCAAGGCTGGAGAGCGTGATGGTGCCGCCTTGGTATTCCTCGGGTTTGAGTTTCTTGCCGCGGGCTTTTGCCGCGAGTTCCTTCATCTGCTCGCTGATCTGGCGCAGGGAAAGCGTGTCGGCTTTTTTGATGACCGGCGTGATGAGTCCGTCCTCGATGGCCACGGCGACAGCGAGATTGACGTCCTTGTATTCGATGATGGCATCGCCGTCGTAGGCCGCGTTTATCTTCGGCACTTGGGCCGCGGCGCGGGCGGCGGCGAGGAGGATAAAGTCGTTGACTGTGAGTTTTTGTCCGCCGTCCTTCTCGGCCATGGCGTTGAGTTCCTTGCGCAGAGCCATGAGCGGTCCGCCGTCCATCGTGACGCTGAGATAGAAATGCGGAATCTGCGTTTTGCTGGCGAGGAGGCGCTCGGCGATCGTCTTGCGCATACCACTGAGCGAAATGATCTTTTCCTCGCCGGCGATGCCGCGGGCGGCGCGGATGGTCGGGGCGGCGGAAACAGCAACTGCCCCACCCCCACCAACGGGAGCGGATTCCACATCTTTTTTCACAATGCGACCGGCGGGGCCGGTGCCGGCGATGGAGTGAAGATTCACACCGCGCGCGGCGGCGATTTTGCGGGCGAGCGGCGAGGCTTTGACGCGACCATTTGCCGTGGGAGCAGCTGGTTTGGGTGCGGCGGGTGCAACAATTTTTGCCGCCGGGTTGGCTGAGGCAGGCGCGGCGCTTTTGACCGGTTTGGCAGGTTCAGGAACGCCGGGTATATCGGCGCTTTCGCCGTCGGCGAGGATGAGCGCGATTTTGTCGCCCACTTTCACCACGCCGCCTTCGGGAATGTAGGTCTCTTTGAGGACTCCTTCATCGAAGGCTTCCATTTCCATCGTCGCCTTGTCGGTCTCGACCTCCGCGAGGATGTCGCCGACTTCGACGGTGTCACCTGCTTTTTTGCGCCATTTGACGAGCGTGCCCTCGAGCATGGTATCGCTCAGTTTGGGCATGGTGACGGCGGGCATGGGGAAAGTGAAAAGTGACGAGTGACGACTGGCGAGTAGAAATTAAGAGCGGGCTGGTGTCCGCGGATCAATTGCAGACAGCGAGGACTTTTTGGATGACGCGGTCGGCGGTGGGGAGTTGCTGAATTTCAATCGGCGGGCTGTATATGGCCGGCGCGTCGAGAGAGCAAACGCGTTGCACGGGCGCATCGAGGTCATCGAAGGCGTGTTCTTGGATCATGGAGGCGATCTGCGAGGAAACGCCGCAGAACGGTTTGTTCTCGTCGACAAGCACGGCGCGGTGCGTTTTGCGCACGCTGTCGAGAATGGTCTGCTCGTCCAGCGGACGGATGCTGCGCAGATCGACCACTTCGGCGGAGATGTTGAATTCCTCGGAGAGGCGGTGCGCGGCGGCCAGCGCGGTGAGCACGGCACGTCCGTGCGCGATGAGCGAGACATCGGTGCCCTCGCGTTTCACGTCGGCCACACCGATGGGAATGATGTAATCGCCCTCGGGCACTTCGCCCTGGTCGCCGTAGAGGAGTGTGTTTTCCATCACACAGACCGGATCGTTGTCGCGGATGGCGGATTTCATCAGGCCTTTGGCGTCGTAAGGCGTGGCCGGGCTGACGACTTTGAGTCCGGGTGTGTTGGCGAGGAAATTTTCCGGCGTGTGCGAGTGCGTGGCGCCTACATTAGTGCCGCCGTTGGCCGGTCCGCGGATGACCAGAGGGCAATTGATGAGTCCTCCCGACATGTAGCGCACGCAACCGGCGTTGTTGATGATCTGGTCGTAGGCGACGTAGGCGAAACTCCAGAACATGAGTTCCATGACTGGGCGCAGTCCCATCATGGCCGCCCCCACCCCGAGTCCGATGAAGCCGGCCTCGCTGATCGGCGTGTCGATGACGCGTTTGTCGCCGAAACGCTTCCACAGGCCCTCGGTGACTTTGTAGGCGCCGTTGTATTCGGCCACTTCCTCGCCCATAAGAAACACGTTTTCGTCGCGCTCGATTTCCTCGGCGAAAGCTTGGTTCAGGGCTTGGCGATAGGTGATGACGGGCATGCGTGGAGAGATTACAGATTTGAAATTTTAGATTTCAGACAGGGGCTAGTCGTTGAAGAAGTGGCGACCTGTTTTGCCGGCTTCGGTGCCCATGTCGACCTCCTGGTAGATGTCGTCGAAAATGTCCTGCAATTCGGGGAAAGGGCTGTCCTCGGCAAACTGGACCGCCGCGGCAGTTTCCCGCTTCGCTTCGTCGTCGATTTTCTTGATGACGGCATCGTCCGCAATCCCCTCCTCTTTCAGACGGTTCTCCCAGAGTGTGATCGGATCGTGGTTCTGTTTATAGAACTCGATTTCCTCGGGTTTGCGGTATTTCTTGGCATTCGCGTCGGCGACCGAATGCCCGTAGTAGCGGTAGGTGTCGATTTCGAGCACGGTCGGTTGACTTTTCTCGTGGGCGCGCTGCATGGCTTCCCAAGTTTTGGCGCGGACTTCGTAGAGATTCTCGCCGTTGACGATATCCCAATCCATGTCATAGCCCGCGGCGCGTTCGGCCAGGCAGGACTTGATGGCTGACGAGCGGGCGAGGCTGGTGCCCATGGAATACTGGTTGTTCTCGATGATGTAGACGACCGGGATGTCCCAGAGGGCGGCGAGGTTGAGCGACTCGTGGAAGACGCCCTGATTGACCGCGCCATCACCGAGATAGGAGAGGCAGCAGCCCTTGAGCCCCTTGTATTTCAGCGCGAACGCGATACCGAGTCCGAGCGGGGTTTGTCCGGCGACGATGCCGTGTCCACCCCAGAAATTTTTATCCGGTGCGAAAAAGTGCATCGAGCCGCCCTTGCCTTTGGAACAACCAGTGGCCTTGCCGAGGAGTTCGGCCATGCATTCGTTCATCGACATGCCGACGACGAGCGCGTGACCGTGGTCACGGTAAGCGGTGATGGCGTGATCGTTGTCGCCCATCAGCGCGAGCGTGCCGACGGCGACCGATTCCTGTCCGATGTAAAGGTGCAGGAATCCGCCCATTTTTCCCTGCTGGTAAAGTTTGAGCGAGGCCTGCTCGAAGCGGCGGATGCGGAGCATGTCCGCGAGGAAGCCCAACTTCTGCTCGGGCTTCAGTTTGGCGTTGATCGGAGCCTTGGCGTAATCGACAGGGCTGGATCCGGTTTTTGGTTTTTCGGCTCGGGCTACGCTCACGTTTGGTTTGGTTCGTTGCTTGACCGTAAATTCAGTAAGCAAGAGGCATGCCTGGGGGTGCGCAAATGTTGCGGAAAAAATGTTTTTTGGCAACGCGAAACGGGAAGTCTGATCGACGTAAAATGTTTGCGGTGCGGCGAGCTGTGAGCGTGGTCGTTGCACGACAAAAGATGCGCGGCTTGCGCGCGATGTGTCCGACTTCTACATTTAACTCCCCGTCTGCGCGGTTCGGCGTGCGCAAGATATTTGGAAATACGTCAAAACGAATTTAAAAATTACGCAAGTGACTAATATACAATTACTTGAAAAAGCAATCAGCGTCGCCAAGCGTGCCTACGCGCCTTATTCGAAGTTTTTTGTCGGTGCGGCCTTGCTAACGAACGACGGACGGGTCTTCGAAGGCTGCAATGTGGAGAACGTCAGTTTCGGCCTCACCATTTGCGCCGAGCGCAACGCGGTCTTTGCCGCCGTGGCGGCGGGTTGCCGGGAGTTTACCAAGATCGTCATTGCCACGGACCTTGCTGAACCAGCCTCACCCTGCGGTGCCTGCCGTCAGGTACTCTGCGAATTCAATCCCGATATCGACGTTGTGCTCGGAACTTTCGGCGGCAAAATGGCGAGCTACAAACTCTCCGAATTGCTCCCCCACCCTTGCTTGGGAATTTTGGATCGTCACTGACGTTCCACGTGGAACATGGCCGGCATGTACGAGTATCCCGAGACCTTTGATGTGCTTGTCTTGGGTGCTGGCCATGCCGGGGTTGAGGCGGCTCTGGCTGCGGCTCGGCTCGGGGCCAAGACCGCGATCCTGACCCAGAACCTGGACACCATCGGCCAGATGTCCTGCAACCCGGCGATCGGCGGATTGGCCAAGGGTCACATGGTCCGCGAGATCGATGCTTTGGGTGGTGTGATGGGCCAAAACACCGATGCCACGGGGATTCAGTTCCGTATGTTGAACGCGCGGAAAGGTCCGAGCGTGCAAGCCCCGCGGGCCCAATGCGACAAGAAGGCATACCAGTTCCGGCTCAAGTGGGTGCTGGAGCACTCCCCCAACCTGCATTTGCTGCAAGGCAATGCGGTGCGGATCTTGGTGGAAAACGATGTAGTCACCGGGGTGGAGACCAACCTCGGACTGCGCTATCGGGCGCGGGCGGTGATCGTGACCACGGGAACTTTCATGCGCGGCCTGCTCCATGTCGGCTTGCAGCAGACTTCGGGTGGACGGATGGGCGATGCGGTTTCGACCTTGAGCGATTCGCTGCGCGATCTGGGGTTGGCCGTCGAGCGCTTCAAGACCGGAACTCCGTGCCGGCTGCTCGGGCGGACCATCGATTTCTCGCAGTGTCAGCGACAAGACGGCGATTCCCCTGCCCCCACCTTCAGCTTTAATCCCGAGGAATGGGCTGCGGTGGAAGAGGGTCCGTTTACTCTAAATAGTTGGGCCGATGGAAAGTTCCACGTGGAACAAATGCCCTGCTGGATCACTTATACCAACGAGCGGACCCACGATCTCATCCGGGCCAACCTCGACAAGTCGCCGATGTATGCAGGTATCATCGAAGGCGTCGGTCCGCGGTATTGTCCATCGATCGAGGACAAAGTGGTGCGCTTCGCCGACAAGGATCGGCACCAACTTTTCCTCGAACCCGAGGGCCGACAGACCGGCGAGTATTACGTCAATGGAGTGTCGACGAGTCTGCCGTTCGAGGTGCAGTTGGCTTTTATTCGGTCCGTGCCCGGACTGGAGAACGCGCACATCCTACGGGCCGGGTATGCGGTCGAGTATGATTACTGTCCGCCGACGCAACTGCACTCAAGTTTGGAAACCAAGGCAGTGGGAGGACTTTACCTCGCGGGGCAAATCAATGGAACGTCGGGTTATGAGGAAGCGGCGGCGCAAGGATTGGTTGCCGGGGCCAATGCGGCGCTGAAGCTGGACCAAAAACCCATGTTCCACGTGGAACGTTCGGAGGGCTACATCGGAGTGCTGATCGACGACTTGGTCACGCGCGGCACGCCGGAGCCATACCGCATGTTTACCAGCCGGGCGGAGTTCCGGTTACTCCTGCGTCAGGATAACGCCGATCTGCGTTTAGCCGAAAAGGCGAGGGGAGCCGGGCTAATTTCGTCGGAGCGAGCGGCCAAAACATTGGCAAAAACTGTTGCCATTGAACAACTTAAAGAAAAACTACAAGTCTTTCGCCTCGAGGGAGTTGCACTTTCCCAGTGGATCCGTCGTCCGGAGAATTTTGTCTCTGCCTTGCCCGAAGACATCCGCAGCCTTGCCTCGCAGGACATCTGGTCGCAGGTCGGAACCGACCTCAAATACGAAGGTTATATCCGGCGCGAATTGGAATCCGTCGCCCGTCATCAGCGTCAGGAAGACCAACCGGTGCCGATGGATCTCGATTACGCGGGTATTCCC
>JBEDBL010000016.1:0-26576 GCA_041177245.1 Verrucomicrobiota bacterium
GTTGCGGGTTCGGTCTTGCGACCGAATACTTTGTTGATGAGTGTTCCCAAGATTCCCATGGTGGTTGTGGTTTCCGTTTGTTGTTGGTGTTGCTTATTTGCTTCCGAGCAGCGAACCGAGAGCGGGAAGCTGGGAGAGAACGGCGTCCACCGCCTCGGGTCCCGCCACCGATTTTGCCTGCTCGAAAAACCCGCTGGCCAGCGGCGCGGCTTTGTCCATCGGGATGCCTGCGCCCTGTAGTGCGGACACCGCTTGTGCGGCCTCCCCGAGATTCCCGCCAAGCAGATTGCCCGCGGCCGAGAGCAGACCTCCCAAGCCTCCGCCGGAAGGCTGAGCGGGTGCACCCGAAGATGCTGCCATGAGTTCGGATGCGCCGGGAAGGAGGCCCATCAGCGCGCCAAACTGCGCGTTGCCCGATGCGGCTGTCTTCTGCTTGACCATGTTGAGAAGCACGCCGAGACCGGCGCGTATGGCTCCCTCGGGAAGGCCGAGGGATTGACTGAGGGATTTGATGATTTGGTCCATTTGAACCCTCCGTTTACCCAAAACACGAAAGCCCCGCCAGCGGTAAGATTGGCTATACCCCGCGGAGGGTATGCCCGGAATCAAGACGGGTCGCCTTGGTCCGCCGCGCTGTCCGAGTTCAGGATCCGCTCGAGGGCGTCGGCAAAGTCGTCCAGCGCCTCGTCGGGCACCATGATCGTGTCGCGGCGCCCGTTGACGTCTTCGGTGATTTTGAGCACACGGCCGCGGCTGTTTTCCTTGTAATCGAGAAAAAAGACTTTTCGCCCGGAAACAACTTTTTCCGAGGCCAACACACGGTCCGGATTATGCCCGAAATCTTCCTTCATTCCTTCACTCCTTGCTTCTCGCCAACACCAATAAAGAAGCAGCGGGAACCGCGATCAAGGAGAAAAGATTCAATGCCATGGAAATTCCGTGGAGACGGACGAATCCCGGCGTGCCCGGCGGATGCGATACCATGGCTGGTTGGATGAACAGCGGAATGGAGGCGAGTGCGGCGAGGGAGAGCAACTGCAAGACCAGTGCCGCGGTGTCGCGCCGTGTCTTGCGGCGGCGTATGAGCGCAAAGGTGGCCAGAAATCCGAGCGCGATTGCGGCGGCGAAGTAGGCGGGGAACAATGCCGTGGTGGCTTCGCCCGCACGTTCGCGCGGGAATAGAGCGAAAAGGTTGCGCGCCACGCCGAAGGTGAAGAACCAAAGGACGGTCGTCCACGCCCCAACCAGCCAAGCGTAGGAAATCATGGGTGGATTTGAGGAATAAAAGTTGAGGGTTGAAGGAAAAACCCTGGGTTCATGTGCCGATTGAGGTTGTCTCTTTCAACTCTCATTCCTCAACCCTCAACTTTCCCTCACTTCAATCCGACTGCCTTCTCGACGCGGGCCATGACTTTACCCGCCAGCGCATTGGCATGCTCCGCGCCGCGGCGCAGCACGCCGTCGACGTAAGCGGGATCGGCCGCGATCTCCGCCCGCTTGGCCCGCATCGGCGCGAAGTATTCCCAGACAGTGCCGAAAAGTTGTTTTTTGAAATCACCGTAGCCCGTTCCCCCGGCGCGGAATTGTTCCGCCATGGCGGCCGCGTCGCGGGGGGACGCGAACAGCTTGTAAAGTTGGTAGATCGAATTGGTCTCCGGGTCTTTCGGCGCCTCGACCGGCGTGGAGTCGGTCACGATCCCCATGATTTTTTTCTTCATGGTTTTTTCCTCCGCGAAGATTTCGATCGTGTTGCCGTAGCTCTTGCTCATTTTCGCCCCGTCCGTTCCGGGCACGGTCGCGGCATCCTCGCGGATCGAAGCCTCGGGCAGCTTGAAGATCTCGCCGTATGTCTCGTTCATCTTCACTGCGATGTCGCGGGTCACTTCGAGGTGCTGTTTTTGGTCTTTGCCAACGGGGACGATATCGCTGTCGTAGATGAGGATGTCTGCCGCCATTAGCACGGGATAAGAAAAGAGCGCGTGGGACGGCGGGATACCGCGTGCGATCTTGTCCTTGTAGGAATGGCAGCGCTCGAGCAGGCCCATCGGGGTGACGGTGCTGAGGATCCAGGAGAGGAGGGGAATCTTAGGGATGTCCGACTGGCGGAAAAGAAACGCCTTCGAGGGGTCGAGTCCGCAGGCGAGGAAATCAAGCGCCACATCGCGCGAGTATTCCCGCAGGGCCTTGGCATCGTGCAGTGAGGTGAGGGCGTGAAGGTCGGCGATGAAATAGAGGGCTTCGCCTTGGTGCTGCAGTTCGACCGCCGGCCGCATCATGCCGAGGTAATTGCCGAGATGCAGCGCGCCGGAGGGCTGGATGCCGGAGAGGATGCGTTTCATGCGGAAGGATATTAAACCACAGAGAGCACAGAGAGCACAGAGGGAATGAGGCGTTGAGGTTTGCACCAGCAGCGAGGCGGGTTGACGTGCTTCGAAGACAAATGTATACAAATCTGTATGACGGAAGTATTGACGATGCGACTCGACAGCAAGACGTTGGCGGCGGCGGAGGCTCGCGCGGCCCGCCTCGGCTTGAATCGCTCTGGCTATGTGCGCGCCTTGATCGAGGAAGATCTCAAGGACGGCAAACAGCGCAACCGCCGCAGGTTCTCGTCCGAGGATCTTGTCGGAAAATACGAGGGCACCGGCCGCGCTGCGACCAATGTTGAGGTGCGCACCCGCCTGCGCAACAAGAGTTGCCGGTGAAGGAGATCGCCGACACTGGTCTTCTTGTCGCCTTGCTTGCGCGCAGCGACCCGCATCACCATTGGGCGGTGGATGCTTTCCGCAAACATGCGCCTTTCGTGACGTGCGATGCGGTGCTGGCCGAGGCGGGCAGCTTTTTTCCCGATCCGACGGCCTTGCTCACCTTGGTTGCGCGTGGGGATGCGCTACTCGATCCAGACTTCATGCTTGGCCGCGAGGCGCCGAGAATTTTGGCGTTGGCCGCGAAACACTGTGATCGTCCCATGGATCTGGCTGATGCCTGTCTCGTCCGCATGTCGGAACTGACGGCGCGTTGCCGCATCTGGACGGTCGATCGCGCCGATTTCAGTGCTTATCGCCGCCACGGGCGGCAGACTATTCCGTGCGAGTTTCCGCGCTGATCCACTTCAATACACGTAATATTCCGGGAGCGGGAAGGCGTTGCGGATCAACGTGATTTCGGGATTCTCGCGGTCGGTGGCCACGACTTCCACGATGTCGAAGCGGAAGCGGATGTCAGGAAAGTTGAGCAGGCGCAACCAGGCCATGGCGCCTTTGGCCACGCGGCGCTGTTTGTCGTAATCTACGGCATCGGCCGGACGCCCGCGCTCCTCGGAGGCGCGGGTTTTTACTTCGACGAAGACGAGGGTGTCGTCCGCTTTGTCACGGCAGACCAGATCGACTTCGCCCCCGCCGGGCGGAACGAAGTTCCGGTAAAGGATGCGGTAATTGCGGCGGCGCAGGTATTGTGCGGCCTGTCGCTCGCCCCATTGACCAAAGACAACGTGGTCAGGAAGCGGCTTCGAGTGTGAGTTGCGCTTGCGCCACCGGCTGAAAAGTCCGGCGATGGGCGGGGCAGGGGCCATGTTTGCGGAGGGCTTCGAGGTGTTCGCGCACACCATAGCCTTTATGGCGGGCAAAACCATACTGCGGATATTGCGCGTCGAGTTCGCCCATGAGCCGGTCGCGCGTCACCTTGGCGATGATGCTGGCCGCCGCGATGCTCAAGCTGAGCGAATCGCCGCCGACCAATGCCGTGTGCCCGACGGGCAATCCGCGCACCGGAAGTCCGTCGACCAATGCATGGGCGGGTTTCTGCGGAAGTTTTTCTATCGCGCGGGCCATGGCCAGGTGCGTCGCGCGCAAAATGTTCAACCGGTCGATTTCCGCGACGGCAGCCTCGGCCACCGCCCAAAGGATTCCGGCGGTCGTGGTGAGCGCCTCGTGGAATTTTTCGCGTTTTGCCGCGCCGACTTTTTTCGAATCGGTCAGGCCCTCCAGTTCGAAACCGTCCGGCAGGATCACCGCCGAGGCAACAACGGGCCCGGCCAGCGGTCCACGGCCGGCTTCATCCACGCCGGCGACCAAAAGAAACCCGCGGGCGCGCAGGGCGCGCTCGCGGGATAAATCACAGGCCATCGCGCGGCCCGGTGTTTGCTCAGGCTGCGGCTTGGGTGGCGCGCGCCTGCTCTTTCACCGTGGTGGCGGATTTGCCTTTGCGGGCGCGGAGATAGTTGAGCTTCGCGCGGCGCACGGCGCCTTTCTTCTCCACCTCGATCTTCGCGATGCGCGGGGAGTGCAGCGGGAACACGCGCTCGACGCCCTCGCCGTAGGAAACACGGCGGACGGTGAAATTCTCGTTCACGCCAGTGCCCTTGCGGCCGATGACGATGCCGGAATAAATCTGGATGCGTTCCTTGTCGCCTTCAATGACGCGCGTGTGCACCTTGATGGTGTCGCCCACGCCGAACTTGGTGACTTCTTTCTTCAGTTGCTCGGTCTCGATTTTGTCCAAAATATTCATGTCTTCTTTCCTTTCCCGAAAAAAATGGCCCTGTTCTTTATCGTCGCAAGGTCCTGAGGGCAACAACTTTCCTTCTCCTGCCCGCAACATATCTACATATCATGATATTTTGATGGGTTGCTTTTGGATGATGCTCAGGTATTTAATACGACAGTGAACAGTATTTCGACGAAAACCGGGGATGATGGAACAACTTCCCTTATCTTCGGCCGCCGCGTGCCGAAAACCGATGCCCGCATCGTGGCCAACGGCCGCGTGGACGAACTGAACGTGCGTCTCGGCATGGCCAAAGCCTTCCTGCCGGCCGGCGAGATCGAGGCGCGCGCCTTTGTCGAGCAGGTGCAGCGCAACTTGGTGAACTTGATGGGCGAGGTGGCAGTCGCTCCGGAGGATTGGGAGCGCTACGCATCGAGCGGAATGCCGAATTTCGACGATGCTTTGCTCGGCGTTCTCGACGCGCGCGTCGCGCGGCTCGAATCCGAAGGCTTCACCTACAAGGGGTGGGCCACTCCCGGGGCGAACACGGCTTCCGCGGCGATTGACTGCGCCCGCACGGCGTGCCGCAACGCGGAACTCGGCCTTCTCGCCGTCCGCGAGGCCGGGCTTCTCAATCCGCACCGCGCCGATCTCATCCTGCATTCCCTCAACCGCTTGTCGGATGTCCTCTGGCTCGAGGCGCGTCGCGCCGAGAGCGCAATAAAAGAACAACCCCGGCCGTAAGTTCGACATGGCGAAGCCTGATACAGCGCAGTCGCTGAAGGCCTTGTTGGCCGAGCGCATCCTCTATCTCGATGGCGCCATGGGCACCATGGTGCAGCGCCACAAACTCGACGAGGCGGCTTACCGCGGCAAACGCTTCGCCGACTGGCCGAGCGACGTCAAAGGCAACAACGACCTGCTGGTCTTGAGTCAGCCGGACATCATCCGCGGCATCCACGAGCAATACATCACGGCGGGTTCGGATCTTATCGAAACGAACACTTTCAACAGCACGACCATCTCGCAGGCTGACTACGGCATGGAGGAACTTGTGCCCGAGTTGAACCGCGCCGCGGCCAAACTCGCCCGCGCCGCGGCCGATGCGTGCAAAGACCGCCGTGTTTTTGTCGCGGGCGCGGTTGGGCCGATGAGCAAGACGCTGACCATCTCCCGCGACGTCAACGATCCCGGTGCGCGCGAGGTGACGTTTCAGCAGGTTGCCGCCGCCTACCGCGAGCAAGTGGACAATCTCGTCGCAGGCGGGGTGGATCTCCTTCTCGTCGAAACCGTTTTCGACACGCTGAACTGCAAAGCGGCTCTCTACGGCATCGCGCAATATTTTGCGGATAAAAAGATCAGCCTGCCCGTCATGGTGTCGGGCACGATCACCGACTTGAGCGGGCGCACCCTGACCGGACAGACCACCGAGGCATTCCTCAATTCCATTTCGCATTTCCCGCTGCTCAGCGTCGGACTCAACTGCGCGCTCGGCCCCAAGGAAATGCGCCCCTACATCGAGGAACTCGCGCATCTCGCGCCGTTCCATGTCAGCGCCTATCCGAACGCCGGCCTGCCCGATCCGCTTTCTCCCACCGGATTCCCCGAGACGCCGGAGTCGCTCGCCCCGCAGTTGCGCGAGTGGGCCGAGCAGGGCTGGTTGAACATCATCGGAGGATGCTGCGGCACGACGCCCGACCACATCGCGGCCATCGTCAAAGCCACGCGCGACGTCAAACCACGCCGCATCTCGGAACGTACACGCACCTTGCGCCTGAGCGGCCTCGAGCCTTTCACCGCGCGTCCGGAAATCCCTTTCATCAACATCGGCGAGCGCACCAACGTCACCGGTTCGCCGAAGTTCGCCAAACTCATCCTCGGCCACCAATACGACGAGGCGCTGGCCGTGGCGCGTCAGCAGGTCGAGGCCGGTGCGCAGATCATCGACGTCAACATGGACGAGGGAATGCTCGATGGTGCAGCAGCCATGACCAAATTTCTCCAGCTTGTCGCCAGCGAGCCGGATATCTCCAAGGTTCCCATCATGATCGATTCCTCGAAGTTCGAGGTGATCGAGGCCGGACTGCGCTGCGTGCAGGGCAAGTGCGTGGTGAATTCCATCTCGCTCAAGGAGGGGGAGGAAAAATTCAAAGAGCAGGCCCGCCAGGTCATGCGCTACGGTGCGGCGGTCATTGTCATGGCCTTCGACGAGAGGGGTCAGGCCGACAATTTCGAGCGCCGCAAAGAGATCTGCGGCCGCGCTTACAAGATTCTTGTCGAGGAGGTCGGCTTCCCCGCGGAAGACATCATTTTCGATCCGAACATTCTCACCGTCGCCACCGGCATCGAGGAGCACAACAACTACGCCGTCGACTTCATCGATGCCACGCGCTGGATAAAACAGAACCTGCCCTATGCCCGCGTCAGCGGCGGGGTGAGCAATATCTCGTTTTCTTTCCGCGGCAACAATCCGGTTCGCGAGGCCATGCACACGGCCTTCCTTTACCACGCGATCAAGGCCGGCCTCGACATGGGCATCGTCAACGCCGGCCAGCTAGGTGTTTACGCGGAAATCCCGCCCGACCTGCTTGAGCTTATCGAGGATGTCCTGCTCAACCGCCGCCCCGACGCCACCGAGCGTCTCGTCACCTTCGCCGAAACAGTCAAAGGTTCGGGCAAGGCCGCCGTCGAGAAGGACACCAAATGGCGCGAGGCGCCCGTGGAGGACCGTCTGGCCCACGCCTTGATCAAAGGCATCGTCGACTACATCGACGAGGACACCGAAGAAGCGCGTCAGAAATACCCGCGTCCGCTCGATGTGATTGAAGGACCGCTGATGAACGGCATGAAGATCGTCGGCGATCTTTTCGGCGAGGGGAAAATGTTCCTCCCGCAGGTGGTGAAAAGCGCCCGCGTGATGAAAAAATCGGTCGCCTGGCTCACGCCGCACATGGAGCGCGAGCGCGCGGCCAATCCGAACGCTCGTGCGCAAGGCAAGGTGCTCATGGCCACGGTGAAGGGCGATGTGCATGACATCGGCAAAAACATCGTCGGCGTCGTCCTGGCCTGCAACAGCTACGAAGTCATCGACATCGGTGTGATGGTGCCCTGCGAAAAAATCCTCGCCGAGGCACGCGCCCACGGGGTCGATGTCATCGGGCTGTCCGGACTTATCACGCCGTCCTTGGACGAAATGATGCACGTGGCCGCGGAAATGAAACGCGAGGGCTTCGATCTCCCGCTGCTCATCGGCGGGGCCACGACCAGCCGCGCGCATAGCGCGGTGAAGATCGCGCCGCATTACGACAAAGAAGTTGTCCACGTGACCGACGCCTCGCGCGTCGTGGGAGTTGTCTCGCAGTTGCTCAATCCCGAGACGCGCCCGAAATTCGCCGCCGATCTGGCGTCCGACTACGAGCGCCTGCGCACCGAATTCGGGGCCAAGCAGCGCGACGCGAAACTGGTCTCGATCGGCGAAGCCCGCAACCGCCGATTCGCACCCGATTGGTCGAAGGAACAGATCGACGCACCGGCCTTCACTGGGGTGAAAGTGTTCGACGACTTCCCGCTTTCCGAGCTGGTCGAATACGTCGACTGGTCACCGTTTTTCCATGCATGGGAATTGCGCGGACGTTTCCCTTCCATCCTCGAGGACGAAGTCGTCGGACCTCAAGCCACCGAGCTTTACGACGATGCGCGCAAGATGCTCGACCAGATCGTGCAGGAGAAATGGATCACGGCCAAAGGCGTCTGCGCCATCATGCCGGCCAATGCGGTGGGCGATGACATCGAGATCTACGCCGATGCCGATCGTTCGAAGGTGCTGAAAACTTTCCACACGTTGCGCCAGCAATCGGACAAATCGTCCGGTCAGCCCGACTATGCGCTGTCCGACTTCATCGCGCCGCGCGATAGCGGGCGCATCGACTATTGCGGCGGCTTCACCGTCACGGCCGGCATCGGGGTCGAAGCGCGGGCCAAGGCCTTCGAAGCCGCACACGATGATTACAGCTCGATCTTGTTGAAAGCCCTGGCTGACCGCCTGGCCGAAGCTTTTGCCGAACGCATGCACAAAGAGGTTCGCGATCTCTGGGGCTACGGCAAAGCGGAGAAACTCAGCAACGAAGACATCATCCGCGAGAAATATCGCGGGATCCGCCCAGCCCCGGGTTACCCGGCCTGTCCCGACCACACCGAAAAGTGGATTTTGTTCGATCTGCTCGAAAGCACCAAGCACACCGGTGTCCAACTGACCGAAAGCCTAGCCATGATCCCGGCCAGTTCGGTGAGCGGCATGTATTTCGCGCATCCCGAAGCGAAATACTTCGCGGTAGGCAAAATCCAGCGCGACCAAGTGGAAGACTATGCGCAGCGCAAAGGCATGACCGTTGCCGAGGTGGAAAAATGGCTCGCCCCTAATCTGGCTTACGAGCCGAAGAGGTAGGAAGTTCAAAAGAAAGTAACGAAGCAAGCGAAGGTAAGATTGACGGCGAGGCTAGGCCACCTTCGCTCGGCGAATCGCGGTTCGACCCATGTCCACGCTCTCGCCAGCTTCCACGGATCTTGGCTTTGACTGCGCGACTTCATAGCGTGCGCCTGTGCCGATCAGGTCCGAAACGCGCCCCGATACCTTCGCTTGCCCCTTAAGCGGTAAGGTGTGGCGTCATGATGGCAGCGCGCTGATGCCTGTCCCGGGTGGTGTCACCGACCGGACGCAGGCGGCGGAGGAGTTCCTGCGGCAGTTCGCCGCGGAGAAAGGCGGCGATGTTCCTGTTTCGCGCTTCGATGAAATGCGTGGCGAAATGGCGCGGCGCGGATGGTATCGGCAGACGCCGGAGGAACTGGAATTCGCCTGTCGTCTGGCCTGGCGGAACAACCGCCGCTGCATCGGCCGTCGCTATTGGCAAACGCTCGAAGTGGCCGATGCACGCGGGGCGGTGACCTCGGGTGATATTTTCGACGCCTGCGTGGCGCATCTGCGGCGCTCGACCAATGGAGGCAAGATCCGCCCGCTCATCACGGTCTTCGCTCCGGCGGACGCGGCGGGAGTCGGCCCGCTCATCCATAACTACCAACTTATCCGCTACGCGGGATACCGCCAGAGCGACGGCAGCGTGCTGGGCGATCCGGCGGAAGTGGACTTCACTGCGCGGCTGATGCAGGCCGGTTGGCGGCCTCCGGAAAAGCGCGGGGCTTTCGACCTGCTGCCCTTACTCATCGAAACGCCGTCCGACGGCGAGAAGTGGTTCGAGTTGCCGGCTGATGCCGTGCTCGAGGTTCCCATCGCGCATCCTTCCTTCGCTTGGTTCGAGGAACTGGGGCTGAAATGGCACGCATTGCCTGCGGTTTCCAACATGGCGCTCGAGACCGGAGGAGTGACCTATCCGGCGGCGCCTTTCAGCGGTTACTACATGGAGACCGAGATCGCCGCGCGTAACTTCGGCGATGCGGCGCGCTACAATCTGTTGCCGGTGGTGGCCGACCGCATGGATCCGTCGATGCGCTCGAAGGATCCCTTCTGGCGGGATCGCGCGCTGGTTGAACTCTGCGCGGCGGTGCTCCACTCGTTCCGGAAGGCGGGGGTGACCATCGTGGATCATCACGCCGCCTCGCGGCAGTTCATGGACCACCTCGCGGAGGAAAAAACGCAGGGCCGCATCGTTCCCGGCGACTGGTCTTGGCTCGTGCCGCCCGTTTCCGGGTCAGCCTCACCGGTCTTCCACCGTTCGTATGATCCGTGCCCGAGACTGCCGGACTTCGTCCCGCGTGCCGCGAAATTGTAGCGGCAACAGCTCTGGCTCGGACCTGCGATGAAGGATATTCGCTCGGCGTGAAGAAATCTTCCTGTTTGACCAAGCCGTGCAACCGTGCAACCGTGCAAACGTGAAATAATGAATGTCACGATCAAATTAGACGACGCACTCTGCCGTGAGGCGCGCCATCAGGCGGTAGATGCCGATTTGTCGCTGTCCGGGTGGATTTCCGCGCTCATCCACGAGCGCCTCGGGAAGACTTCTATGGCCCGCCCTAAGGAAGCGAGCCTCCTTGATTTGCTGGGAGCGGAGGAAGCGGGGGCGGTGGATTTCGCCGTGCCGAAATGGACCGAGTTGGCGCGACCGGCGGACTTTGAGGATTAGGCTTTGTTCCTTCTCGACACGAACGTGGTCTCGGAGTTGCGGAAGGCTTCGCGCTGTGATCCGCGTGTCGCGTCATGGCAGGCGAGCCAGTCGGCGGCGGCTTGCTTTTTGAGTGCGGTCACGGTGATGGAAATCCGTCTGGGCATCGAGTTGGCGCGAAGAAACGACGCAAGGAAAGCGCTGGTGCTCGAGGAGTGGCTGGAGCAGCGCGTCAAAAAAGCTTTCGACGGAAAGATTCTTCCGGTCGATGTCGCCATCGCCGAAAAATGCGCCCTCTTGCACGCGGAACGTCCGCGCGCTTTCCGTGACGGACTCATCCTCGCCACGGCAGCAGCACATGGGCTCACTGTCGTGACGCGCAACACCAAAGACTTTGCTGGTGCCGCCGTCCCGGTGGTCGACCCTTGGCAGTAGGCACTGCGAGGTTTTTCAACCCCGCTGCGTCGGTCTTTCAGACTGC
This sequence comes from Verrucomicrobiota bacterium, assembly GCA_041177245.1. GTDB lineage: Bacteria > Verrucomicrobiota > Verrucomicrobiia > Chthoniobacterales > JACTMZ01 > JACTMZ01. The sequence goes on from JBEDBL010000016.1 coordinate 11,083, forward strand.
GCTAGCTCAGCGCTTGTCGAGAATGGCGTTCCATTCCTCGAGGCGCTTGGACTGCGCTTTGAACAAGTCGTCGGTCGGGTCGAGGATTTCGATCGATTGGATTTTGTCGCCCGCCGCGACGGCGCTGACGATGTCTTGTCCTTTGGTCACCGAGCCGAAGACGGTGTGTTTGCCGTCGAGCCACGGGGTGGGGACGTGGGTGATGAAGAACTGGCTGCCGTTGGTGCCCGGGCCGGCGTTGGCCATGGAGAAGATGCCGGGCTTGTCGTGTTTGAGCTCCGGAGTGCATTCGTCCTCGAAGCGGTAGCCAGGGCCGCCGCTGCCCGTGCCGGTCGGGTCGCCGCCTTGGATCATGAAATCAGGAATGACGCGGTGGAACTTGAGGCCGTTGTAATAACCGCGTTTGGCGAGGTTCAAGAAATTGGCCACGGTGACCGGGGCTTTCGAGGGATACAGGACGCCTTCGATGTCGCCCTTGTCGGTTTTGACGATGATGCGGATGTCTTTCATGGATTCTTCACTCTGCGCGGGAAGCGCGGTGATGGCGAGAGCCAAAGCGGCGAGGAGGATGGATGTTTTGCTCATGTCGACTTTTCGGATATCCGTCTTTCGTGGCAATGCAAACCGAAAATGCCGCGCACCTGCGGGCGCACGACTATCCGTGGCTGGTCAAGCGCTGGCGGGCGCTGGCCAAGCGCGAGGCGTGGCGGGTGCGGAAGTTCGCGCAGGCGGATGGCTTTCCGGTCTATATGATCGAATCGCGGGCCCGCTCCGGGCCGAGTCTTTATCTTTCCGCCGGCATCCATGGCGACGAGCCGGCGGCGACCGAGGGACTCATCACGTGGTGCGAAAAGCGCGCGAAAGCGCTGAAGAATTGCAATGTCCTCGTCTTTCCCTGCCTGAATCCGTGGGGATTGCAGCACAATGACCGTCACGATGCGCGCGGCCGCGATCTCAACCGCCGTTACCATCGAAGCGATATCGCGGTGATCGCGGCGCAAAAGAAAATCCTGAGCGGGCGCACCTTCGATGCGGCGATCATGCTGCACGAAGATTTCGACGCGCACGGCGTCTATCTTTACGAGATCGAAGGCGACACGCCGTTCTGGGGCGAGAAACTCCTCGCCGCCGTGGCGCGCCATGTGCCGGTCGATCCGCGCAAAAAAATCGAAGGCCATGCCGCGCGCGGCGGGCTCATCCGCCGCAGCATCACGCGCGACACCATGCCGGAGCATCCCGAGGCGTTCTGCCTCCACTTCGGTCACACCGCTCGCAGTCTCACCTTCGAGACTCCGTCCGAATTTTCGCTGACCGCGCGCGTCCGTGCCCACGGCGCGATGCTCGACGAGGTGCTGCGCTTGCTGCGGCCCTGAAGCGAATTGCGTTCCGGTCGGGCGCCGCCCGTGCGCATGATCGGCCATGAATTTCTCTCTCGCATTCCTCTGGATTCTTGGCGGTTTGGCCGCCGCGGCACTTTTCACGCGGTTGGCTTTCGCCGCCACCGAACGGATCGCCAAGGCGCCTTGGGTCGATTTTTTCGTCAGCCTCTTCACGTTGGCTCCGTGGGTCGCGGGCTGGCTGCTCGACGGCTGGTCCGGCGTCGCTGCCGCAGTGCTCGCGCAGATCGTCTTTCTGCACGTTTTTTGCGCCGTGGATCGCGCGCTGCGCGGCAAGCCGGGTCCGACCTTGGAAGGCGCGCAGGCCCGCGTGCTCGGTTGGTGGCGCAATCAGCTTTGCCTGCTCGTCCAGACGCCCGCCATTCCCGTGTTCTGGATGATCCGGCTCGCGGAGATCGTGCTTTACCCGCCGATCGCGTGGCTGGGGAAATTGCCGACTTACAAGTCGTCCGAGTGGGTGAACTTGTCGCGGCACAAGTTCGACGGCTTGGTCGGCCACGACCTGCTCTGGTGCTGGTATTGCGACTGGATGACCGGATTGTGGTCCCTCGGAGGCGATATGCTGCGCAACATCGAGTCGTTCTGGTGCCCGATCCGCTTTTGCGATGATTGCAAATGCCGCAACGCCTGCACCGATTTCCCCGACTTGGCCAAATGGGCCCGGGCCGACGGGACGGTGGCCGATGCGGTGCGGGTTTTTGACGAGCACTACGATGGGAAACGCAAGAACAGCTGGTGGGGACACCCGGATCGACGGACCTGAGGCCTGCGGCGGGATTGTGTTTGTCCGCAGGTCGGTTCGCGGCTACTTTTGCGGCTCTTTTTCCTGAATCATGCAAATCGCCGTCGACAAACAGCCCAACTGCCTGGCCGCACTGCGCGCCACGATCCCGTCCGCCCGAGTCAAAGCTTCGCTGGAAGCATTGGCCGGACAATACCAGAAATCGGCGAAATTGCCGGGTTTCCGTCCGGGCAAGGCTCCGCTCGCGGTCGTGGCCCGCAAATACAAGGAAGCCATCGCGGACGAAGCGGTGAAGGATCTGCTGCGCGAAGCGGTCAACAAGGCGGCGGAGGACAACAACCTCGTTGTCATCAACGCGTTCAACATGCAGCACGGCGAAGTGGGGGAGAAGGACCTCGAGTTGAGCGTGCAACTCACGCTCGAACCGGACTTCAAACTTCCCGATGCCGAGAAACTCGATATCGAAGTTCTCGAGGAAATTGTCACCGAAGAGCACGTCAGCGGGAATATCAACATGCTCCTGGAGCGCATGGCGGAATTCGCCGACATCAAAGACCGTGCTTTGCAGATGGGTGACTACGCGGTGCTCGATTACGACGCAACGGTCGAAGGCAAGCCGCTGGCCGAATTGTGCCCGGAAGCTCCGTCGACCATGAAGGGCGGCGAGGGGCTGTGGGTCATCATGAACGAGGAAAGCATGTGGCCGGGATTCTGCACGGGCTTGGCCGGGGCGAAGGAAGGCGAGGAGCGCGAGATCACGGTGGAAGTCCCGGAAAATTTCGGCGTGGCGGCGCTGCGCGGCAAAAAGATCGCGCACAAAGCGAAGCTCAAGGGTATCAAGGCGAAGACGCTTCCCGAGTTGACCGACGAAGTCGCGCAGAAGATCGCCGGCCGCACGGCCGATGAATTGCGCCAGACCTTCCGCGAGCGCCTCGAGGCCGCGGCAGTCGAACAAACCGAGCGCAAAAAGCGCGCGGCGGCGGTGGAGCATCTCGTGAAGACGGTGGAATTCGAAGTTCCCGCCTCGATGATCATGGGCGAAGCACGCCGCGTGGTTAAAGAAATCGTCGAGGCCGAACAGATGCGAGGCCTGAGCGACGAGGATCTGCTGAGCAAGAAGGACGAAATTTTCCAGCACGCGCAGATGGGCGCGCAATTCCGCGTGAAGGCCGACTTCATTCTCACGCGGTTGGCCCGCGAGCAGAAAATCGAGGCCACGCGCGAAGAATTGGCCGAACACATCGCGCGGATGGCCCAGCGGCTCAACATGCCGATGGAGAAGCTGGTCAAACAGCTAGTCAAACGCGAGGGGCTCGGTTCGGTCGAAGGGGAAGTCGTCAGGGACAAGGCCCTTGATTTCCTCTCCTCCAAAGTTAAGGTGAAATGTGCCGAGGCCAAGGCCTGACGCCGGTTGCCGCGGATCTTTATTTATGAGTCATCTTGTCACATCCGGTCCGTCCGTGCCCCGCAACTCCATCCTTGTCCCCATGGTCGTCGAGCAGACGGGCCGCGGGGAGCGCAGCTACGATATCTATTCGCGCCTGCTCAAGGACCGCATCGTTTTCATCGGCACGCCGATTGACGACCACATCGCCAATCTGGTCATCGCCCAGATGCTCTTCCTGCAAATGGAAGACGCGAAAAAAGACATCCATATCTACATCAACTCGCCCGGCGGTTCGGTCACCGCGGGTCTCGCCATCTATGACACGATGCAATTCGTCACCTGCGACGTGAACACCTACTGCATGGGCATGGCGGCGAGTATGGGCGCCGTGCTCCTTTGCGCCGGAACGAAAGGCAAGCGCTACGCGCTGCCGAATTCCGACATCATGATCCACCAGGTGAGCGGCGGCGCGCAGGGGCAGGCCAGCGATGTGGAGCGTCAGGTCGAGTTCATGTTCAAGCTCAAGCGCCGCCTCGAGTCGATCATCGCACAGCACACCGGCAAGCCGGTCGAGCAGGTGCACAAGGATGCCGACCGCGACTATTACATGAGCGCCGCGGAGGCCAAGGAATACGGGTTGGTCGACGAAGTCGTGAAGTCTCGCAAAGAAATCCCGGGCGCCGTGCCCGCCTGACCCCATGGCCCGCGCGTCGAATCTGACCATGTGCTCTTTCTGCGGGAAGAGCCACAGCGAAGTGCGCAAGCTCATCGCCGGTCCCGGCGTTTACATCTGCGACAGCTGCGTCAGCCTTTGCAAAGGCATCCTCGACAAGGAACTCAAGGACGAGTCCAAGAAAAAAGGCGCACAAGTGCGTGTGCCCAAGCCGGCCGACATCAAACGCGAACTCGACCAGTTCGTCATCGGTCAGGACCTCGCCAAGAAAGTCCTCTCCGTGGCGGTGCACAACCACTACAAGCGCATCCACCACCACAATGCGTCGCGTGAGATTGCACTTCCGGGCCACGACGATGTCGAACTGGAAAAGAGCAACATCCTGCTCGTCGGGCCGACCGGATCGGGCAAGACGCTCCTCGCGCGCACGCTGGCCCGCATCCTCGACGTGCCGTTCACCATGGCCGACGCCACCACGCTGACCGAGGCGGGCTACGTCGGCGAGGACGTGGAAAACATTGTCCTGCGTCTCCTGCAGGCCTCCGACTACGACGTGAAACGCGCCGAGATCGGCATCGTTTACATCGACGAGATCGACAAGATCGGGCGCAAAACTGACAACGTCAGCATCACGCGCGATGTTTCGGGCGAAGGTGTGCAGCAGGCGCTTCTGAAAATTCTCGAGGGTACCACTTGCAACGTGCCGCCTCAGGGTGGACGCAAACATCCGCACCAGGAATACATCCAGGTCAACACAGACCGCATCCTCTTCATTTGCGGCGGTGCATTCGTCGGGTTGGAAAAAATCATCCAGCGCCGCCTCGGCAACCGGGTCCTCGGATTCCACGCCTACCAGTCCGAAAAGAGCCGCGATCCCGTCGCCGCCTCCACGGCCACCATCCACCAGGCCGAGCCGGAGGATTTGCTGAGCTTCGGGCTCATTCCCGAATTCGTCGGGCGTCTCCCGGTCGTCACCGGCCTCGATCAACTCACCGAAGACGAGTTGGTCACGATTTTGACCGAACCGAGGAACGCGATGGTGAAGCAATACACCAAGTTGATGTCCATGGAGGGCGTGGAACTCAACATCACCAAGGACGGACTGCGCGCGCTGGCCGAGCGCGCCACCACCAAGGGAACCGGTGCCCGCGCGCTGCGCTCGATGATGGAAAAAATCATGCTCGACGTGATGTATGACATCCCCAGCCGAGAGGACATCGCCGAGGTCACGATCAACCGCGCGGTGGTCGAAGGCAAAAAGCCGCCGCTCCTGCGCCGCAAGCAGGAGAAAGACGCGGCCTGAGTTTTATGGCGCTCTGTAGCGGCGCCGCCCCCGGCGTCGGAGGCCGGACGATCGTCGCCGGGGATCCGTACACGGGCAGACAAACTGGCGACGCTGGGATTTTTCCAGTCGAGCAACCGCTCGTCCTAGATCTCGGATGCGGCAACGGGCTTTTTCTCGCGGCGCTCGCAGCGGCCGAGCCAGGTTGGAACATCCTCGGCATCGAGAAGAAGGACTACCGCGTGCGGCAGGCGCGCCGCCGGGCGCGCGAATTGCCCAACGTGCGCATCGTGCAGGGCGAGGCGACGGAAGTGCTATCCGGCCTGCCGCCCGATTCGGTCTCCCGCATTTATCTGCTCTTCAGTGATCCTTGGCCCAAGCGGCGCCATGCGGTCCGCCGGCTCGTGCAGGATGATTTTGTCGGCTTGGTCCGCTCTAAGGTCGAGTGCGGAGGCATTTTTTTCTTCGCAACCGATTCAGCTGAATATTTCGAATGGGCCAAGAAGCGTTTCATGGCGGCGGGCTGGACGTTGGCCGATTGGGCTTTGCCGGAGGGATGGCCGCAAACCGAATTCGAGCAACGATTCGTCTCGGACGGGGTTGAAATTGGCAGGTTCCAGGCCACTCCGTGACAAGCGAAGACCAAACGACCGATGGCGGCTTCGGGGACATCGAACCCCGCCCGGATGAAGACGCGCGGTTGGTCGGGCTGATGTTGCGCGTGCGCGCGGGCGACGAGGCTGCGTTTCGCGAACTGGTCGAGGCGACCGAAGACCGTGTTTTCGGGACGATTGCCAAGATGCTCGGGGGGGTGGAGGGTGCGGAGGATCTCGCCCAGCGCGTTTACCTGCGCATCTGGCAGGCGAGGGAGCGCTACGAACCCCGCTCGAAATTCAGCACATGGATGTTTTCCATCCTCATCCGGTTGGTCTTCAACGAGCGCCGCGGGCGTTCCCGCCGCAGCGCGGTTTTTTATGCGCCGTCCACGGAGGAAGAGCCGCGCGAACCGGTTTCCCGCGACTCGCCCGCCGCGAATGCCGCAGCTGGTGAATTGTCGGCTGCGATCGATGCAGCTCTGGAGGATCTGCCTCCGGACCAACGCACGGCGATCATCCTGCGCCGCTACGAGGAAATGCCTTACGAGCAGATTGCCGAAGTTCTGGGCACCACTGTTCCGGCGGTGAAGAGCCTGCTTTACCGCGCCCGAGAAACGCTGAAGGTCAAATTGAGCGCTTGGCTCTAGCGCGGTTTAAGTTTTGCCGTGGCCGCGGCACATTGTGCCGCGAAGGGTTGTTTTCGTTGGCGGGGACGCCGACGCTGCAGCTAAATGTAGCGGCGCCTTCCCCGTCGCCGTAACGACTGATCTAGCGAATGGCGCGTCGCGCGTCGGCGAGGCGGCCGTTTGCAAAGGTGACGCCTTCCTCCGCGAGCAGTCTCAGCTTCCGCGTGAGCTCCGGTCCGTGCGTCCGGCCTGCGAATCCTCCGGGCGAAAGATCGGAGGCGATGACCCGGTGGCACGGAACACGGGGAGCGAAGGGATTGGCACGCAAGGCTTGTCCGACGGCACGGGGCGAGCGGCAGCCAATCCGCCGCGCCAAGGCGGCATAGGTGATAACGCGACCGCGCGGGACGCGCTTCAGCGCCGCGTAGACGCGTGCGGCAAAGGGGGAGATGGAGGATTCGGTTTTCAGTGTTCAGTAGCTGGTCAGTGAAACCAAGGGTTACAGCGCACTTATGTGCTCCGGCCGAAAAGCGAAAACTTTAAACTGGAAAATCCCGTGCGCTGTGCGCGCGGGTCAATTGCTTGAAGCATCTTCCGGCGCGTCGGCCAGCACGCCATACATGGGCCCTAGTCCGTTCATGATGCGGCGCCACGTGTTGTCGTCCGCGTCGGCGCGGAGCAGTTCCGGGTGGGGTTTGACCACGAGCCATGAATTCGAGGCGATTTCTTTCTCCAGTTGGTTTTTCGACCATCCGGCATAGCCGAGAAAAACGCGCAGTTTGTCGTCGTGGCCGGCGGGCAATTCGAACTCGCCCTCGGGTTTCTGGAGGGGTTCGAACTTGCATGCGCCGATGTTCGGATCCCATTCGAGGCTGGCTACGATGATCTGGTTTTTTTGAACCGGTCCGCCTTCGAACAAGGGCACATGCGCAACCTGTTCGAGTATTTCGGTCACACCTAGTTCGCCGGCGTTTTGTCCGAGCGGACGATTGAGGATAAAACCGAGCGCTCCGTCCTCCGCGCTGTGGTGGGACAAATAAAGAATAGTGTGCCGGAAATTCGGGTCGGCCATCATGGGGTGGGCAACGAGCAGCGACCCCGACAAATCTCCCGCTTTGGGCAGGCGCTTCATGACAGAGAGATTCTAATGCGCGGCGAGCGGTTCCGCAACCGTGTCCATCAGATCTTGCAGCGCACCGTCCCATGCGCGGAAGAGCCCGTCCAATTCCCAGCGGTGCGTTTTGCCCCGCAGTCCGATACTCAAGTCTTTGCCGCAGGTCGCGCCGAGGAAGCGCACGGGAATGCCGTTGTCGGCGAAGTGTCGTTCGAGTTTTTTGCGGTTCTCCGGCCCGGACGAAATGATGATGCGTCCCGGTGCCTCGTGGAAAAGCGACTCGTCATAGCGGAGCCCGTCGTCTGGCAGGTTTACCTCGGCGCCGACCGGTTGGTCGCCCGAAAGACAGCATTCGGCCAAAGCCGCTGCTATGCCGCCCTCGGCGCAGTCGTGGGCGCTGCGGATGAGTCCCGCGCGAATGGCTTGGCGCAGGGTGTTTTGCAGGGCGACTTCGGCGGCCAGATCGGTCTGGGGCGGCCGGCCTTCCTTGCGCCTGTGGGCAATGAGCAGCAATTGAGATCCGTCGAGTCCTGCACTCCGTTCGCCGAGCAGCCACACGTCGTCACCCGCTTCGCGGAAAGATTGACGCGTGATGTGCGCTTCGTCCTCGATGAGTCCGACCATGGCCACAACCGGGGTGGGATCGATCGGTCCGGAGGGGTTTTCGTTGTAAAGGCTCACATTGCCGCCAGTGACCGGTGTGCCGAAAGCGCGGCAGGCCTCGGCCATGCCTTCGACGGCGTCGCGCAGTTGGCGGAAGATTTCCGGCTTGTGCGGATTGCCGAAGTTGAGGTTGTCCGTCGCACCGAGCGGCACAGCCCCCGAGCAGGCGAGATTGCGCGCCGCTTCGGCCACGCACCGTCGTCCGCCTTCGCGCGGGTCGAGCCGCGTGACAAGTCCGTTGCCGTCCACCGAAGCGGCGAGGAATTTGCCGCATTCGCGGGCGAGGAAAACCGCCGCATCGGAACCGGGGCCGACCACCGAGCCGTTGCGAACCATGTGGTCGTATTGCTCCCAGATCCACCTTTTGCGGGCGAGTGTCGGATGGGCGAGGAGAAGGGGCAACGCAGCCTGCACATCCGTTTCCGGAACGCTGGCGATATCGAGAACTTCGGGCGGCGTCCAATCCGCCGCCTCGCGATGATAGACCGGCGCCTCGTCGGTGAGGGAAGATGCTGGGATTTCCGCCACGACTTCACTCCCGGCGCGGATGCGCATGATGCCATCGCCGGTGACCTTCCCGATTTCCGCACAGGGAAGATCCCACTTTTCGAAACTCTGGCGGACGCAGTCCTCTTGTCCCTTTTTGACGATGACGAGCATCCGTTCCTGCGATTCGCTGAGGAGAATCTCGTAGGGGGTCATGCCGTTTTCGCGTTTGGGAACGAGGTCCAGATCGACATCGATCCCGCTGCCGCCGCGACTTGCCGTTTCGCACGTCGAGCAGGTGAGTCCGGCGGCGCCCATGTCCTGGATTCCCGCGACGGCACCGCTGGCGAGGAGTTCGAGGCATGCCTCGAGGAGGAGTTTTTCGCGAAAGGGATCACCCACCTGCACCGCAGGGCGGTCCTCTTTCGACTCCTCGGTCAACTCACGCGAGGCGAAGGCGGCGCCGGCCAGGCCGTCGCGTCCGGTTTCCGCGCCGACGTAAAAGACGGGATTTCCTATGCCTTTTGCCGCGCCGCGGGCGATCTGGTCATGGCGGAGGACGCCGAGACAGAAAACGTTGACCAGCGGATTGCCCGCGTAGGTTTCGTCGAACCATGTCTCGCCGCCGATGGTGGGCAGACCGATGCAGTTCCCGTAATGCGCGATTCCGGAGACGACGCCGGAGAGCAGACGTCGGTTGCCCGCGGCGCCGGGTGCATCTTTTTCAACCGGACCGAACCGCAGCGAGTCCATCAGGAAGACGGGACGCGCGCCCATGGTGAAAATGTCGCGGATGATCCCGCCAACGCCAGTGGCCGCGCCTTGGAATGGCTCGACCGCGCTGGGGTGGTTGTGGCTCTCGATCTTGAAAGCGACGGCCCATCCATGGCCCACGTCGAGCACGCCGGCATTTTCCTCGCCGGCTTTGACCAGAATGCGGTCGCCGGTGACCGGGAATTTTTTCAGCTCCGGCCGCGAGTTTTTGTAGGAACAATGCTCGCTCCACATGACGGAAAAAATGCCCAGCTCGGTGAAATTCGGATCGCGTCCCAGAATGCCGCGGATGCGTTCGTATTCCTCCGGCGTGATGCCGTGTTTGGAGATGACCTCCGGTGTGATCGCGGGCTCTTTCATTGGATGGCGGCCATGGCGGAATTGATCAAGCTCTCGAAAACGAGGCGCCCGTCCGTGCTGCCGAGCCGTTCCTCGCAGGCGCGTTCGGGGTGGGGCATCATGCCGAGAACGTTGCCCTTTTCGTTGAGGATCCCGGCGATGTTGTGCAGCGAGCCGTTGGGATTGCTCTCCGGGGAGACGTTCCCGTCCGCATCGCAGTAGCGGAAGGCGATGCGGTCCTTGTCCTCCAGACGCTGGAGCGTGTCATTGTCCGCGTAGTAGCAGCCCTCGCCATGCGCGACGGGAACGCGCAGGACTTGTCCGATCAGACCCGCGCGGGTGAATGGCGAAGAGTTGTTCTCCAGCCGGAGGTGTATTTGGCGGCAAATGAAATGGAGGCCGCGGTTGCGCACGAGCGCACCCGGCAGCAGGCCGGCTTCGCAAAGAATCTGGAAACCGTTGCAGATGCCGAGCACCGGTGTTCCGCGCTCCGCTTCTTCGCGCACGGCGCGCATCACTGGAGAATAACGCGCGATTGCGCCGCAACGCAGGTAATCCCCGTAGGAGAATCCGCCGGGAGCGATGATCGCATCGAACCCCGCGACCGAGGTCTCTTTGTGCCAGACCGGCTCGGCATGCGCGCCGAAGTTGTCGCGCAATGTGCGCAGGCAGTCCTGGTCGCAGTTCGATCCGGGAAAGCGCAGGACGGCGAACCTCATGGTTCCAAGAATTCGACGCTGTAGTCCTCGATGACCGGGTTGGAGAGGAGGTCGCGGCAAATCGCATGGAGTTTCGCCTCGTCCGGACAGGCGCCGGGTGAATCAATCTCGATGACTTTGCCCACGCGCACGCGGCCGGGGTTCTCCCATCCCAGATGTTTCATCGCCCCCGCGACAGCCACGCCCTGCGGATCAAGGACGGATGGTTTGGGGAGGACGGTGACGCGGATCTTCACGCCCGCGGATGATGCCGCAACGCGCAGGCAATTCAAGGCGCGAGGGATGGTTTCTAGTCCCGGCGTCGCCGCAAGGCGCCCGCACCGAGCGAGAGCGCCGTCAGGCCCAGACAGGCGCCGGAAAAGAGTTCGCCAACCCTCATGTAAGGCGTGATCGGGGGCGCCGCGGGAACTTCCATCTCGGCCAGCATGACTCCCTCGCCGAAGATGTCACCGCCCGGACCCTCGAGCACCTGCCGCACTCGACCGAGGCGGTCGATGACCGCCGTCACGCCATTGTTCGCGCAGCGGGCCATGGGACGCCGGGTTTCGGCGCAGCGAAAGACAGCATGGGCAAGATGCTGACGCCCTGCGGCCGTGCGGCGGAACCAACCGGTGTTGCTCAGGGTGACGAACATTTGCGCGCCCTGCAGCGCATTGGCCCGCGCAAGATCGCCGATCGTGTCCTCGAAACAAATGAGCGGCCCGACAGCCACATGCGGTCGGGGAACATGGAAAATGACCGGCCCTTCCCCCGCGTCGAAGTCGGCTGGCACCTGATCGCCGACAAGGACGGCGAACAGGGGGAAGCTCTCCCGCAGCGGAATGTATTCGCCGAACATGACGAGGTGAGATTTGGGATAGACCTGCGGTTCGGGTTCCGATCCGACCATCATGACCGCCGCGTTGTAGTCGGCCTCGTGGCTCAGAATAAGCGAACCGAAGATGAGCGAGAATTCGCCGTCACCGGCGTGTTTTTTGACGAATTCGTTGGCGACAGGATCCTCGAAAAATCCGCGCGGCGTGGCCGCCTCGGGCCAAAGAAGAAGATCGGGCTTCATGGCCAAGGCGGTCGAGGTCAACCGCTCCAGCGTGTCGTAAATGCGCTGTTCGAACACCGGGTTCCATTTTTCGTTCTGCGGAATGGATGGTTGGACGGCGGCGACCTTGAGTTGCACCGTGTTGCCATCCGGACCGAGTTGCCGCAAACCGTATCCGAAAGCGGCGACAACAAGGGCGAGCGTCAGCGTGAAATCGAAGTGCGCGCGGATCTTTCCGCCGCGCGCCTCGATGGCGAGGCGTTTGACGGTGGCGACGGCGATGGCCGACGTCATGACCGTGAGGAAAGAAAGGCCGCCCACGCCGGTGACAGAACTGAGTTGGATGAGCGGGATATTTCCATGCAGGGCGATGCCCAGCGCATTCCAACCGAAACCGGTGAAAACCGTTCCGCGCAGCATTTCTGTGGCCACCCACGCGGCGGCGGCCATAAAGGCGGCGGCGAGGTTGCTCCAAGATCCGAGCCAGACCGACCGGTCAGTTCCGGGTTTTTGCCGCGGAGTGGCGATGACCCAGACAATCCCGGCCCAGAGCGCGGGATAGATCGCAAGATATAGGCAGAGGATGAACCAGCCCGGCACGGTGACTTCCCTCAACCAGTAGAGCGAACCGAGGAAGTAAACGAGGCCGGCGAGGTAGCCGAGTTCCGCTTTGCGCAGGAGCGGGTGTTTGGGGTGGACGGGTCCGAGCCAGATTGCTGCGAACAGCGGGGCCAACGCGATCCAGACAAGCCAAGCCTGGTCGAACGGCGCGAAACACAGCACGAGCAACAGGCCGCTGAGGGCGGCGGCGGCCCAGGGCCAAAGTTGGAGAACGGCTCTCACGCGCAAACCGCAGATGCTTGGCGGGTGGGCCGAGGATGAAAAGACTAAACGTCGCCGCTATCGTCCCCCGAAGGAAAAAACCTTGAGGATAGTCTTGAGCAGGATCTCGACATCGAGAACGAGCGAGTAGTTTTTGATGTAATATAGGTCGTAGCGGAGTTTCTCGATCGCGTCGTCGAGGTCCGCGCCGTAGCGGTAGTTGACCTGGGCCCATCCGGTGATGCCCGGCTTGACCAAGTGCCGCAGGTGATAGCTCGGGATTTTCGTTTCGTAGTCGGCGACGATGCGCGACCATTCGGCGCGCGGTCCCACGATGCTCATCTCGCCGCGCAGCACGTTGAAGATCTGCGGCAACTCGTCGAGGCGCGTCAGACGCAGAAAACGACCGACGCGTGTCACCCGGACATCATTGTCGCGGGTGTAGGGGTCGTCCTCCTCTTTGCGCACGCGCATGCTGCGGAACTTCAGCAGGATGAACTTGCCCTCGCCGCGCCCGACGCGTTCCTGCCGGTAGAACAGGGGGAATCCGCTGTCGATCAGCACGGCAAGACCGACGAGCAACATGATGGGGAGTGTGACGGGAAGCGCGAGGACGGCGAGAGCATAGTCTGCGGCAGTTTTGAGATACCGGTAAGCGGAGTGGCGGGCCAACTGGAAGTTCTGGCGCAGGGCCCACGAGTGATCGAGGCGGTGCACCGATTCCTTGCGCCAGATTTCGCTGAAGAACATGTCTTCGCCGTAAACCGGAATGCGGAGGAAGTGGAGGCGGGCCAGCTTTTCGAGCAGATGCGGCGGATAGCTTTGCGGTTCATCGGTCAGGACGATGCCTTCGAATTCGTGGGCCCGCCGCGCGGCACCATGGCCCGCCGGCGGTGCGCCGACCCGCGCGGCCTCCTGCAGCACGGTGCGCGGAGAAACCTCGAGCGCACCAACCTGCTCGTCCCTCAACTCGCCGAACAAGTGCAGATCGAGATCGGCGAGGATGACCGGGTTGTGGAAATCCATCCGCTTGCAGTAATTCCCGAATTCTTCCAATTCCCGCGGGGTGCCGATGGCGAGATAGGGGACGCGTCGCGCGCGGCGTGTCCAGACCGCCGCGGCCAGCAGGCGCAAACCGAGTGCGGGGATCGCGTAACCGATGGCGGTGTAGAACAGCACCACGCGGCTTTGCGCCGAGTAAAAATCGCCCGCCGAGAAAAACACGAAAAGGACGAACGCACCGGCTGCCGCGCCGACTATGACGGCGAGGGCGAATTCCGAGGCGAATTGAAAAACACGGAATGTGCGCCGCGCCTTGTAGCCGCCGATCAGGCCGACCGCGATGAGGATGCAGAGGAAAAACGTGCCGACCTGCGCGAGGTAGGCCGGGGACATATCCAGCGCCTGATTGACGCGCACCGCCCGGCTGACCAGGTAGGCCATGGTGACGAGATAGATGTCGGCTCCGAGCAGGCAAAGACTGGTGAACCACGGTTGGCGCGCGATGTTGCGCAGAATCGAGCGCAAGCCCCGCCGCGGGTCTGCTGCGGATATATCGACCTTGGAGCGCGGAAGAGCCGTGGCGGAAGACTCCAGATCAGGGGATGGCATACCGGAGATCATGTGCGATGCGGCGAAGCGTGGTGATCCGACAGGATACACGCGGGCCCTGCGGCGCACAACCGGGGAAGTTGCGCTCGAGGACGCGCTTTCAGGGTGCGGATGAGCCGGATCCGGGCAGGATCAGGGCCGCCACTGCGTCGATTTTTTCCTGAGCGAACTTGCTCGGCGGGTATTGCCGGTGCGCATCAAGGAACCAAGCCAGCGCCGCCCCGTAATCTCCGCGCGACTGCATTTCGTCGCCCTTGTTCAGCGAGCGCACAAAAGTAGCCGCACCGCCGCTGGCCAGATCGGCCCGCAACTTGTTGAGTTCGGTGTCCTCCGGATATTTCGCGGCTGCGTCTTGGATGCTCTCCCACGCGCCGGCGGCGTCCCCGCGTTGCTGGATTTCGCGCGCGCGCTGCAGGGCGGTTTCGATCTCGGTCATCTGCGCGAGGATATTCCCGAGCTTTTCCTGCCGGTCCGGATAAAGCGCGGCCGCGGCGATGAATTTCGCGCTCTGCCGGTAAATCGCCCGGTGGTCCTGTTGCTCGAGCAACTGGTCGAGTTCGTTGAGCGCCTGCTGCTGAACGTCGGTTTGCTTGAAAATATTCTGTCCGACCTCGGCTAAAGCGGGGTTGCGCGGCCAGATTTCCGTGGCTGCGCGCAGTTCCGATTCCATGGCGGCGCGGTCCCCCGAGACCGCGGCGTTCTTCGCCTTGGCCAGATGCATCGCGCTGATCGTCTTGGCTGTTTCGATTTTGGCCAGCGGTTTGCTCGCGTCGAAGTCGGCGGCTGTCGCCGTCATATCGTTGACGAGTTTCTCCGCGCGCGTGAGATCGTTGACCTCGAGCGCAGCGAGCAGTTCATTCTTCATCTGGGTAAACTTGAGCGCCCGGCGTTTGTCCTCGCGCGAAAGCAGGCGCACGCTCGGCATGAATTCCCCGAGGGCGAATGTCTCGGCGAGGCGTTCCGTGGCGCTATTGAGTTCCCCCTGCTCGAGAAGGAACTTGTACGCCTCGACACCCTCGTTGATGTCGCGGATGGCTTCGTTCGCCAAACTGTCGATCTGGCTGAGCGAGCTGACCAGTTTGCTGACGGTCTGTGCCGCCACCGCCGCGCCGCCGGTCAGGCTTTCGACGCTGAAGTTTTCGAAGCCGAGTTTCATTCCGCTCGCGGCAAACGAGCCTCCGCTGCCCCCGTTCATGTTCGCGCGGTTGCTCACGCCCGCGCCGGAAC
>JBEDBL010000017.1:0-26541 GCA_041177245.1 Verrucomicrobiota bacterium
CAAGCAACTCGCGCAGCGGTATACCTCCGATCCTCGGCATCGGTGCAAGTGCGGCATCGCGTGATTGCGGGCGAAGCGGTTCCACGGGCAGGCATCGAGGCAATCATCGCAGCCGAAGATCCGGTCACCCATTGCTGCACGAAACTCCTCAGGTATAGGTCCCTTGTTCTCGATGGTAAGAAAAGAGATGCACCGGCGCGCGTCGAGCCGGTAAGGCGCCTCGATAGCCCCCGTCGGGCAGGCGTCGATGCAACGCGTGCAGCGCCCGCAACGGTCGGGCAGCGGACTGTCCGGCTCGAACTCGAGCGTCGTGAGGATGACCGACAAAAAAAACCACGTGCCCAGTTCGGGATGTATCCCCATGGTGCTCTTGCCGTGCCAAGAGACGCCGCACGCTGCCGCCCAGTCGCGCTCGAGGACCGGCCCCCCATCGACAAAGCATTTTTGGCTGCCGCCGGCGGTTGTCATCGCATCGGCGAGGGCGCGCAGCCTCGGTGAGATCACATCGTGATAGTCCGCGCTCCGCGCATAGCGCGCGATGGTCCCTCCGAGGCCGGGTTGCCCGAACTGGTCTTCATGGCAGTAGTTCGTGGCCAGCACAACGACGGAAACAGCTCCGGGCAAGAGCAGACGCGGATCCGATCGCTCCACCGCCGTGCGCTGCATCCAATCCATCGTGGCGTGACGGCCGTCCTGCAGCCATGATTCGAGGGCTGGTGCGTGCGGGGCCCGACCGGCTTTGGCCACACGGCAGAGGTCGAATCCGATTTGGCGGGCTTCCTCGCGGAGTGCCTCTTTAGTCATCGTCACCGCGGGCGGCCGCTCACGGATTTTCCCAGGCGCGGCCGTCGCGTGCGAGGAGCTTGTTTGCCGCTTCCGGGCCCCAGCTTCCAGCCGCGTAATCGGGAAAATCGCGCGGCGGCAGGGCACCCCAAACATCGAGGATCGGGTTGATGATGCGCCACGAGGCGTCGACGCTGTCCTCGCGGTGAAAAAGAGTCATGTCACCGATCATGCAATCGTGCAGCAGTGTCTCGTAGCCTGTCGCCGGGGACTGCTCGCCGAATTGCGAATAGTTGAAATCCAGCGGAATCGAATCGACGACAATTGACGGACCCGGTCTTTTCGCGCGGATCATGATGCTTATGCTTTCTTCCGGTTGGATATTCAGGATGAGCGCGTTGGGGCCGGCGTCGCTGTGCGCTTTTTCGCCGAACAGCATGAGAGGGGTACGCTTGAAACGGATGACTACTTGCGTGAGGTGTCGCGCGAGTCTTTTGCCGGTGCGCAGGTAGAATGGCACATCGGCCCAGCGCCAGTTTTCCACATAAAGGCGGAGGGCGGCATAAGTCTCGGTGGTCGAACGGGGATCCACGCTGGGCTCTTCTGGGTAACCGACGACCGATTCGCCGTTGATGAGGCCAGGACCGTATTGTCCGCGGACCGTGTTTTCAATGACCTCCTCCGGCTTCATCGGGCGGATCGCGTCAAGCACCTTGACCTTTTCGTTGCGCACTGCGTCGCCACTGATGCTTCCGGGGGGTTCCATGGCAATCAGTGAAAGCACACTGAGTATGTGATTTTGGACCATGTCGCGCAGCACTCCGTAATGGTCGAGGTAGCCGCCACGGTTTTCCACGCCGAGCGATTCGGCCACCGTGATTTGGACGCTGTCCACATAGCGGCGGTTCCAATTCGGCTCGAAGATCATGTTGGCGAACCGGAAGACCATGATGTTCTGCACGGTCTCCTTGCCCAAATAGTGGTCGATGCGGAAGATCTGCGACTCCCGCAGGTATCTGCGAAGTTCAGTGTTGAGTTGGCGTGCCGAATCCAAGTCGCGGCCAAATGGTTTTTCGATGATGACCCGGCGGTAGCCGTCGGGTGATTCAGTTAGAAGCCCAGCCTCGCCAAGTTGGGCCACTGCGGTGCCGAAAAGCGTGGGTGTGATGGCAAGATTGAAGACCGTGTTGGTGCCCGGAATTTTGCGGTCGGCACGGATGGCGGCCAATTTGTCCTTCACTGCGGAGAAAGTGCCCGCATCGTTGAAGTCGCCGCTCACGTAATAGCACGCGGAGATAAAGCTGTTCCACTGGTGTTCATCAATCGGGTGCGGGGCGAACTTCCGTGCATCCTCGGTCATCTGCGCACGGAAGGAAATATCGTCGCCGGGTGTTATGGCCACACCCAGCACGGCAAAATGGTCCGGCAGCAACCCCAAGCGGCCCAGATTGAAGAGGGCGGGCACCAACTTTCTCTTAGTCAGGTCGCCCGACGCGCCGAAAATGACGAAGACGCAATCCGGTCCGGGGAAGCGGTGGGGACCCGAATAAACTGGATCAGACATACCCGGTCATCTTGTCGCGTCGCGTCGGACGCCTCAACGAGAAAACGGAGGGCGGTGCTTTGCAAAGCGACCGGCGCCAACTAAACTGGCAACGCCGTCCTACGGATGTGCATTTTCGTCATGAATCTGATCGACCGCTATGTTGGACGCTCGGTGCTCGTCGCCGCGATGTACGGCGTTTTCGTGCTCTGCGTGGTGCTGGTTCTGGGCAACATCTTCAAGGAGTTGCTCGACCTTCTTATCAACCGCGATGTTCCGTTGCGTTATGTGCTGCTTTTCATGCTCTACGTGCTGCCATTCTCCCTGACTTTCACCGTGCCGTGGGGGTTTCTCACGGCTGTGCTGCTGGTCTTCGGACGCATGTCTGCCGACAACGAGATGATCGCTCTGCGCGCCTGCGGCGTGAGTTTGTTAAGGACGTGCATACCGGTATTGGCCGTCGGTTTTATGCTCAGCCTCTTTACGCTCTGGGTCAACACGAGCGTCGCGCCGCGGGCGGAGCAGGCCATGCGCGACTCAATCGCGACGATGGCCAGAAGCAATCCTGCGGCCCTCTTTATGCCGGACGAGGTGGTTTCGCAATTTCGCGGCAAAAAAATCTTCGTTGGAGGGAAAGAGGGCGACACGCTTTCCAACCTTACAATCATCGAGCAGAACGATTGGGGAGCGCCGCAGCGTATCACCTATGCGCAGAAGGGACGGATTAGTGCGGATGAGGGCAAGGGCTCGCTTATGCTCGAGTTGATGGACGCGAAATTCGAACAAAGGAAGGAAGGCGATGAGAACAATTTCAGCGTCATCCGGCATGGCATTTCCGTGAGTCAGGCCACGGTGGAGATCCCCCTTGAAGACTTGGTTGACGAGGGTCTTCGTGACAAACCGCTCCGGTCATATACGCTCGGCGAACTGAGAGACTATTTGCCCACCGTGACTGATTTGCCGCGACGAACCGCGGTGCTTACCGAAATGAGCAAAAGGTTGTCGATGTCTGTGGCTTGTGTGGCTTTCGCGTTGGCTGCCATGCCGCTGGGTATCACCGCGCAACGCAAAGAGACATCAGTTGGCTTCGGTATCAGTCTCGGGCTTGCCTTCGGGTATTTCTTTTTTGTCGTCCTGGCCGAAATGCTCAGGGATGACGCAGGGGCCTATCCTTATCTTCTGCTGTGGACGCCTAACCTGCTTTTTGTCGGGGTCGGAACGTGGCTTCTCCTGCGGTTGGACTACCGCTGAACGGGAAGCGTGCGGTTTGCCGCATGCAGGGAGGGGCGCAGTTGTTCGACCAGTTGCGCGAAGGACCCTGGATCCAACTGCTGCTGCCCGTCGCTCAAAGCCTCGGCGGGGTTGGGGTGTACTTCGACAAGTAAACCGTCCGCTCCCACCGCCACAGCACCACGGCACAGAATGTTCACCAAGTCCGCGCGTCCGCACCCCTGGCTGGGATCGACGACAACGGGAAGGTGTGTCTCCTGTTTGGCAATCGCGACCGCGGCGAGGTCGAGGGTGTTCCGGGTGTAGTTCTCGAAGGTGCGGATGCCTCGCTCGCAGAGAATAACGTTCGGATTCCCGTGGGCGAGAAGGTATTCGGCGGCGAGCAACCACTCCTCGATGCGCATACTCATCCCGCGCTTGAGCAGGACGGGTTTGCCGCTCCGCGCGCAGGCGATCAGCAATTGGAAATTCTGCGCATTGCGCGCCCCGACTTGGAGTATATCAGCTGTTCCTGCCACCGTTTCCACATCTCGTTCGGACAATACCTCTGTTATAATACGCAGTCCCGTCTCCTGCCGCGCCATGGCCAACAGTCGAAGCCCTTCTGGGCCGAGTCCTTGAAACTCATAAGGCGAAGTTCGTGGTTTGTAGGCGCCGCCGCGCAAAACGGTGGCTCCGGCAGATTTCACCGCTTTGGCCGTGGTCATGAGTTGCTGCTCTTTCTCCACCGAACAGGGTCCGGCCATGAGCACGAAATTCTCGCCCCCGATGAGAACGCCTGCGGCATCAATGACAGTCGGTTCGGACTTTGATTCGCGGCTGGCGAGTTTGTAGCGCTTTTGGAAACGGATGACCCGCTCGACTTGGGGGAGTGCCGTGAGCGATTCGAGACTCGCGCGGACCGTTTCATCTCCGATGGCGGCAACAACCGTCTGGAAATCTCCCCGTATTGGGCTTGGCTTATAGCCCAAGAGAGACATCTCCCTTTTGACTTCATCGACTTTCTCGGGGGGAGTGTGTGGCCGGATGACGATAATCATGAAGACAGCCTAACGCGCAGCCATCGCAGGGCAAAGCAACTACGCCTTGGGCGGGAATTATTTGCGTGTATCTGAGGGAAGCGGCGTGCATACTGGCCGGTTCCTATGAATGAAAAAGAAGTGGCCGCGATTAAAGCGCTCGTGGCCGATAGTGGATGCGCACACTCCCCGGAAATGGTGGAAGAGCTCATCGAAACAGCGCTCCGGCTGGGCCGGGACAAAGCACCGGTCGCGGACCTCAAGTTGTTCGTCCGCGCCCTCAAAGAACTGCGTTACGCGTCCAAGGTTTTCCAGCCTTACTCGGACCGCCGCAAAGTCGCCGTCTTCGGCTCCGCCCGGCTCGCTCCGGAAACGCCCGAATTCAAGATGGCCGAAGAACTCGGAAGCAAAATCGTGCAGAACGGTTTCATGGTCATCACCGGCGGGGGTGACGGCATCATGGGTGCCGCCCAGAAGGGGGCGGGCCGCGACAATGGTTTCGGTCTCAATATCCGTCTGCCGTTCGAGCAGCGTGCCAACGAAACGATCCACGGGGACAAAAAGTTGATCAACTTCAACTACTTCTTCACCCGCAAGGTCAACTTTGTGAAGGAGACGGACGCCTTCGTGCTTTTTCCCGGCGGTTTTGGAACGCAGGACGAAGGCTTCGAGTGCCTCACCCTCATGCAAACGGGCAAGGCCAAGATCACTCCTTTGATCCTTCTCGACACAGCCGAGGGCCGATACTGGGAAACGTGGGAGTTTTTCATCAAGAACGACCTGCTGCGTATGAAGCTCATTTCGGCCAGCGACTTCCACCTCTTCAAAATCCTGCACTCCTGCGAGGAGGCTATCGAGCACATCCAGCACTTCTACAAAGTGTTCGACTCCTATCGCTGGGTGCGGGAAAAAATGGTCATTCGCATCAAGACGCCGCTCACTCCGGCGAGCATCGCCCATCTCAACGAAAAGTTTCAAGACACTCTGGTCTCGGGTTCGATCGAGCAGATGGGAATCCTGCCCGAGGAAGCGGAGCAGCGTCCTTGGTCGGTCGGTGCCATGTTCCGCGGCCAGAAGGACGATCTCACGCGGATTGTTCTGACCCCGAAGAAAACGGATTTCGGCACGCTGAGGTTGCTGATCGACACGATCAACGACTCTGAAACCGAGGCTTGAGGCGGGCGCCTGGCTGGCCTGACATGGAGGGATGAGCGAGAGGCCCATGCTGACTGTTTACGATACGACCCTGCGTGATGGCACGCAGGGGACCGGCATCTCGTTCAGCGTGCAGGACAAACTCCGCATCGCCGAGCGCCTCGATGAATTCGGAATCCATTACATCGAAGGAGGATGGCCGGGGTCTAATCCGAAGGATGCCGAATTCTTCGCCGAAGCCGCAAAGCGCAAGTGGCGCACAGCCAAGCTCACGGCCTTCGGCATGACTCGTCGAGGTGGCGTGAACGTCTCCGAAGACGCTCAGGTCCGGCAACTTCTCGATGCCGAAACCCCGGTGGTAACGGTGGTCGGAAAAACGTGGCCGCTGCACGTCAGGGAGGTCTTTGGTGTCACGCTCGAAGAAAATCTGGCCATGATCCGCGACACGGTCGCTTTCCTGAAAGCGCATGGGCGCGAGGTGTTTTACGATGCGGAGCACTTTTTCGACAGCTACCGCGAGGATCCCGAGTATTCCCTGGCCACGGTAAAAGCGGCCGCGGAGTCCGGGGCGTCGCTTGTTATTCTCTGCGACACCAATGGCGGAAGCCTTCCCGGTTTCGTGGCCTCGGCAACCACCAAGGTTTCGGCGGTCTTGGGTGCTCCGGTCGGTGCGCACACCCACAACGACTGCGGGCTTGGCGTGGCCAACGCCCTTGCGGCCGTGGAGGCGGGTGCTGTGCAGGTGCAGGGCACCATGAACGGCTACGGAGAGCGCGTCGGGAATTGCAACCTGACCACGCTTATCCCGTTGCTGCAGTTGAAACTCGGAGTTCCTTTGGTTCCTGACTTGGAGCGTCTCACCGAGGTGTCGCGTTTCATCGACGAACTGGCCAATGTCCCTCCCGACATCCGTGCGCCCTTTGTCGGCCGTGCCGCTTTTACGCACAAGGGCGGCCTCCACGCCAATGCCGTGCAGAAGCTGGCGCGCTCCTACGAGCACATCGATCCTTCCGTTGTCGGCAACGAGCGTGTGGTCAGTATTTCGGATCTTTCGGGACAGTCCAACGTGCTGATGAAAGCGGTGGAGCTTGGTCTTCCGGTGACCAAGGGCTCGCCCGAGGTGGCTGCCGTTCTCCGTGAAGTGAAAAGGTTGGAGCACGAGGGCTACGAGTTCGAGGCCGCCGAGGCGTCTTTCGAACTGCTTCTCCGGCGGCTTCTGGGCAACCAACGTCAGCTTTTCGAACTCGAGGAATACCGATGCGACTTCGTGCGCTCCGGCATCTCCGCGGAGCAGTGGAACAAATGCGTTGCCGCGGTGAAAATCCGGATCGATGGCCAATCCGTGCACAAACAGGGCGGGGGAGATGGTCCTGTCAACTCGCTCGACGCTGCTTTGCGCGCGGCACTTTCGTCTTCATACCCGGCCGTGTCCTCAGTGCGCCTCGAGGACTACAAAGTCCGGATCATTAACGGAAAACTCGGGACTGCCGCGCGCACCCGGGTGCTCATTTCCTCCACCGATGGCCATGCGCGGTGGGATACAGTAGGTGTTTCCGACAATATCATCGAGGCGAGTTGGCAGGCTTTGGTCGACAGCTACGATTACGCCGTGATGCGGTCCGGCAGGGGAAGTTGAGCGTTTAATCGAACCGGTTGACCTGGTATTCGCCCTGACGGTCCTTGCTGGGAGCCTTGCGCGGCGGAGGCGATGGCTCGCGGTCCGAAGATGTGGAGGTAGGGCTGCGTCCGCCCATGGTATCGACAATGCTCGCTTGGAGGCGGAAAGTGTTGATTGGCACATTGACCCTGCGGTTGCCGCCGGCTATCTGCCTCCGCCCCGGGGACCCTGTGATGAAGTCATAGGGTCTGTAATAATTGCTCAAGTCCTTGCGGTAGGATCCCTGATTGATTCCGATGCGGAGATTTTTGCGAATTTCGAAATGCAGGTGCGCGGTATACATGCCGCGGTTGGTGCCGATGCTTCCAACCAACTGTCCTCGCTTCACCTGCTGACCCTCGCGTACGAAAATTTGGTGGAGGTGCGCGTAGAGGGAGTCCACGTAGTTCCACTTGCTTCCTTGCCAGTAAGCGTGGCGCACGATGACCAGTTTGCCCCAACCCATGCGCGCATCGCGGGCATAAACGACCAAACCGTGGGCCGTGCAATAGACGGGAGCGCCCAAGTCCGTGTTCCCGCCTGCTTTGCCGTTCCAATCATCGCCCATGTGGCGTCCGACAATCAAACCGCGCGACCGGTAGTAACCCTCCGCGTCCGGTTTGCCCACCGGCATGTCAAAGCCGTCCGCACTGCGTGTTGGGGCGTATTGGAAACGCTCCCCGGGCGCGGCGCCTTCCTGTGCGGCTAGGACCGTGCCGGAGATCAGGCACGCGATCAGAGCGACGAGGTGGGGCATGGCTCTCAGCATGAAGGAAGCATCCTAATTCATCGCCTGCGATGCGGGCAAGTGCTCTGGCTTGCACCGATTGGGGGCGCCCGCTATTAAAAACCGCGGTGAGTTCTCTCCAGTTTCTCGGCACCGGCCCCGGTTCTCCCGTGCCCGGCAAGTTCTTCTCCTCCTGCGTTCTGCGGCACGAATCCGCCATCGTCCTTGTCGACGCCGGTGAGCCTTGCAGCCAGCGTCTCGCCGAGTTCGGAATTTCCGCGGCGGACATCGACTCGGTGCTTTTGACGCACGGTCATTCAGACCATACGGCCGGCTTGCCGATGCTGTTGCAGTCGGCTTGGCTTGCCCCGCGGAAAAAAGCGCTCCCGATTTTTCTGCCGCGCGAGTTGATCAACCCACTCGAGGTCTGGCTTCAAGCAGTCTATCTTCCCCCTTCGCTTCTCGGGTTCCCGTTGCAATTCCATTCCTGGGTCCTCGGACACGAGGCAGAAGCGGCTCCCGGTGTCGAAGTCAGACCTTTCCCAACAACGCACTTGGACAGTTTGAGGGAAATCATCGATCCGGCTGCCAAGGACCGTTTCGAGATCTTCGGACTCGCCGTTTCATGCGGTGGCAAACGGGTTGTTTTTTCTTCCGACTTGGGTGCCCCGCAAGACCTGCTGCCCGCTCTCGACAAACCCTGCGCGGTGCTTGTCTGCGAACTTTCGCATTTCGAACCCCGCGACCTTTTCGCCTTCCTCGACGGCAAAGAGGTGGAAACTCTGGTCCTCAATCACTTGGCTCCGGATCTCGCCGGAAAAGAGCGTGAGATCGCTGAAATGGCCAGGACGGCCATGCCTGCCGTGCGACGGATCGTGGTTCCGGCGGACGGCGACAAAATCGAATTTTAGGCCTCGGGGCCCGGCATTTGGAACGGCGGGGGAGGTGCGCCCGGATGCGGTTGGGATACTTGCACCACGGGCACGGGAAAACGCATGCGCATGTCCCCGTCGAGCGAAACTTCCACGTGGTGAACGCCGAAGGACTGGATTTGCACACCGCCGAAGAAGTGCACGTTCGTCGCGCTTCCGTCGATCTCGCGCAACTCGAATTGGATAGAAGCCTCGGCCACCGTGGCATCATCCGGATCGAGAAGACGGGAGTGCTGTTGGAACTTTCCGATGCCTCCGCACCAGCGCGTCCAGAGGCACAGCTTGAAAAAGCCGATGGGCACCTGCGGCGCGGGGATCGCTCCGATGACTCCGACCAACGTTTGAGAACCGCTGACTTCCGTGCGCACATCTTCGCACAGCACCGCCGATTGCAGATCGGGTAGGATGGGGTCCATGGAAGAAGGCGCTGCGTCTAACGCGCCCAGAGTAACCACGCGGCAACGAGGATGGCGAGCAACACTCGATACCAGCCGAAAATCTCCATGCTGTGGCGGTTCAGGTAGCCAACCATCCAGCGGACCGCAAACACGGCCGAGATCCACGCCGCAGCGAAACCGATGACCAGCGGAACCGCTCCGTAGGCGGCAAGCATCTCCGCGCCGTGGTCCAACGCGTCTTTGGCAGTCGCCGCGCTTAGAGTGATGACACCGAGAAGAAAGCTGAGTTCCACAGCCGCAGGCAGCGAAAGACCGACAAGCAGGCCTCCGACGATCGTGATGAGACTTCGGCTCACGCCCGGCCACATGGCAATGCATTGCGCCGCGCCGACAATGACAGCCATGCGCAATGTCAATTGGTCCAGCGACAATCCGGGGCCTGCGGGGGATCCTTTGCCCCGGCGTTGCCACGAAACGATCAGAATCGCCGCGCCGCCGATGAACCACGCGGCAACCACGGGCCAGAGGCCCCATGCTTCGCCGCCGAAGAGATATTTTTTGATGATTTTTTCGAGCAGCAAACCGAGCACCGCGGCGGGAACGAACGCCGCCACGAGGTTGATCGCAAGTCGGCGCCCGTTGGTATCGTGCCCGAGGAGTCCGCGTATCATTCCCGCCACTCGAGCGCGGTAGAGTCCGAGGACGGCGAGGATGGCACCGCCTTGAATCGAGATTGCGAAGGCGTCCGAAACGGTGCTCGAAGAGATTCCGAGCAAACGCTGCGCAAGCAGAAGATGGCCCGTCGAACTGACCGGGAGATATTCCGTGACGCCCTCGACGAGTCCGAGGATGAGAGCCTGGAAATTATCCACGTCGGATGTGCCGCGCGGACGGGCGGATCAAATGGCTTGGTCGCCGGTCTCGTCCGTGCGGATGCGGATCGCTTCCTCGATGGGGAGCACGAAGACTTTGCCGTCACCGATTTTTCCTGTTTTGGCGGATTTGACGATGGCTTGCGTGGCGCGTTGGACGTTTTCGTCGGCCACGACGATCTCAACTTTGACTTTGGGCAGAAAGTCGACGGTGTATTCGCTGCCGCGGTAAATCTCGGTGTGGCCCTTTTGCCGGCCGAAGCCTTTCACCTCCGTGACGGTCATGCCTTCTATGCCGATCTCGGCAAGGGCCTCTTTGACATGCTCCATCTTGAAAGGTTTAATGATGGCTTCAATCTTCTTCATGGCATGCGCGTTGTAGACCACCCTGCCGGTATTGCAAGCCCGGAAAATCGCGCCTGTCTCGGCGCGCGCTGCCTCATCGCGCCGGTTCTTTTATGAGCATCATGCGTCTCCGGCGGTCGCGCCTGCGAACGTGGATCAAGAAGGTGCCCCGGCAAAGGCATGTTCGAGGCACGTGGCTGCACCGGATGTTGGGGGATCGTCTCTTCGCGCCCGGCCTGTGGCGTCCGAGCGGAAACAAAGTCGCGGCGGGGGTGGCCACCGGCCTCTTTTGGGCGATGATGCCGATTCCTTTCCAGATGGTCCCGGCCGGCGCTACCGCTTACTTCCTGCGTTTCAATGTTCCGGCGGCGATCACACTTGTCTGGGTGACCAATCCGGTCACATGGCCGGTGATTCTTTACTGGCAATACCGGCTAGGGGCTTGGCTTCTTCGCCAGAAAGGGCCGTCGGATGCGCAAGCCTCCCTGCTCTCTTCAATGTCCGGCGTTCCGCTTCCTCTGCTGCTCGGTTGTTTGGTCTGCGGCGCAATCATCGCGCCTGTCAGCTACATAGCGGCTGCCGTGCTGTGGCGAGTCGTCGCGCGAAAATGGTGGCACGGCCACCAAGACACCCGTTGTCCAGCCAAGTCATGAGTCAGGACATTGCCGGCGAAAACGAAACCGATCAGGCGCAGGTTGTTTGCCGCTTTCTCGCGGGTCGCAACGCGCTGCTTGTCTCCGGAGACTTCGGTCCGGTGTTCATGGACTGCTACCTTCATCTCGGTCGGGCCGGAGTCGTGCTTCGCGACGGCACCGACGAGTTGCTCAAGAGGTCACTTGCCGCCATCGCTCTTTACGGGGCCACGCGGCCGCGCAACGAGATTCTGGCTTGGACGCTGCACCTTGAAGCCGAGGAATTGAACGTTTTTGTCGCGGCCGAGATCGCTTCAGGTCACTTGGTCGGCCGAGTCTTTTGCGGAAACGTCCGAAACGTAGGCGGCAATGTTCTCCACGCCGAGATTGCCGGACCGGAAAATGTGCGCCGCCGCAGTTCCGTCGATTTCGAAGGCAGCGATGCCCTCGATGCAGCCGCCAGATTTTACGCCCAAAGCGAGCAGCGCCCGGGCAGATTTTTTTACCTCGGGGGCGACATGTTCACCGCCCTTGTGGCACAACCCGATTGCGATACCGGTTGGCTCGAATCCGTTTCGCGCGACGAGGTTTTTGCGCTCATTTCCGACGATTCGAGACCGCCGTTGGAGGTGCGCAAATATGCATTCGCTTGCGGCTGCACGCCGGAAAAAATCGCCGCGGCTATCGGCGGAGCACTGCAAGGACAGCTCGACGAAATATTCGGCGGCGACAGTCATATCAATGTGGACTGTCCCCGTTGCGGACTTCGCCACGAATTGCCCCGCGGTCTTTTTGATTAATCGCCCTGCTTCCCGTCTTCCCCGCGCCATGGCGCGATGAGTTCGAATTCCTGCACGGTGACCTGCTCGCCGGGAACGCTGCGTGCGAGTTGTTTCGCTTCCGTCTCGCGGTTGTTCGCCCCGAGTACGGCGGCGAGGATGGCTCGTTGGTAGGGCTGGATTTGAGCCGGATCGAGAGTGATCCCGTCGAATACCTTGAGTGCCGCCTCGTGTTGTCCGTTTTTGAGGTGGGCGAGAGCGAGGGTGATGCGGTAGGCGAGCATCTGCGGTTCTTTCGCGAGGAGTTCGCGGCCGCCGCTGACATCAGCCCGCCGTCCGGTCAAAGCGGCGAAATACCGATGGTCGTTTTGCACCACCGTATCGCCCGGAAGCTGCTTAAGCATGCGGTCGTAAAGCTGGTAAAGTTCCTCAGCGTCCTGGCGTTTTTGCACGATCGGAACAAGCGCGGAAAAAGCCTGGCGTGCGCTGGCCGGATTTTCGGCGAGTTTTTGCAGTTCCTGCTCGAGCACCCGGTCTTCGCCGATCCGCTGAAGATAGTTGATCACATACCACATCACATCCTGCGTGGGCGCGGATTCCATGATGGCTCTCCGGTAAAAGGTCGCCGCCTCCTCCGGCTTTCCGAGTTCCCGCGAAGCACGTCCGCGGTAAAGCAGAAGAACCGAGTTCTGCAGCGGAAGTTTGTCTCCGCGCAAAAGCTCGGAAATCCCCGTCCAATCGTTTTTGCCGGCCATCGCGTCGAGACGGATGAGGAAAAGATCGCTGCGCGTGGAGGCTTCCTGCGCTGCGATGAGGTTGAGCGTTTTGTCGAATTCGCGGTTCTGGTTCAGCCATCTGGCCAAGGCTGCGCGTTGCTCGACGTTGCCTTCGCGAAAAGCGGTGGTGGTCCTTTTGACGACCTCGGGATAGGAGGACGGTTTCAATTGGATCTCCGCGCTGGCCGCAGCGAGCTTTTGCTCGTCGGAGGCGAGGGGATGTCTGCGAAGCGCCTCGACCCATGCTGCCCCCTCTTGCGACTGCAATCCGGGTGAAGCGACAAGCACAAGCAGTGCATTGAGTCCCGCCTGATCTTTTTGCCGTGCGATTGGACGCAGCAGATCGAGCGCAGATTTCACCGAGTCGGTCGTATTTGCGGCGATCTGCAAACGGGCGAGAAGTATGGACGGATCCGGTCCGCCGCCGGATTCAATGCTTTCGCGCAGCGCTTGAGTGGCGTCGGGAACGCGCTGTTGTGCCAGGCGCACCCGGGCCAGCACGTGCAGCGCTTGCGGCGTGTTCTGACCCGCCTGCAGCAACTGGAAAGTCTCCTTCTCGGCAAGAGGCACATCGCCGAAACGCAAGGCTGCCTCGGCCAATTCAAGCCGGTCTTCCGCGGTGGCTTTTCCCGAATCGAGCAACTGCTGCATCACCTGCAAGCCGGAGGGCTCGTTCGCGGCGAACAAAACCCTTGCGTAGGTGCGCTTGACCTCCGGGAGGGCCGGGCGCATCTGCATTGCCGAAGCAGCGTTGTTGAACGCTTCCTGCAGTTTTCCCTGACCGGCAAGCTCCGTTGCGCGTTCACTGAATTGCAGTGCGCGCCAGTCCTTGACCTTTGGAATGGCGACGGCTGCGACAATGGCCAAAACAGCGACCGCGGGCAGTCCGAAGATGAGTAACCGGCGGATCAGGCGCTTCCGCCGCAACTGGCGCATTTCTTCTGCGCTCAGATCGTCTTCGTGGTGGTCCGGATCGTGCGGTTCGCGTTTCACGGCTTCGTCTTCTCGCGATATTTGCGCAGCAGTTTCAGCGATTCCTCGTAGTCCCCGTCACGGTGCGTTGCCTGGGCGGCGAGAAACCAGATGTAGGCGGGTGCATTGCGTAGTTCCATGATATGGCGCAACTGCCAGAGAGCTTCCTTGTCACGCTGCGCGCCGGAAAGTGCCTGATAATAGGCGATGGACGTGGAAAGATCCAAGGGCGCGAGCGCCGCCGCGCGCTCTACACTGCGCAGATCCGAGCGGTTCAGCGTCGCTGGAATTGCCGGGTTCGGGGCAAAATTGAAATAAATATCCAGGGCTTCTTTGTTCCGGTTGGAGCGAATTTCCCGCTCGAAAAGAATTTCCCAAGCCGTGCGCTTCAACCGGGGGTTTTCCGCCACGATGGCGTCGATCTCGGCGAGTTGGTTCCTCTCAAGCATGAGGCGCAGGACGGGAAAGGTTAGTTGATCGGGTGCGCGCGAAAGATTTTCCGTCCGCTCCACCAGACGCTTGAGCCGCTTGTTCGAGGCATCCGGAGCCGCCTGCTGGGTGCGCACAAATTCGAACTCGGGGTCGTCGGGGAACAGGTTCAGGAGTATCGCCCGCATGCGGGGGTTATCCCTGCTCTTGGAGAGAAAACCGGCATAAATTTCCGCGCGCTTTCCTTGGGGCGCTTTGCGGACCACCTCCAAAACCGCGACTGCCGCGCGACCTGGTGAGGGAACCATCCACTTTTCCGCCCCTTGACGCACGGTCCAGTAGAGGTAAGGCAGCAAGGCATTCGACGCCTGGAATTCCCTCCACGCGGGGTCGAGTTTTCCTTCTGCGAGCAACCAATCGCTCAGCGTCCAGTGCACGCCCCAATCAAGGGGGCGGAATTTTTCGCAGCGCTCGAAAATTGTGACGGCCTCGTCGCTGCGACCTGCCTTCATGGCGGTCTGACCCTTTTCCTGGAGAGGTGACATGCCCTGCACGCCAGGAAGAAATGGAATGCCAGAACCTCCGAGGATCCAAATCACACCAACCGCGAGTAGCGCCGCTCCGAGAAACTTGGCCGTGTGGCGCATGACGGAAGAAAAGTTTCCGGCCCTCGCCGACGGCAGAGCGAGGGTGGCGAGCAAGATGACGGGAAACAAAGTGCCAATGCGGTGTCCGCTCACATCGAAGCCCGAATTCAAGGCAAGCATCACGGCGCAGGCCATGCCCGCAGCGCGGATTGTTGCTCCGCGCGATTTTCGGGCCATGAAGCTCTGCAGGATCAAAACCACGATAGCCACCGCCACCGCGACAAGAAGCAGCCATCCGCCTTCGCTTGCCAACCACAACCAACTGCTCTCGGGATGCACCGGACGCCGGTCGAACAAAGGCTCGAAGTCCAGATAGAACGGAAACACATATTCGAAGTTGCCCAGGCCGAATCCCGCCAGAGGCGAACCGGCTACCATGGCCATGGTCATGCGGTAAAATTGAATCCGCATATCTTCGCTTGCGCCGTTCTCTGCAAGCCCACGCA
Source organism: Verrucomicrobiota bacterium (assembly GCA_041177245.1). Lineage (GTDB taxonomy): Bacteria > Verrucomicrobiota > Verrucomicrobiia > Chthoniobacterales > JACTMZ01 > JACTMZ01. The sequence continues at coordinate 15,343 of JBEDBL010000017.1, forward strand.
GATCGACAAACCGTTCAAGCAGGGGGCCGCCGCCCATGGCGAACAAAGCAAAAGCGATGAGCAAGAAGGAAACCCCGACGGCGGCATAGCGGTATTGCTGGCGCACCATCCCGTAAAAGGCCCAATAGGCGAAGCCCCCTACGATCATCACAACCACACCCCCGCGTGAGCCGTTGTGCACGATGCCGCCGAGAAAAACCGCCGCGGCAAGCGCCCAAAAAATCGCACCCTGTTTGTAACCCTGCCGCACACACTGGTGGATAAGCGCAATCGTGACGATTCCTGCGAACCCCATCGATGAGCCCCACTGGTTGCGGTTGAGAAAAGGACCGAAACCGTCCGTGCTAAGCCACCAGGAGGGTTGGTATCCCGTGGCATAGCCGAAGATTGCGAAAAGCGTGATGAGCAGAAGACCGCCCGCATACATCCTTGCCAGCGTGCCTCGGTGGTAATGGTCCCACTCTTGGCAGGCGCACCATGCGGCGAGCGCCAATCCCGACAACCAGAGCAAGTAGACGTGGAAAGTGAGCCACGGCTGCGGGGTGACGAAGGGTGAGGGTGTGATTGCGGGGAACTTGAGTAACGTCGCTCGCCAAGAAGGGTGGGCCAACCAATTGTCGGGCAGATAGGCGAAGAGGGGTACGACAGCCAGAATGCCGAGCATGACCAGCACGGATTTGGCGGGGATTTTCGCGGGCGTGTGGAAGAGCCAGAGCAGGCCGATCCCTAAACAGACCATCCCCTGCGCCCAAAGAGGTCGTCCCCCGGCCAGAGCGACGGAAAGAAGGATCACCGCAATCACGGCCCAGCCCGCCGGAGGAACGATGAAGAGGTCGTCGCGCCTCTGCCAGGCCGGCATTTTGATGTCCATAAACTCTTGTCTTCTAAGGCCCGATACTCTGAAATTCAATGATCCACTCAGAAAATCCGGTGTTCACTGCGTTCATAAAAACTTGAACATCGACGAGATTGACGTAAATTCTTTCCATGCCCCGCGCCCATATCTTGGAGGCACCCCGCGCCTCCAGCCGGATCACACCGGCGGAACGGGAGGTGGTGGAATTCTTTGTCCACCTTGGGCGATATTTGTCGTTGCCGCGCTCGGTCGGGGAGATTTATGGGCTGCTTTTTGCCAATGGCGGCGCCATGACGCTCGACGAGTTGGTCCGGCAGTTGTCTATCAGCAAAGGTTCGGCCAGCCAGGGGCTGCGGCTGCTGCGGGGGGTGGGCGCGGTGCGCGTGGGATACCGCCCGGGCGATCGCAAGGACTACTACGAGGCGGAGGTGGAGTTGCCGGCCTTGGTGCGCGGGTTCCTGCGCGACCAACTCTCCGTCCGCCTCAATCACGCCAACGACCGGCTGCAGAGATTGCGCGACGCGGTGGGTGATCCGGCTAACGGCGCGCCGAACGGCCTTGTCAACCGCCTGGAACGTCTCGAATCCTGGAACAAGAAAGCCAAGAGGCTTGTTCCTCTGGTCTCGACCTTTTTGAAAATATGACCGCCACCGCTCCCGAGTCCGTGATCGAGTCTGTCGAACCGATGTGGTTTTGTCTTCGCACGCAGCCGAAGCACGAGAAGCTGGCCGCGCAATTCCTGCGCACGCAGGCGGGGTTGGAGGTCTTTTGCCCGGTCATCCGCTACCAGCGGGCGACGATGACCGGCAAGAAGTGGTTCGAGGAGGCTTTGTTCCCTTGTTACCTTTTCGGCCGTTTTCCTTACCGCACGCACTACCGCCTCGTCGCCTCGGCCATGGGTGTGACCAAGATCGTCGGCTTCGGCGGCTTGCCTTCGGTGGTCGACGAGCGCGTCATCGGGGAGTTGCGCGAATTCGTCCGCGACAATGAAGTGATCGAAATTTCTCCGGATATCAGACCGGGCGATGAAGTCACCGTCTTGGACGGACCTTTCAAGGGGCTTCGAGCGGTGGTGACACGCATCATGCCTGCCAAAGAGCGCGTGGCGGTGCTGTTAGAATTGCTCGGCACGCAGCGCGAAGTGGAAGTCACGGCGCAGCGTGTCGTTCCCGGCAAGGTCCATCCCTTGTCGGGACGCGGCCTCGGCTGAGCGGCGTAAACATTTTTTGGGCGAGACAAACAACTCGCGAAAGCATGGTCGGGGATTGCCACCCGCGACCAAGGGCGGCAGCTTGTCCGAATTTTCCCGATGATCTTCGATGACATCAACCGGCCCGCTCCGCCGCGGGAGGAAAGGTCGCGCCGCCGCCGTTCGCAGAGCCGCCACCGCGAGCAGGACAATAGCCGTCGCCGGCGCCGTTCGTCTTTCGAAAGCGCTTCAAATTTTTCCGGGGAGGTTCGCGATCGCGGTGACCGCAGCACGGTTGCTTGGCTATCCATGCTTGCCGTCCTTGTCCTCGCGGTCGGTGGATTCGCCTTGTATCTCCAGCAGGAAAAAGGAAGTCGCACGCCTCTGCCGGGCGTCTCTCCCAGCGGGCGCCTGCTTCCTTTTATCGATCCTGTTCTCGCCCCGCTTGAAACGGGCAATGTCGGATACGAGCCCGAGGCCTTGAACCGCATTGCTGCGGAATTGCAGGCGGCCAAAGAGACGGCGGGCCGTGATGACCAAGAAGTTTATGCGGTTGGCGGCACCATAGCATCCATCCTTCAGGAATCGGTGCAGGACCGCGCCCGCCACCTGCAGCGTCTCGTCGAGCTTGGATCGCCCGTCAGCGGACTTAGCGAGGGTGGTCAGCCCTCCGACCCGGCCAAGTCGGAAACGCAGATTCGCCATCTTGAACTCGCGGTCGGGGTCAGTTGGCAGAGAAACTCCGTCGCCTACCGCAACCGTGTGGAAGAAATGTGGTATCGTCTCCTCCATTTGGAGCAGGATCGATTCCGCGGCGGTTCCGCCTCCGCAGCCATGGTCCCGCCTCTCCCTACCCATTCCGCCAATGATTGACACCAAACGCATCTTTGTCATCGGAAGCAACTCGTTCTCCGGCGCGAGTTTTGTTTCGCACTGTCTTCGAGAGGGATGGGAAGTTTTTGGCACCAGTCGCTCCGCCGAGGCCCATCCGGTTTTCCTCCCGTATCGTTGGCAGCGGACTCCACAGGAATTGTCGCGATTCCGCTTTGCACAGCTCGATCTCAACCTGCATACCCGCGAACTGCTCGAGGCGATCGACGCTTACGGCGCGCCGTATGTGGTCAACTTCGCCGCGCAGAGCATGGTCGCCGAAAGCTGGGAGCATCCCGACCATTGGTATCAGACCAACGTCGTGGCCAATGTGCGGCTCCATGACGGATTGCGCAAAATGCCACGGGTGGAGAAGTATGTCCACGTCAGCACGCCCGAGGTCTACGGCAGTTGCTCGGGCGACGTGCGCGAAGATGCGCCTTTCAATCCCAGCACGCCTTATGCGGCCTCCCGCGCTGCCTGCGACCTCCATCTTCAGACCTTCATACGTCAATACAACTTCCCCGCGGTGTTCACGCGCGCGGCGAATGTCTTCGGGCCCGGCCAGCAACTTTACCGCATCGTTCCGCGGACGCTCCTTTTTCTCGCCCTCGGCCAAAAGCTGCAGCTCCACGGCGGGGGACACTCGGTGCGCTCGTTTATCCACATCGACGATGTTTCCGACGGGACTCTTCGCGCGGCTTTGCGCGGCGAGCCAGGTCAGGTCTTCCATCTCTCCACCAAGCGGACCATTTCCATCCGCGACCTGGTCGCGCTCATGTGCGAGCAAGCCGGCGTGAAATTCGCGGACTTTGCCGAGATTGTTGCCGACCGCCCCGGCAAGGATTCCGCCTACTTGCTCGACGCAAGTCTGGCTCGCACACGCCTGGGCTGGCAGGATCGCGTCTCGCTCGAAGAGGGAATCGCGGACACGAAGCGCTGGATTGATGCCAATCTTGCCGCGATCCGCGAACAGCCCATGAGCTACATCCACAAACCCTAATTCTTTATGTCAAAAATCCTCGTCACAGGTGGTTTCGGCTACGTCGGTAGCCGACTGGTCCCGCATCTTCTGTCGCTCGGTCATGATGTGCGTGTCCTCGATCTAATGCTCTACACGGAGGCCGGTCTCGACGCGCTGAAGACCGATCCTAAATGGCCCGAATGGGAAAAGCGTTTCGCCCTCGTCCGAGGAGACTTGCGCGAGGCCGCCAAGGTCCGCGAGGCGCTCGCCGGACGCGATACCGTGATCCACTTGGCCGCGATTTCTAACGACCCGACCGGCGATATCGACGAGGTCCTCACGCGCCAGGTGAATTTCGATGCCGTCGGCATGCTTCTCGCCTTGGCCAAGGAGGCCGGCGTGAAGCGCTTCATCAATGCGTCTTCGTCCAGCGTTTTCGGTGCGCGTACGGAATCGGAGATCAACGAGCGCCTGGAACCCGAGCCGCTGACTTATTATTCGAAATACAAGGCACTCTCGGAATGGCTTGTGCTCTCCGCCGCGGGCCCGGAGTTCTGCGCGGTCAACGTCCGCCCCGCCACCATCTGCGGTTATTCGCCGCGCCAGCGGTTCGACCTCACTGTCAATAAGCTCACCGCGGACGCGCTCCGCAAAAAGACCATCACCGTGCACGGCGGTCAACAGAGGCGGCCGAATGTGGGCATGACCGACATGGTCAATCTTTACGGAATTCTTGTCGAAGCCCCGGCGGACAAAATCAACGGTCGCACCTTCAATTTCGGGTTCGAAAACCACAAAGTCATCGACATCGCCAAGATCATTCAGTCGGAATTGTCCGACCTTGCCGTCGAGATCAAGGTCACTGATACGACCGACCACCGCGACTACCATATTTCTTCCGATCGCATCCTGCGCGAACTTGGCTACAAGCCGGTAAGCAGCATCAAGCAGGAGGTGTCCGATCTGCGCCGCGTCCTCGAATCCGGCGCGTTTCCCGACATCGACGCCGCGGAGCACTACAACATGAAATTCATGGAAGTCGGGCGCGATACCGGTTGCCTCGCCTACTTGGCTCGCTGATGGGTAAAGAGAAAATCATTTCGTTCGCCGAGGCGCCCTCGCTTTTCGAAAAGCTGCGCCGCGAAGGCAAACGTCTCGTGCAATGCCACGGGACGTTTGATCTCGTTCATCCCGGACACATCGTCCATCTGGAAGACGCCAGAAAGCTTGGTGATTTGCTGGTGGTCACGGTGACCGACGAGAAGCATGTCAACAAGGGTCCTGGACGCCCGTATTTCAACGATGCTTTGCGCGCACGCACTCTCGCCGCGCTCGAGTGCGTGGACTACGTGGTCCTTGTCCCGCACGCCGCGGCCGTCGAGGCCATCGAGACGGTCAAGCCTCACGTGTATTGCAAGGGCACGGAATATTCCGACGCGTCGAACGACGTGACCGGGAATATCCACGACGACGTGGCCGCGGTGCAGAAGCATGGAGGCGAAGTCCGCTACCTCGGCGATGTGGTCTTCAGCTCCACGCGGCTCTTGAACCGCCATTTCGAGACGGCCAATCCCGAAGTCGCCGAGTTCTGCGGGCAACTTGCTTCGCAGGTCTCGCCACAGGATTTTGCCGACGCGGTTTCGGCATTTGCCGGTCTTCGCGTCCTCGTGGTCGGGGACACGATCTTCGACAAATACTCGTTCGTCAAAGTCCAGGGGCTCACCTCGAAAAACCGCATCATCTCGGGTCGCTACCTCGAAGAAGAGGCGCAAGCCGGCGGCGCACTCGCCGTCTATCGCCACATCAAACAGTTCACGGACAATGTGCGGCTGGTCTCTTTACTCGGAACCGAGGCTTGGCTGGAGCCGACCTTGCGCATGTTCATGCCGGCGGAGGACGACGCCACGGTGCGCGACCCCGATTTTGTTTCCATCATCAAGCAGCGCTATGTCGAACCGGTCAGCGAGGGCAAGGACTTGAGTAAGCTTTTTTCGGTCAACTATATCAACGCAGAGGCACCCAAGCAGGCTGTCACCGACCGCGTTCTCGGCAAACTCGAGGCGGAAATCAAAAATTGCGATGTGGTCGTTCTTGCCGATTTCGGTCACGGGATCATGCAGTCCGCCGTCCGCGACTTCCTGCAGGACAGCGGCGTCTTTCTTGCGCTGAATTGCCAGACGAACTCGAACAACCACGGCTTCAATATCATCACGCGCCAATACCGCCGTGCCGACGTCTTTTCCCTCGATGAACAGGAGATGCTTCTTTCCTGCGGACACCGTCATGTCGATTTTCCCGCCGAACTCGAGAAATTGCGCGGATACCTCAATGCCCGCGCCGGATGGTTGACCCGCGGGGCGGTCAAGACGATCGGTGTAGCCACCGATGGCAACCTGGCGGCGTGTCCGCCGCTCGGCGACGACATCACTGATACCATCGGAGCGGGGGATGCCTTCTTCTCCGTGATGGCACTGGCCGCCAAAAACGGACTGCCGGTTGGTCTCACGACGTTTCTCGGCCAGCTAGCCGGCGCGCAGGCCGTGAAAATTGTCGGCAACCGCGACCCCATTTCCAAAGCCGTGCTGCTCAAGAGCGGCATGTCCCTCCTCAACCGCGATCCCGCGTGACCGTCGACAACGACAAACTCGAACGAATCGCGTCCGAACTGCGCGCCGAAGTCATCGGTCTTTCGCATCGTGCTAAAACACCGCACCTCGGCTCGTCCCTCTCTTGCATCGATTTGCTGGTCGCGCTTTATTGGGACTTTCTGCGCATTGATCCAGCGAGGGCGGATTCTCCGGACCGTGACCGCTTTATTTTGAGCAAAGGCCACGCGGCGCCGTCACTTTACGCGACCTTGGGGCGGAAGGGTTTCTTCTCTCCGCAACTGCTTGCCGATTATGCCAAAGATGGCGCTGCGCTCGCCGAGCAACCGGCGCCGAATTGCGCGCCGGGTGTCGAGTGGGCCACGGGCTCGCTCGGACATGGTTTGTCAGTCGGTGTCGGTATGGCTTTGGCCGCGCGGATCCAAAAGCGCAGTTACCGGACTGTGGTTTTGCTCAGCGATGGCGAATGCAACGAGGGCAGCGTATGGGAAGCCGCCATGTTTGCCGCCGCGCAGAAACTCGGGTCTTTGACTGTGCTCGTTGACTACAACAAATGGCAGGCCACCGGCCGCAGCGAGGAGGTCATGGCGTTGGCCCCGCTGCGGGACAAGTGGGAAGCGTTCGCATGGGAGAGCTACGAGGTGGACGGCCACGACTTTGCCGAAATCAAGACGGCACTCACCTGCGCCGAATTACCAGATCGAACTAAGCCTCTGGCCATCATAGCGCACACGATCAAGGGGCGAGGGGTGTCTTTCATGGAAGACGACAACAATTGGCACTACCGCATTCCCAATGCGGAGGAACTTGCGGCCGCGCGCAAGGAGCTTGGGTTGGAGTGATGAACGCAAAATGCAAAGTGCAAAATGTCTGAGACTGTTCTTGAGTCGCGAACCAAAGAGTATGCGCGTCGTATCATTCGCTTGTGCGCCGCGCTACCGCGAGGACCGGCTGCACGAGTTCTCGGCGACCAGCTGCTGCGGAGCGGAACGTCGATCGGAGCAAACTATCGCGAGGCGATGCGGTCGCGCAGCAAGGCCGAGTTTATCGCCAAGCTCGGAGATTCACTCAAGGAGGCCAGTGAGTAGGAGTATTGGTTGGAGCTCTTGTCGGACGAATCTTTCCTCCCTGTGAACCGACTTCAGCCGCTGCTCGAGGAAACCCGCGAAATCACCGCCATGCTGATAGCCAGCATCAAAACCGCCCGCAGCCGCTAAACTCTGCATTTTGCACTTTGCGCTCTTAACTTTTTCCCCATGAGAAACGCTTTTGCAGACGAGATCACGAAAATCGCACGGGAGCGCGAGGATATCGTTTTGCTCTCCGGTGACATCGGCAACCGACTCTTTGACAAATTCAAAGACGTCGCACCCGGGCGTTTTTTCAATTGCGGAGTGGCCGAGGCTAATATGATAGGTGTTGCCGCCGGTATGGCCGCCAGCGGATTGCGTCCGGTCTGCTACACGATCGCTTCTTTTCTAACCTATCGCGTTATCGAGCAGATTCGTCTCGATCTCGGCTACCACCACCAACGTGTCATCTTCGTCGGCACAGGAGCAGGCCTCTCATATGCCTCGCTCGGTTCCACTCATCACTCGGTCGAAGACATGGGCATGTTGAGGCTGATTCCCGGGTTGGCAGTTCTCGCTCCCGGAGACGAAAAAGAACTGCGACCGGTGTTGAGGGCCGCCTTGGATTACCTCGGCCCGGTTTACATCCGCATCGGAAAGAAGGGCGAACCGGTCGTGCACCAGACGGAGCCTAAGGTTGAGATTGGGAAGGCCTTGCGACTTCGAGAAGGCGAAGAGGCGTGGATTCTGGCGCTCGGCAACATGTTGCCCCTGGCGATCGAGGCAGCCGCGATTCTCAAAGACAAAGGCGTCAACTGCGGCGTCGCCAGCATGGGATCTTTGAAGCCGCTCGATACGGACCTGCTTGCCGAGGTGTTTGGTTCAGCAAAGGTTGCCGCGACCCTCGAGGAACATTCGGTCCTCGGTGGTCTCGGCACAGCCGTTGCTGAATGGCTCTCGACCAATTCATCTTCCGCCAAGGCAAGGCTCGTTGCTTTCGGAACGCCTGATGAATTTCTCCACGCCACTACACACCAACCGTCCGCCCGTGCCTGGGCCGGTCTCACCGCCGACAAGATTTCTGAACGTATTCTCGCACTCAGCCAGTAGCATGGTGCACTCTTCGTTTAGACTTCTGCATTTTTCCCATGTCTTACGTTGATTTCATCGCCCCGATTCACAAGGCCACCGCGCGCGACTACCTTGCGCGCGTCAACGACCCGGAATTCCCCAAGGCCAAGGCTGCCGAGTTGGCGCTGAAATGGGATGTGGAATACTGGGACGGCGACCGGCGGACGGGTTACGGAGGTATGGCCTACGATGGACGCTGGCGCAAGGTGGCCGATCTCATGGCTAGCCATTACGGTCTCAAGGCCGGCAACAAAGTGCTCGATATCGGATGCGGCAAGGGCTTCCTGCTCTACGACCTGACCCAGGCGGTTCCGGGTTTGGAGGTAACAGGCCTAGAGACAAGTCGCTACGCGATCGACCACGCCAAGCCCGAGGTTAAAGACTGCATTGTCGAAGGAAAGGCGTCGAACTTGCCGTTTGGTGATGCCAAGTTCGACTTCGTCTTTTCGATCAACACACTTCACAACCTGCCTTGTTATGATCTCGACCGCGCGTTGCACGAGATGATGCGAGTCGGCAAAAATGACCGCTACCTGTGCGTCGAGAGTTGGCGCAATGAGTCCGAGAAAGCAAACCTCCTCTACTGGCAGTTGACCTGCCGCGCATTTTTCGCGCCTGACGAATGGGAGTGGTGGTTCAAACAAACGGGCTACACCGGTGACCACAGTTTTATCTATTTCGAGTGAAAACAACCGCCGCCATTTTGGTCGAGCAGCGCAAACCGCTCGTCATCGACGAGGTTGAAGTTCCTGCGCTCAAGCGCGGACAGGTCCTGGTGGAAATCCATGCCACTCGTGTCTGTGGTTCACAGATCGGCGAAATTGACGGTGTGAAGGGTCCGGACAAATTTTTGCCTCATCTTCTCGGGCACGAGGCTGGCGCCATCGTGCTCGAGGTCGGGGCAGATGTGACGCATGTCGCTCCCGGGGATCGTGTGGTCTGCCACTGGCGTCCGGGAGCGGGGATCGATGCAGGCGGTTCGGTCTATAAGTGGGGGGGGCGCGATGTGAATGCGGGGCCGATCACAACCTTCCAGAAGTATGCCGTCATTGCCGAAAACCGTCTTACTAAAGTCCCGCCCGACACGGATTTCGAGCTGTGTTGTCTGCTCGCCGACACGTTGACCACAGGGTTTGGGATCATAAACAAAGATGCGAAGCTCAAAGCGGGCGAATCTGTCGTCATCTTCGGCGTAGGGGGTATTGGGCTAGGTGTGGTGCTCGGAGCCAAAGTCGCTGGGGCAAATCCAATCATCGGCGTCGACCTGCATGACCACAAATTGGCGAAGGCTGCCGAATACGGCCTCACGCATCAGATCAATGCCTCCCGCGAAAATACCGCCGAGCGCGTGAGGGAAATCCTCGGTGGCCTGGCCGATGTCACCATCGACGGCACCGGAAGCCCAAAAGTCATCGAGACCGCTTACGATCTGGTTAAACTTCGCGGCGGACGCTGCGTATTGTTCGGCGTCATGCCCAGCGATCAACGCGTCAGCATCCACACTCTCCCGCTCCACTTCGGCCGTGTGCTAACTGGTTCCGAAGGTGGCCAAAGCCAACCGGACAAAGACATCCCTGAAATTCTTCGTGTATTGGGCGAGAAAAACATCGGTTGGCGAGGCTTTATCTCGCATCGGGGGCCTATCGACTCATGGGAAGACGGCATTGTGAAAATGCGCTCCGGCGAGGTTGTGCATCTAATCCTAACACCATAAAAGCATCTTTATGAAAAACACAGTGCCCCACAAAAGTGGCCCGGAAAAAGTTCGAACCATCACGGCGTGTCGCGGATGCGGAGAACCTGACTTGGTGCAGGTTGTTGACCTTGGCTCCCAATATTTAACAGGAGTGTTTCCTCGCGCTACCACCGAAGCGGTTAGTAAAGGTCCTCTTCGGCTCGTGTGGTGCTCAAAGTGTAACCTTGTGCAACTGGACTCCAGTTACGACTCGGGGGAAATGTATGGAGAAAACTACGGCTACCGCTCCGGCTTGAACCAATCCATGGTCCGCCATCTGAATGACAAGTGCCATTCGCTGGAAAAGATGGCCGCGCTGAAAAAAGGCGATCTAGTGATTGATGTCGGTAGCAATGACGGAACTTTCCTTCGCGGTTATCGCACGCCGGGCTTGCAGAAGGTCGGCATCGATCCGACCGCCGGAAAGTTCCGCTCCTTTTACGACAACGAGAGCCGCCTGATCGTGGATTTCTTCTCGAGGAAGACGGTGGTGGCGGAGCTTGGTGAGTCCGCCAAAGCCTCGCTCATCACATCGATCGCGATGTTTTACGATCTCGAGTCCCCCCGACAGTTTGTGAGGGACATCGCCGACACGTTGGCACCCGAAGGGCTGTGGCATTTCGAGCAGAGCTACATGCCGTCGATGCTACGACTGAATTCCTACGACACGATTTGTCACGAGCACATCGAATACTACTCGTTCTCGGTGGTCCGCGAAATGCTTCATGCGGAAGGCCTAAAGGTTGTCGACGTCTGGATGAATGCCATCAACGGAGGT
>JBEDBL010000018.1:0-25950 GCA_041177245.1 Verrucomicrobiota bacterium
CATGTCGTCGAACGGATTGGTGTCGCTCAGGCCGCGGCGCTCGTTGAAATTTTTCTGGATGTTGTAGATGAACGTCCGGTCCCGCAGCGATTGCGTCTGGTTGGGAAGACCGAAGAAATCCTTGTAAACATGCTTCGGCGCGTCGAGACGCACACCGTCGTAGTCCATCGCGTAGCCGAGCCAGTTGATCCAGCGGACCATGAAATCCCGTGAATTCTCGGACGGCAGCGTGCCCGAGGGATTGTAGGGATATTTCTCGTAGTCGCCGGCATGGCGCACGAAGGGAGCGGGATCCGCGACATAGCCGACCGAGTTGGCCCCGCCGACTTGGAAGCGGTTGTCGAACTCGAGGACGACGTCCATGAGGCTGACGAGTTCCTGGTGCAAAGTCGCGCCGGTGCCGTTGTTGGCATCCCATTGCCACATGCGCTCGGCGCGCTTGAAGCCGCCCGGCTGCGCGGCATCGGTCGACACGTGGAAATCCTGCGGCACCATTCCCGGATAAGTGCGGAAGTCCGGACCGTTACCCGTGTGGTTGAAGACAATGTCTGGGTAAATTTTGATGTCCGACTGGTGCGCGTTATCGACGAGGTTGCGCAGCGACGTGCGCGAACCGTAACGCGTCTCCCAATGGCCGCGCTGCGGCATGTCACCCAGATCGAAGCGGTCGAAAGAATTGTAGCCGACGTTGCCGCCGTAAGCGTAGGGATTGGGGCCGCCGATCGGCGATTTGCCCGGGGGCGGGGTCCAGATGGATTCGTAGCCGGTCTCCGCGATCTCCGGCAGGCGCTGATACATCTCGTCCCAGCGGGTCTCGAAATACTGGATGATGACTTCCGAACGCGCCCCCGTCCCGAGAACCCAAAGGGCTGTTGCCGCGAGCAATGATCGGCGTATCAGGTTCATGTTCAAGGGGTTCAAACAAAGAGTGCGGCCGGAATCAACCCAACCGCGGACTTCACAAATTATACATAAATCATAGACAGCGCAAGGCGCGCTTCGTTCGGAAAAATAAACGGCCGTTTGAGTTTTCGGCGGCGGTTGACGCGACGCCCGCCGAGCCCCATCTTGCGCGCCAGTGAACCGCGCTGTTTCCCGTCTAGTCACCGCACCCTACGACGAGACGCGCGTGCGCGAGACCGCCGCAGAGCTGCGCGCCGAACTCGGCTCCGCCCCCACCCTCGCGCTCGCTTTCCTCTCCGCGGACTACACCGACAAGCTCGAAGATTTCCAGGAAGTCGTCACGGTCCACGGACACGCACCGCTTCTTGCCGGTTGCACCGGTTCGGGACTCATCGGCACGGGCCGCGAAGCGGAAATGTCCGAGGGCTTTTCGCTGCTTTTTCTGCACCTGCCGGAAGCCAACGCGCGCGCCGTCGCGATCTCGCAAGCACAGGTCGAAACCTCCGACCGCCCGGCTTTCTGGCACAATGCCGCGGGACACGCGCCGCCGGCAGCTTGGCTCGCGCTGGCCAACCCTTTCCAATTCGACTCCGACACATGGCTCGGCGAGTGGAACCGCGCCTATCCCGGTGTGCCTTGCCTCGGCGGACTGGCCGGCGGGATGCGCGGCGACGAGGACGTCACGGTTTTCGGGCCGGGCATCGGGCAGACCGCCGACGCGGTTGCCATCGCGCTTGAAGGCAACGTGCGCGTGGCCAGCGTGGTCAGTCAGGGATGCCGACCGATCGGCGAAGCATTGCCGGTCACGCGCGCAGACGAACATCTCCTCATGGAAATCGGGTCGCGTCCCGCCTATCAGGTGCTGGAGCAGGCTTTCAACACGCTGGCCGACGCCGATAAACAACGCGCGCGCGGCAACATCTTCGCCGGGCTCGCCGTCGACGAATACAAAGAAAAATTCGGACGCGGCGATTTTCTCATCCGCAACATCCTCGGCGCCGATCCGGCCACCGGCGCAGTGGTGGTCGGCGCGCAACCGCGCAACGGGCAAACCATGCAATACCAACTGCGCGATGCCGCCAGTGCCGACGAAGAACTCAAAACCTTGCTCACCCCGCTCGCCGCACGCGCGAAAAAACCGGTGGCATCATTGCTTTTCTGCTGCAACGGACGGGGCAAAAACCTTTTTGGTGCGCCGGACCACGATGCCAAAGTCCTCGCCGAAACTTTCGGCCCTCTTCCCTCCGCGGGATTTTTCTGCAACGGCGAAATCGGACCCGTCGGCGGATCGAACTTCCTCCACGGCTACACCGCATCGATCGGGCTGATTTACTGAAGAGCGCAAACGGCGGGGACGCCGCTTCTACTTTTCCAAAAACTTTCCCGGATTGAGCAAATCGTCCGGATCCAGCGCGCGCTTTATGCTCCGGTGCAAATCGTCCGAGCCCGCGTCGACCGCCTGCGGCCACCAGCGTTTCTTGGCCAAGCCGACGCCGTGCTCCCCGGTGATCGAACCGCCCATGGCGAGCACGCCGCTGAACAAAGCATCAAGCGCGTTTTCCATCCGCTCCTTCACCGCGGGGTCGTCAGGATTCTCGACCATGAGGTTCACATGAATATTGCCGTCACCCGCGTGACCGAAAGAAGCTACTGGCACGTTGAAGTCGCGGCTGAGTTGCGCGCCAAATTCGAACAATTCCACCAATTTGCCGCGCGGCACCACGATGTCCTCGTTCAGTTTGCGAAGTCCGGTCGCCTTGAGGGCCTCGGAAAACCCGCGGCGCAGATTCCAAAGGCGCGTGCACCCTTCCTCGCTCGTCGCCGTTTCGACGGCGAGTGCTCCGGCGTCGCGCAACAACATCACCAGCGCCGCGCTCTCGCCGACCACGCTTTCTTTCTGGCCGTCGATTTCCATCAGCAGGTGCGCGTCACCGGGAGGAATAACGCCATCCGCCCCGGCGTGCGACCGCGCGGCCTCGAGCGTGAAGCGGTCGGCCACCTCAAGCGCGCAAGGCAGGTAGCCACGCGAGAGCACACTTTGCACTGCGGCGGCCGCCCGGGCCGCATCGGCGAAACTGGCGGAGAGCACCGCACGCGCCGGCGGCAAAGGCAAAAGCCTCAGCGTCGCCTCGGTCACGATGCCGAGCATCCCTTCCGATCCGGTGAAGAGTCCGACCAAGTCGAATCCCGTTTTGTTTTTGTGCGTGCGTCCGCCAATACGCGCCACGGTGCCATCGGCCAGAACTACCTCGAGACCGAGAACGTAATTGCGCGTGACACCGTATTTCAGGCAACGCGGACCGCCCGCGTTCGTCGCGATGTTACCGCCGATGCTGCAATCTTTGAGACTCGCCGGGTCGGGCGGATAAAAGAGCCCCTTGCGACGCGCCGCGTCCTGCAGTTGCCCGGTGATCACTCCCGGTTCGACCACGGCCACGAAATCCTCCGCGTTCACTTCCTTGATGCGGTTCATGCGCTCGGTCGAGAGCACTATCCCGCCACATACCGGAACGCATCCGCCGACGTAACCGTATCCGGCCCCGCGCGTGGTCACGGGGATTTTTTCCCGCGAAGCGATCTTCATCACGCCCGCGACCGATGCGGTCGAACGGGCGAAGACCACGGCCTCCGGCACAGCGCGGGCAAACCACTTGTCGCCCGACGCAGTTTCGCGAGCCGAGTCGTCGATTCGCACGCCGTCGATCCCGGCGACCTTGCGCAGTTCGTCGATGATCCGCGCGTCCACCCGCTTACATCCCCATGATCTCGTAGCCGCCGTCCACGTAGAGGACCTGGCCGGTGATCGACGCTGCGCCATCGCTGGCCAGAAACACGCCGGTCGCGCCGAGTTCGGAGGTCTCGCAGCTGCGCTTGAGCGGCGCGTGCTCCTCGTAATGCTTCATCATGGACGAAAATCCGGCGATGCCGCGCGCGGCCAGCGTCTGGACAGGACCTGCGCTGATACAATTGACGCGGATTTTTTTCGCCCCGAGATCGTAGGCAAGATAACGCGTGGACGACTCGAGCGCAGCCTTGGCCACGCCCATCACATTGTAATGCGGCACGACCTTGACACTGCCGAGGTAACTCATGGCCACGACGCTTCCGCCATCGGTCATCATCGGCGCCGCCGCGCGCGCCAACGCAACCATCGAGTAAGCGCTGATGTCCATCGCCGTGGAAAAGGCCGAGCGGGAAGTGGAGACGAAATCGCCTTCCAGCGCTTCCTTGGGCGCGAAAGCCACCGAGTGCAGGAGCAGGTCGAGTTTGTTGGTGTGTCCCTTGACCTTGTCGAAAAATGCGGCGATTTCTTCGTCCTTGGCAACATCGCAGGGATAAACAGGCACATTGGCCCCGAATTCCGCGACCAACTCCTCGACATTCTCTTTCACACGCTCGCCTTGGTAGTTGAAGATGAGGTTCGCCCCGGCCTCCTTCCACGCCTTGGCAATGGCCCACGCGATGCTGCGCTTGTTGGCCACGCCGAAAACCACCCCTGTTTTGCCCTCGAGAATTCCTTTGCTCATAAGCCCTCAAGCATCCCAAAACCTCTGTGTAGACGTCAATGTTGGCGTCAACCCCCAGTGTTCTCGGTGACCTCTGCGGTTCTTTACCACAGAGGACACAGAAAGCTCAGCGTCGAAAAAGTTGTCCCGGCATTGAGCGCGCCCTCCGCCGACACTAAACTCCGCAGACATGTCCGCCTGCTGCCACAGCACAGCCAACTGCGATGAGGAATCCGAGCAGTTGGTCTTGAAGCACGAAGCCAAAACCTGGCTGCGCATCGGCATGGCCGGACTGCTCGCCGCGCAGGCCATGATCTTCAGTCTTGCGGTCAACCTGTCGCCCGTGACCGGCACGGCCCGCTGGATCCTCCACGGTGCGCTGGCCCTTTCCGCTGTCGGCGTGTTCCTGCTGGCCGGATTTCCCATCCTGCGTGAATCGTGGGACGCGCTGCGCCGCGGACAAATCGTCTTCGAGCAGTTTTTCCTCGTCGGGATCCTAGGAGCATTTTTCGCATCGCTGCACAGCACGCTGACCGGAACCGGCAGCGTTTACTACGAGGTCGTCGCCGTTCTCGTCGCCATTTACACGTTCGGCACCATCCTAGCACGCCAGCGCCGTGATGCGCTGCGCCGCTCGATCGAGAAAATTGGCGCGGCTTTCGATTCGTGCGAACGCGTCGATGCCACCGGTCATCGCGAACGGGTCACGGTCGATCGCATTGTGCCGGGGAATGAAGTGCTCGTGGGAGCAGGCGAAGGAATTCCAGTCGACGGCCGGGTTTCTGACGGCGTGGCTTTGGTTTCGGAAGCTGCCATGACCGGTGAACCTTACCCGGTGGTCAAGCGCACGGGCGACAGTGTCTTGGCCGGCGCGCGCGTCGAGGACAGCACGCTTCGCATTGCCGCCACTTCGCGTGGAAGATCGCGCCGGCTCGATGTGCTTCTCTGTTCGATCGAGGATGCGCGCAAAAATCCCGGACGCATCCAACGCGAGGCCGACCGCCTCGTATCTTGGTTTCTCCCGCTGGTCATGGTCATTGCCTTACTGACTGCCGGCGGATGGACCATGCGCAGCGGATGGATGACCGGCGTGTTCAACGGCCTGGCCGTCCTACTGGTTGCGTGTCCCTGCGCCATGGGTCTGGCCACGCCGGTGGCCATTTGGTCGGCGCTCGCCGCGCTGGCCAAACGCGGATTGTTCGCCCGCGGCGGTGATGCCATCGAAACGCTCGCATCGGTCGACACTGCCGTTTTCGACAAAACAGGGACTTTGAGCGAAAGCGATGTGCGTATCGTCGATTTCGTTGTTGCGCCAGGAACCGATCGCGCGGATTTGCTCCGCGCGATCGCCGCGGTGCAAACCGGAAGCGGTCATCCCATCGCCCGCGCTTTCCGCGCGGCACCTTCGACTGATCCAATTCTTCTGGCCCACGACGTCCGCACCTTGCCCGGTGCAGGAATTGAAGGGGCCCTTCCTGACGGCACCTCGCTGCAAATCGGCAACGAACGCATTTTGACGAATGAGGACCACGCTGCGGATCTGCGCGGTCTTCTGGCCACGGGGGAAACATCCGGACACGAAATTTTTGTCCGCCGCAATGGCAAGTTGGTCGGTCTGGCCATGGTCCGCGAATCCCTGCGCGACTCGGCGCGCGAGGCCATGGAGCAAATGAAAAAGATGGGCATCCGTACCATCGTCATGACCGGCGACCGGGAGGAAAACGCCTCGCGGTTCGGATTCGATGAATGTCTCGCCGGAATGACCCCCGACGCGAAATTGCGCGAGGTGGAAAAACTCCGCTCAGCCCGGCGCAAAGTTCTTTTTATCGGCGACGGCATCAACGATGCGCCAGCCATGGCCGCTTCGGCGGTCAGCATCGCCATGGGCGCAGGCAGCGAATTGCCACGAGAGACCGCGGGTCTGGAGCTGAACGGACAAGACCTGCGCGCCATTCCGCAATCGGTAGCGCTCTGCCGCGCCACGATTCGCGCCATCCGCCGCAACATCGCGTTTGCCGCATGCTACAATGTCCTCGGTATCGGTCTCGCTGCGGCGGGCATCCTGCATCCGATCGCTGCGGCCCTCATCATGCTTGTCTCAAGCCTTACTGTCACATGGCGCGTGCTGCGCGAGACGACCGACACCGCGCTGCAGAAGTCGGCTGCGCAGGACCAACCGCCCGCCACGCGCAGGGTCTGGGCTTTTCCTCAATTCGAACGTTTCGGCTTCGCCGCTGCCCTCGCGATTCAGGGCCCGATCATCGCCTGGCTCGGTGGATTCCATGGCACGACCGCACTCGGATTCATCATTCTCTTCCTCACCGCGGGAGCGGTTGTGCTGCTGTGGTCGCGCAACCGCGCGTGGTCACCCACGGCGCGCATGACCATGATGATGTTCAGCGCGGGCGGACTGGCCATGCTCGCCGGTTGGTGGGCCGACGCGGGCTTCGCTGCCGTGGTGCGTGACGGCGTTTGCCTCTGCGGCTGCGCCAAATCGAACATGGGACTGGGTCTCCTCGCCAAATTCACGTGGATGGATGCCGGCATGCTTCTCGCCGCGATGCCCGGATTGTTCCTCGACGCGGAACTATTCCGTTCTCTCTCCTCTCGGCTTTGGTGCTGGATCGCGGGATTGGCCGGCATGTTCCTCGGAATGGAATTCGGCGCCATAGCGCTGGCCGGACTCCCCGTCGTGAACCCCTCCGCCCAATTCTTCCTCACCTATGCATCGATGGTCACCGGCATGTGCCTCGGCATGCTAGCCGGTTGCTCGGCGGCAAGACGATTCATTGCAAACCTCTCCGACTGACGCTCAGCGGAAAAGAAACGGGAAACTTTTCCGCGGCAAGCATCGATCCAATTCTGGCTACCGCGAACCTGCCGCGCGTCACGCGGCTTTCTTGCCCATGACCGCGAGTTGCTGTTTCCAAATCTCGCGCAGTTTTTGCATGCGCTCTTTTTTGGTCAGGCTCTCGTTATTTCGGATTTGCAGTTCCTCGTCTTCGAGTTCTACGAGTGTTTTGCGAGGTGATCCGGAAACAGCATCGTTGGAGGCCATCACCGCAGCCACGGCAGGGGCGGGAGTCGGGAAGGATGGAGCAGCGGCGACCGGGGCCGCGGGAGGCGGTGTCGGAGGAGCGACGGCAACCACAACCGAATTCTCGTCGCGCGAAGCGAGCAGCATATTGCAATCGGCGATGCGGTAGTAGTAGCCGATGCCGAAATCGAGCGGTTCGGCGACGGCACTGTGCACGTCGGCCAACTTTTTCTGGTAGTAACCTCGGAACATTTCGATAGGACGGACGTAGCGGCCATAGGGATGCATCTCCCACTTGCCTTCGGAATAGACTGTCGCCGGGATACCGGTGTCGTCCTGCAGGATGAATTTGCAGCGTTCCATGAGGAAGTCGCGCGTGGCGGAGAAAGGCGATGTGTGCAGGAGATAGCTGGCGGCTTTGACCAGACCCGCGCCGGGCTCGAGCTTGCGGCAGAAGTTGGCGAAGCCCGGATTTTTCTCCACCCCCTCGTTGGAAATGTTGGTGCTGAAATAATAAACAGTCTGCCCGGGCGTTCCCGCCCCCGAATCGAAGGTGATTTTCACGCCAGGCGTCGCGTTGTCTCCGGAGTCATCGGAAGCGGCACGGGGACTCTCGTTGCCGTCACGGTCGACGGCGACGAGGTCGACGGACCGGACATTTTTTCCCAGCCGCGCCAGAAACGTCATGAGCACGGGAGTGATACCGGGAAGCTCGGGATTGCGGAAATCCGCCCCCATGTCCTTCGTCTTGAAAAATCCGAGGGCAAGAACCGTATCGAGCGAGCCATAGAGGCGGTGCAAAGAATCGGCCAACCTTCCTTGAGGGACCTCGAGCAGATCGGGCGCATGGCCGACAGGCTCGAGGCCGCACATGACGTACGTTTTGCAGTCGGGGAAGAATGTGTTGGCGTAAACGATATCCGGGCCGCTGAACGTGTAATAAAGCACCGGGGATTGTTGCCGGACGGCAGGCAATTCGCGGTCGGCCCAAGTGCGAACGTGGGAAAGTTGGCGGTCCTCGAAGCGACGCCACATCTCGGCAAACATCGCGGTTTGAGCCTTGTAGGGAGCATCGACGGTCAACGGCTCCAACGGCGAACCGGAAGCGGGAGGAAGACCGGCGAGAACTTTCGCGGTGTCATCGGGCGTGGCCGAGGCGAAGGCGGACGAATTTGCCGCTAGAAAGAATAGGATCCGCAGGGCGCGGGACAGAGGGCGATTTGGTTTGGATTTTGTCATGGGTAAATGGATATCAGGTGGAGGTCTTGCCCATCACCGCGAGTTGCTGTTGCCAAATTTCACGCAGTTTGCGCGTGCGTTGATCCTGGCTCAGGGCAGCATCCTGGCGGATGCGAAGTTCCTCGGCTTCGAGTGCGATCAGACCCCGGCGCGAAGTCTGCACAGCGGCGACTGCTGCTGGTGCAGGAGCGGGCTTGGGAACAACACCGGCGAGGTAAAGCGTAGTGGATCCTGACGGGCGCTTTGCAGGCTTGGGCTTGGGAATGATCGGAGGGCGGACGCGCGCGTCAGTTTTGTCTTTTGCGGGGGCCGGATCTGCAAGACGCGGCTCGGTCTTCGCTTCGGCCAGCAAAACCCCGGACGGGCGTGCTTCGCGCGCGGGTTTTTCCGGTGGAAGAATCTCGGGCGCGCGAGGCACCTCGCCGTTGCGCGTGGCGACGAGGATGTTCGCCTTGTCGGACACAACTTGGTAACCGGCACCGAAAGGCAGCGCGCCGGCATTGGCCCGCGTGGTGTAGGCGTCGCGAAAATCATTCTGGTAGTACCCGGAAAAAATCGGCTGCGTGTATTCCCCGAAAACTTTGATTTTCCAAAGCCCCCGGTCGAAATGGCGGAAGGGAATGCCGGAGTCGTCCTCGACGAGGAGCGTGGATGTATCGAGCAGGAAGGAACGCACTTGCGAGAGACCGTCGCGGTGCATGAGATAGGAAGCGGCTTTCAAATAGGATGCTCCTTCGCCGAACGAACCGAGCCAAGACAAGAATCGGCCGCACTCGGCGCCGTTGGCCACGTTGGCCTGGAAATAATAAAGGGTCTGCGTGCCGCGCATGCCTCTCCGGTAGCCGATCTTCACCCCCGGCGAACCGAACGGACGCACCATTTCAACCGAGACGATTTTGTTACCCGTGAGCGCCATCCGCGCGTAGAGCAGCGGCAACACGCCCCAGAAGTTTCCTTGGCGCAACTGCGCGTTCATCTCGCGTGTCACGAAATAACCGGCGAAGAGAGCGGTGCTGATGGCCTGCCGCGTCGCGGCCAGCGAGGCCTCGAGCGCGGCGGGAGCCAAAGTTTCCGGAGGCGTCACCATCCCGACCGGCTCGAGTCCGCCGAGCACGATCACATCCGCGTTGGGAAAAAACGCATGCGCACCGAGGAAGTCGGGACCTCCGAAGAGATAACGCACCACGCCGCGGGTCGAGGAATGCCCCAGATTTTTGCGCGCCCACGATTGCATCGCCTCCCAGCGAGCCTTGCGGCAGTAGTCCCACTTCGCGGCAAGCTGGTTGCGATGGCTTTCGTAACCGGAAGATTTTTGAAGTGCCGCGACGGCAGTTCCGCCAGAAACCGGCAAGCCGGCTAGAAAATCGGCCTGATTCTGCGGCGAGGATGATGTTTCCGCCAATGCGCGTGTGCCCGTGCACAAACAGACAGCAACGAACAGGTTCCAAGCGACTAACGCACGGGGCATGGCCGCCGTTTACAGCAGAGAGAGGCGATAATGTAAAACGGGAACTTTATCGCGGACCCGCTTCCGTGGGAGTTGGTATACCTTCGGCAAGGATGACCTAACGAACCGCGTCGCGGATTTTGGCACGGAAGGCGACGAACTCTTCGTAGCTCACGTAGCCCGTTCCGCCGCTGTCGGCGTCGGCTTCGTCGAAGGGTTGGGACATTTGATGGCGCGCCAGTTCGCTGGCCTTGGCCTCGGCGAGGGTCACTTTGCCGGAACCAGATTTGTTGATCGCTTTGTAGCCCCGCTCGGTTCCCCCACCCGCGGTGTATTCCTCCAAAGTGACGTAACCTTTGCCGTCTTTGTCATACATCTTGAAGGCTTCCTCGATCATGAAATCGGTGAATTCGTCGCGGGAGATTTTACCATCGCCGGATCTGTCGACCTGCTGGAAACGCTGTTTGAGCGCGGCCTCGCTGCCGGCGGAGGGTCCGGTGGCGCATCCGGAAAGAACGAGAGCAAGACAGAAGAGGACGTTGGGCGATTTCATGCGAATGGCAGGTGATTCCACGGACCGCGCGGGGTCAAGAGGAAACCGGCACCGTCAGGCTGGGACAGGCCCGGGCGCACTGCGGGGTGCAGGCTCTTTTCCACCGAGACGCGACGCGTCCTTCGCGATGAGCACGTAGAGGCAAGGCACGATGAAAAGCGTGAAGACGGTCCCGATCGCCATGCCGCCGACGAGGACAAGGCCGATCGAATTGCGGGCAGCCGCCCCCGCGCCGGTGACGAGCACGAGCGGGAAATGCCCGGCCACGGTCGCGACCGTGGTCATGAGCACGGGACGCAGGCGCACGCGCGCCGCCTCGCGCACCGCGGAGATTTTGCCCATGCCCGCAAGCTGGCACTGGTTGGCGAACTCGACGATGAGGATGCCGTTCTTGGCGATGAGGCCGACGAGGGTGACGAGGCCGACCTGCGAATAGATGTTGAGCGTGGTTGTCCAGCCGTCGGTGAGGAACGGAACATTCGGCGCGGGCATCTTCAAAAAGGTGAAAATGAGCGCGCCGAACATGGCCAGCGGCACGGAGCCGACGAGGATGATGAAAGGATCACGGAAGCTGTTGAACTGCGCGGCGAGGACGAGAAAGATGAGCAACAGCGCCAACCCGAGCGCGGGCAGGAACTTGTCTCCTTCTTCACGCAACTGGCGCGATTCGCCCGTGTAGTCGATCACGTAGCCGGGTGGCATGATTTTCGCGGCTTCGTCCTCGAGGAAGTGCAATGCCTGATCGAGAGGCCGGATGGCCACGCCGCTGAGTTTCACCGCGTTGAGTTGCTGGAAGCGGTTGAGCGAGCGTGGTTGCGCGGTTTTGCCGATTGTCGCCACGGCGCCGAGCGGGATGAGACGTCCGCCGGGGCCGGTGACGTAAATGCTTTCGAGTTGGTCGGGGTTGAGACGGCCGGAGCGTTTTATCTGCGGGATGACCTTGTAACTGCGGCCGCCGATGTTGAAGCGATTGACGTAATTGCCGCCGACCATGGCGGAGAGATCCTCGCCGACTTGGCGGAGATCAAGACCCATCGACGCCACTTTGTCGCGGTCGATACGGATCTCGGCCTGGGGTTGGTCGATCTTGGTGTCGATGATCGGAGGGAAAGCGAAGATGCCGCTGGACGCCGCTTTTTGCTGCAGTTGCCGGGCGATTTCCAGGATCTGCTGCGGTTCGGCGGTGGACGCGAGGACGAACTCCACGGGGAAGTTGCCGCCGCCGGGCAACGCCGGCGGGGTGACGGCGCGCACGCTGATGCCGGAAATTTTTTCCAGCTTCGCACTGAGTCCGGGAAGGATTTCGTTGGGAGTCCGCTTGCGTTCGCTCCACGGCTTGAGGCGCATGCCGCTGAAACCCGACGACGGCTGCGTGAGTTGGAAGCTGAACTCGGTCTCGGGTTCGGCGAAGAAAATATCGTTGGCTGCCGCCGCGTAGCGGGCCGTCTCCTCGACCGTCGCATTGGCCGGCGCATC
The DNA here is from genome assembly GCA_041177245.1 of Verrucomicrobiota bacterium. Classification (GTDB taxonomy): domain Bacteria; phylum Verrucomicrobiota; class Verrucomicrobiia; order Chthoniobacterales; family JACTMZ01; genus JACTMZ01. The sequence goes on from JBEDBL010000018.1 coordinate 12,162, forward strand.
GACGATGCCGAAGATGATGCCCTGGTCCTCGGAAGGCGCCAGTTCGCCCGGCGAAAGCTTGAACATCGGAACGCACATGAGCGCGAGAACAACCCAGACGGCATACACCGCGGGGCGTGATGCGAGAAGTTTGTCGAGGACGCGGCCATAGGAAACGCGCAAGCGCTCGAAGAACAGCGAGACAACATGCGCGAAGCCGCGCTCGCCGATTCCGCGGGTGAGCAGCCTGGCGCTCATCAGCGGCGAAATGGTGAGTGCGACGATGCCGGAGACGAGCACCGCGCCCGCCAGAGTGAAGGCGAATTCGCGGAAGAGCGTGCCGGTCAGGCCGCCCTGCAAGCCGATCGGCGTGTAGACGACGGCCAGCGTCAACGTCATGGAAACAACCGCGCCGATCAACTCGCGCGCACCGCGCAACGCGGCGTCGATCGGCTTCATGCCCTCGGCAATATGGCGCTCGATGTTTTCCACCATGACGATGGCGTCGTCCACCACCAGACCGACGCAAAGCACGATGGCGAGCAAGGTGAGCAGATTGATGGTGAATCCCGCCATCTGCATGAGAAAAAACGCACCGATGATGGAAAGCGGTATGGCGGCGACGGGCACAAGCACGGCGCGCACCGAACCGAGGAAAAGAAAGATGACCACGACGACGATGAGCAATGTCTCGGCGAGCGTCTTCACCACCTCGTTGATCGCATCGTTGATGTAGACCGTCGCGTCGTAGCCGATCCCCGCTTCCATGCCGGCGGGCAGCTCTTTTTTGATCTGCTCGAGTTCCTTGCGCACCATCCGTATGACGTCGAGCGAGTTCGCGTTGGGCAGCACCCAGATGCCGATGAAAACAGCCTGTTCGCCGGAGAAGCGGACCTCCGAATTGTAGTCCTCCGCACCGAGCACCACATCGGCGACGTCCTTCAAACGCACCACCGCTCCTCCACTCTCGCGGATGACAAGCTCGCGGAATTCCTCCGGACTTCGCAGGTCGGTATTCGCCGTGAGATTAACCGTGACCAGCGCGCCCTTGGTCTGGCCGACGGCGGAAAGGTAATTGTTGCCGGCTAGCGCCTTCCGGATCTGCGCCGGACTGATGTTCAACGCGGCCATGCGTTCCGGCTTGAGCCAGACCCGCATGGCGAAGGTGCGGCCGCCGAGGATTTCCGCGCGCTGCACGCCGGGGATGGCGGTGAAGCGCGGTTGGACCACGCGCGTGAGATAATCCGTGATCTCGTTCGGTTGCAGGATGTCGGAAACGAAACGCAAATAAGCCGAGGCCCGTTGCGAATCGGCGTTCTCGATGTTGATCACCGGAACTTCGGACTCGGGCGGAAGATCGCCGCGCACCTGATCGACTTTCGAGCTTATCTCGGAGAGTGCCTTGTTCGGGTCGTAGTTCAACTTGAGACGCGCCGTGATGAGCGAGCGCCCCTGCGAGCTTTGCGATTCGATGTAGTCGATGCCGTCGGCTCCGGCGATGGCGCGCTCGAGGGGCACCGTGATGAACCCGCGGACCAGATCCGCGTTCGCACCGATGTAAACCGTGGTGACCGTGACCGACGCGTTGTCGCTGCGCGGATATTGCCGGATGTTCAGCGTGAAGAGGGCCTGCACGCCGGAGACGACGATGAGCGCGGCGACGACGACAGCCAGCACGGGGCGGCGGATGAAAAAGTCGGTGAACGCGGAGTCGCCGCCGTGTTTCGACATCTGGCGGATGCTCATGAGTCCGGCGGCGTCGGCGCAAGTTGCGGCTGCGGAGCGATGTCGTTGTTCACTTCCACGGGCGTGTCGTTGCGGAGCTTGAAACCGCCGCCGGACACCACGGTTTCGCCGGGCTTCAGACCTTGCGCGATCGAGACGAAATCCCCGAGGGTTCGGCCGGCGCGGATGAACCGCTGCTTGGCCAAGGTTTTCGCCGAGCCGTCTTCCGCGGTTTCTTTTTCCAAAACGAAGACCGAGTCGCCGTAGGGGGCGGTGATCAGCGCGGAGGACGGGATGCGGATCACCTCCTCCGCCTCGCCGAGGGTGAGGATGACGCGGGCGAACATGCCGGGGCGCAACGCACCGTCGGCGTTCTGCAGCGTGCCTTGGAGGCGGATGTTGCGCGTCACGGGATCGATCTCGGAGTTGATCGCGGTGAGCTTGCCATCGAACGCGCGCCCGGGGTAGGCATCGGTCAGGAGTTGGAGAGGTTGGCCCACGGAAAGTCCGGCGATGAGTTGCTGCGGGAGAAGGAAGTCGATGTAAATGGGATCCAGCACCTGGAGCGAAACGATTTTGTCGCCGTTGTCGACGAATTGCCCGAGGTTGACATCGCGGATCCCGAGCCGGCCGGAGAAAGGCGCGTTGAGCTGCTTCTTGCTGATCGTCGACTTCAACTGCTCGACGAGCGCGGCCATCTTGCGCAACTGCGATTCGGCTGCGTCGAGCTCCGACTGCGGGACGGTGCTGTTGACGCGCAGGCGCTTCGTGCGCTCGTAGACCGTGCGCGCGAGATCGGCCTCGGCTTCGGCCGAACGCAGATTGGCCGATTCGGTTTCATGGTCCAGTTCCAGCAGCAGATCGCCCTGCTTCACCTCCTGGCCATTCTCGAAATGAATCTTCGTGACCACACCGGACGACTCCGTGCTCAGGTCAGCCCCTTGCACCGCGCGCAAGGAACCCACCGATTCAACCGACCGTTCCCACTTTTCCGCGATCACCTCGGTCGTGCTGACCGTCTCGACCGGAATCCCTCTGTTCTTGCCCGATGCGATCAGCGTGCCGATCTGCAGGGCTTTGATGCCGGCGACGACACCGACGACAAGGATCAGAATGGCTGCAGCATAAAGGTAAGGTCTCAACTTCATCATAAAGCCACGCGGTCAAAACGCGCGTATGAATCTACACGGATGCGCGGCGATGTCACGATTCCCCCAAGTCGGGCCGTCTCGAGCGGGTGCGTTCCGCCGCCTGCTCCCGACGCCATTTCTCGATGGCCCCGTGGTTTCCCCCGAGGAGTATGTCGGGCACTGTCCATCCGCGAAATTCCGCCGGCCGGGTGTAGTGCGGATATTCGAGCAAGCCATGCGAAAACGATTCGTCTGCCGCCGACTGCGCATCGCCGAGCACGCCCGGCAACAAACGGACAACCGCATCGGCGACCACCAGCGCGGCGAGCGTGCCGTTGGTCAGGATGTAGTCGCCGATGGAGATTTCCTCGTCGACGAGATGATCGGCGACACGTTGGTCCACGCCTTCGTAGTGGCCGGAGATCATGACAAGGTGCTTCTCCGCGGAAAGGCGCCGTGCCGCCGCTTGGTCGAAAGGCGCCCCCTGCGCGGAGAGCAGGATCACGCGCGATTCGGGACGGCGGAGTTCGTCGAGGGCGAGCGCGATAGGTTCCACTTTCAGGACCATACCTGCCCCGCCACCGTAAGGCGGCTCGTCGGTCACATGGTGTTTGCCCGGCGCCCAATCACGGACATTACGCATACGGATTTCGGCCAGCCCTTTCCCGCGCGCAAGCCGGAGCATGCTTTCACCCAGAAATCCCTCTCCCATCGAGGGAAAGAGCGTGAGGATATCGATCTGCACAAATCACTTGCTACCACGGCGGGGGCCGGGCAACCAGTTAACGAATGAACGCCCACCCACTCTCCCCTGTCTATGATCTTATGCGCAAACTCGCTACCCTGTTGTTCTCTGTCCTTCTCTGCACCGCAGCTGCCCGGGCCGAGATGCTTACCGAACTGTCCCCCGCCGACATCGCAAAACTGGAGTCCGGCGAAAACGTCCTCACCACGATCGAGAAACCCGGCGCCATCTGGCCCGAGGTGCGGATCTACCGCAAAGTGAACGCCACACCGCAAAGCGTGACCGACCTTTTCCTCGATTACGAACACGCCAACACGTTTATCTCTAACCTGAAATCCGCCGTGGTCGAAAACGAACCGGATGGAAACACCAAGGATGTGCGCTACACGGTCAAGCTGCCCGTGCTGTTCACCATTAGTTATCTCGTCCGCAACAGCTACGAGAAAACGCCCGAGGGCTACGCCGTCCACTGGAACCTCCTCGAATCCCTCTTCGCCAAATCCGCCGTGGGCCAACTGCGCGTCGAACCCCATGGGGACATCGCCGTCATCTGCTACGCGAACCACGTCGAACCCGCCACCAAACTCGTGGCCGGATTGCGCGGTCAGGCGCTCAAGGAAGCTTCGAAGACCGTCGATGCCATCGTGAAAGAAGCCGAACGCCGCCACGCGGCCGCCGGCGGCGAGACGGCACAGGCCAAGCTTTGAGCGGGGCGCCCTGCCCTGCTGCGCCGGTGCGGATTTTTCTCGCGTTGCCCGCGGACGACAGTCACCAATAACCGCCGTGCGAACAAAGTGCGTGACCCGCTTGTTTTCCGCCTCTTTCGCGGCGCTGCTCCTCGCCGGTTGCGGAGGCGGAACACCGTCCGTCGCCACCCCGGCGGCCGTGCCGTCGGAGCGGACGATCGAAATTTTGAGCCTTCCCCGCAACTGCGTCGTCGAAATGGCCGGGGAATACATGGGCGCGACGCCGCTGAAAATTTCCGTGCCGGCCACCCCGGACGGACGCTGGCAGGGACCTCCAAGCGCCGTGCATGCCATCTCGGTTTCCACCCCCAACAACCGCTTTGTCGAAACCAAGAAATGGCGCGGCAGCGATCCGATCCCGCAGCGCCTGCTCTTCCGTCCGCCCTACGCGCAGCCATGAACCGCGCCGAGAAGGTCCGTGCGACGGGAACCCGTATCCTCGCGGTAACCCTCCTCTCCTTGGCCTTTGCGGTAACGGCAGTAGCCGTGCCGCCCGCGAAAAAAAGCGCGGTGTCCGTCGGCGGCGATGCCATGATTGTCACCGACAGTTCCGGCAAGGTGCTCTTCGCGCAAAATCCCGATCTGCACCGCGAAGTGGCCAGCACGCAGAAGTTGGTCACCGCCCTTGTCATAACGCGCGCGGGGAATCTCGACAAGAAAGTGACCGTCACCCCGCAAGATGCGGCATGCAGCCCCACCAAACTACCCAAGTCCGTGGGAGGAACCTACACGCGCCGCGAATTGCTTAAAGCGATGCTCGTGCTTAGCGCGAACGATGCGGCGCGCGCCCTCGCCCGCGACAACGCCGGGAGCGAGGCCGCCTTCGGAGCGAAGATGACGCAGCTTGCGCGGTCGGTCGGCGCCAACAACTCCGTCTTCAAAACGAGCAACGGTCTACCCGCGTCCGGCCAATACTCCACCGCGCGCGACATGGCGGCCATCGGACGCGCGGCCTACCGCGACCCGGTCATCCGCGATGCCGTCCGCACCAAGTTCCTGCCGTGGCGGGACGCAAAAGGGGGTTCGCAATCATTGCGCAATTCCAACCGCGTGCTGCACCGCCATCCCAACGCCACCGGTATGAAAATCGGATACACCGGGGCAGCCGGACATTGCCTCGTCCTCAGCTGGGAGGAAGCGGGACGCACCGTCTACACGGTCGTCCTCGGAGGCAAAAACGAGTTGTTCTGGGTCGAGGCCGCGCTGGTCACTTCGCTTTACGCCAACGGCCTGCTCTGAACCGGCGCGTCAATCGCCCGAGCTGTGCCACTGCGAAGGATAAAATTCTTCGACCGGAATTTCCGAGGCGATGATGAATTTGTTCACGTAGCCCTTGCGTTTGGCGTTGGGCAGACCGTCGGGGCCGATATCGCGCGGGTTGATGTAGCGGATTTTCGGGCGCGAACATTCGTCCAGTTGCCGCAAGACGGCGCAACCCGGCAGCAGACAGGCCGCCAAACAAACCAAGAGGGGGACAGCTTTCAGTCGCACTCCCTTATTAGCCGGCCGCCGCCACGGGGGATCAAGGTTTATATCGCCGAATCACGGAACCCCCGGCGCGGCGATTTGCTTTGTGCGGCCGGAAGCAACCACATCATGCTGACCGTGTGACGAGAAAAACATGGCTGCAGATCGTCGCTTTTCCCCTGGCGGCACTCGTGCTCGGGTTTGCCACGGACACCTTGTTCCCCGACGGATTCACTCCGGACGAACAACCGGATGCGGAGTCCGAATTTGCCCGCATCACGTGGAAGGAAACGGAACCGCGCGTGCAGGCCGGAGAATGGTTGCTGGTCGACGCGCGCGAGGAGGAGCATTACGCCGCACGGCATATCCCGGGTGCTGTTTCCCTGCCGGTGAATGCGTATCCGGAAATGCTGGAATTTTTCGCCGACGAGCACGGCACGACGACGACTGTCGTGGTCTACTGCGGCACGGAGGACTGCGATATGAGCACCGAGCTGGCCATGCGACTGCGCGACGAGGCCGGTTTCGGGGATATTCGCATTCTCGACGGAGGGTTCCTCGCCTGGCAGCGGGAGCATTGAAACAAATGCACCAACTCAGCACAGATCCTGTCTTCAAAACCACGACATGAAAAGCGCAACCATCATCGCCCTGCGCTTGGTGCTCGGCGGACTCTTCCTCGCCGCGGGACTTTCCAAAGTCGGTGCACCGCTGCAGACGCTGGCAAACATTTACGCGTATCAAATCGTCATCCCCGACTGGGCAGCCAACACGGTGGCGCACGCGCTGCCGTGGATGGAAATTCTTCTCGGACTCGCCATGATCGCGGGTCTTTGGCTGCCGGTAACCACCGGCTGGATCGCGACCATGCTCCTCGGATTCACCGCACTCACGGCGCAGGCCTGGTGGCGCGAACTGCCGATCGACTGCGGTTGCGTCGATCTCAGCACACTCCATCCCGCCTTGGCCGCCCTGAGCACGCCGGGCGGCGCCGCACTCCGCAACATCGTGTTGCTCGCATTCTGCGCGGCTTTGCTTCTGCTCGACCGAAAAAAAAGCAGCCTGGCCAAGTGAGCGTTTGGCGGCTTCGCCCCCCTGTTTACCTGCCCGCCGAAACAGTGCCGACCTGACTGCCCTTAGTATTAAAAATATAGATATAGCTGCCGCGGCGGATACTCACCGTCGAAGAAGTGTAACCGGCCACGCCATCGCCTGCGGACAAAGTGAGAAACTGCGAGCCCTTCTCGTCATAGACGCAGGCGTATCCTCCGCGCTCAACCACAGTAGCGATTTGTCGCTCGTTTCCGGCCATCGGCCGAATCTTATGCACGGACAAAGCCGCACACTCAACGCCTCTTTTCGCACGCTGGAAACGGAACCCCCGACATGCTAACTTGAATTTTCAGCTCGGGTGGCGGAACTGGCAGACGCGCCAGACTTAGGATCTGGTTCCGTAAGGAGTAAGGGTTCGACTCCCTTCCCGAGCACTTTTCACTTCAGGCGTTTGAGCACGGGCGCGAGGGCCGAGGCAGGACCGAAAACGGTGTCGGACAATGCGCGCGCGCCCGCGGAGTGGAGCTGCGGGTCGTCCTCGACTTCGGCAATGCGGGCCACGGCATCGTCGGTGGTCACGAAGGGCAACAGGCCCGGCCGCGGCGACACAACTTCGGGCCAACCGGTGTCCTGCAAAACGACCGGGCGACCGAGCGCGAGATAAACCAGGCTGCGGTCGCTGATCCAACCGCCGCGCGAGACGATGTATCCGCCTTTGGCCACGCCGATCTCGCCGCGCGAGCCGCCGATGAAACGCAGATACGAATCGACGTCGCGGCAGACATCCTTGGTCGACGCGAGTTTCCATCCGCCGCCGATATATGCGTCGTAGTCCTCCCAGCCGGGTTGCAGGTCGCTCGCGATGGTGAAGGGCACGCCAGACAAACGCGGAAGGTCGCGCAATGCATGCAGGCTGTCGCGCTTCCCGCCGTAGATTTGTCCCTCCCACACGAGATCGTTGTAGCCATACCAGTGCGAGACGGTCGTCCAGGAGTCGTGGGCACCGGCTCCACCGGCCGTCCGCGCGCGTGCGCGCCAGTAGTCGCCGGAACACGGTGGCAACAACGGGACCCATTCCTGCGAGGTGCGCGGCAGCCGCAGATTCGGCGAACAGAAATTCGAACCCACGGTGAAAAACAAATCGTGACCGGCGAGGTTCATGTCGGTGCCGCACGTTTCGACCCAAAGCTGGGTGAAACCCGGATCGACATCGAGATAGCACTTGGTGATCCGGTCGCCGAGCAGGTCGAGCATTTTGAATTGTCCGGAGTAGTTGATGAAAACATCGGCCCCGGCTGCGAACTCGCGGAAGGCATCGAGGTCCGGGCTCGCGCCGTCGATGATGAGACACTGGCGGCCGGACAATCCGAACTCAGCGGCCGTGGCGTGCCAGAATTCTTCCTGCGGACTGCGCTCGCACCCCGATTCCGGCGCTTCGAGTTCACGCGATTCGAGGTGTTCCGCGATCCAGACCTCCCATCCGAGCGACTCGAGGCTCTTGACCCAACTCGTCACCGCGCAGGTGTGCCCGGCCGAGGACCGCGGACAACGTGCCAGAACCGCGCCGATGACAGCTTTCATGGATGCGGGGGGCGGTTCGTTCGGTGGCGGAATTGAAAAACAGCGGGCAGAGGGAATCGAACCCTCATAGCCAGCTTGGAAGGCTGGAGTTTTACCACTAAACTATGCCCGCAAAACATCATACTGATCCCCCGCCCGGGCTTTTCCGTCAAGGCGGAACACACGAAACAACCATGAATACCTCCGTCCGACCCGACGAAAAGCGCAGCCTCACGGCCTATATCACACCATTCATCGTCTTCATGGCGGGACTGGCCCTGGTCTCGGCGGTCCAGAGCTTTGCCCCAACAGAAGGCGCGCCGCTTTGGCTGGCCGAACCGAAATACTGGCTCTTCCCGTTGCAGGCAGTCGTCTGCGGGGTGTTGCTCGTCTGGTTCTGGAAATATTACGAGTGGGGCCAAAAGTGGCATGTCTTCATCGGCATTCTCGCCGGTTTGGTCGTGCTGGCTGTTTGGATCTCCCCGCAATGGTTGTTCGGCGCCGCGCCGCGCACGGACGGATTCAATCCGGACACTTTTGCCGCGAATCCCACGCTCTGGTGGTCGACCGTGACGCTGCGCTTCCTGCGACTCGTCATCGTCGTGCCGCTGCTCGAGGAAATATTCTGGCGCGGATTCCTCATGCGCTACCTGATCAAAGAAGATTTCACCAAAGTTCCTTTCGGAGAGTTCTCCGTGATTTCTTTCGCGGTGGTAACGCTGATGTTCGGCCTGGCCCATTACGGCCCCGATTTCCTGCCCGCCATCATCACCTGCGTGGTCTACAATCTGGTCGCGGTGAAAACCAAAAGCCTCGCCTGCTGCGTCATCGCCCACGCGGTGACCAACCTCGGCCTCGGTCTTTACATCATGCAGACCAAACAATGGGGGTTCTGGTAGGCCGCCGTTGGCGGCAGTTGGCAGTCGACAGTCTGCAGTTTTCAGTTTCTCTCAACTCTCATCCCTCAACACTCAACTCTCTTGAACGCCGGCATCGCACAGATCAACACGACCGTCGGGGATTTTGCCGGCAACACGGACAAAATCCTCCGCGCCTACCGCGATTTGGTGAAGGCGGGCGCGGATTTTGTCGTGACGCCCGAGCTGGCCGTCTGCGGCTATCCCCCGATGGATCTGGTATTCCGGTCGGGCTTTATCGCATCGGCCGAGCGGCATGTGAATGCGTTAGCCGTGGACACCGGCAAAGTCCCGCTCATCGTCGGCACGGTCGAACCGAACACCGGACGCCATGGGCGTCCGTGCCGGAACAGCGCAGTGGTTTTGCAAAACGGACACCGCGCAGCCACCGCGCACAAATCGCTGCTGCCGACTTACGACGTGTTCGACGAAGGGCGATACTTTGAACCCGCAGAGAAAGTCTCGGTCGCGGAAATCGCAGGACAGAAAACGGGCATCACGATCTGCGAGGATCTGTGGACCGCGGACTACCTGCCGCGCGATTACTACGGACGCAGCCCCATCGACGAATTGAAAAAAGCGGGCATCGGACTTTTACTCAACCTGAGTGCCTCGCCGTTCGAAGCCGGCAAACCCGCGCGACGTCGCGCCATGCTCGGCGCCATCGCCGCGAATCTCCACGTTCCGCTCGTCTATGCGAACCTTGTCGGCGGGAACGACCAACTTGTCTTCGACGGTCATTCTCTGGTCTGCGATCGGGACGGCTCGATCGTCGCGCAGCTGCCGGGATTTTCCGAAGACAACGTTCTGGTGGCGATCCCTGCGCGCGGGACAACTTCGATCGCCCCCGATGACGATGTGCGCGATGTGCACGAGGCGCTGGTGCTCGGACTGCGCGACTATCTGGCGAAGTGCGGATTCAAGCAGGTGGTCATCGGCTTGAGCGGTGGCATCGATTCCGCCGTGACGGCCGCGCTCGCCGTGGCCGCTCTCGGCAAAGAAAACGTGCTCGGGGTCACCATGCCCGGCCCCTACTCTTCGAAGGGCAGCGTGGACGATTCCCTCGCCCTCGCGCGGCATCTCGGCATCGAATGCCATACCGTCCCGATCGGCGCCGGCTTCGAAGCACTGGGTAAACAGATGGCCGAAGTTTTCACAGGGCGGGCGCCGGACATCACGGAGGAAAATCTGCAGGCCCGGCTGCGCGGCATCACGCTGATGGCCATCTCCAACAAATTCAACCGCATGGTCATTTCCACCGGCAACAAAAGCGAGATGGCCGTCGGATACTGCACGATCTACGGCGACATGGCTGGCGGATTGGCCCTGCTTTCCGACGTGCCCAAGACGATGGTTTACCAGTTGGCAGATTACATCAACCGCCGCGGCGAGATCATTCCGCGCAGCACCATCGATAAAGCACCCAGCGCCGAATTGCGCGCCGACCAAAAAGACCAGGATACCCTGCCGCCCTACGATGTGCTCGATGAAATCCTCCGCCTCTACGTCGAGGAACAACTCACTGCGGCAGAAATCGCCGAGCGCGGATTCGATGCGGACACCGTCCGCTGGGTCGCCGGAAAAGTCGACATCAACGAATACAAACGCCAGCAGGCCGCCCCGGGGATCAAGGTAACGAGCAAGGCGTTTGGAATCGGACGCCGCGTGCCCATCGCGCAAAAATTCCGCCCCTGAAGACCGCCGGCTTTGCCGGAAACCTGATTTGTTGCTACAAAGCGCCGTGGTGCAACCACTCCGATTCCATCCTCTCTACATGGAACGTGTCTGGGGCGGGAGGGAGTTCGCCGACCGTCTCGGACGCGAATTGCCCGGCGACCAACCGGTCGGCGAGTCGTGGGAGATCGTCGACCGCGAGGAAGCGCAGAGTGTGGTGGCCGGCGGACCGCTCGAAGGCAAGACGCTGCACGAATTGTGGACACAACACCGCGCGGAAATTTTCGGGCCGCGACACGCGAAAGCCGGGCCGCGCTTTCCCCTGCTCTGCAAGTTGCTCGACGCACGCGACCGGTTGTCCGTCCAAGTGCACCCGCCGGCGGCGATCGCCCCACAACTCGGCGGCGAACCAAAGCCGGAAATGTGGTATTTCCTCGCCTGCGATCCGGGCAGCCGCATTTATGCAGGCCTTGCGCCCGGAACGACGCGCGGATCGTTCGAAGCGGCCTTGCACGACGGCACGGTGGAAAAATGCCTCCACGTGCTGCCCACGCGCGCGGGCGACAGCATCTTCATTCCCAGCGGACGTCTCCATGCCATCGGCGAGGGCAACGTCATCGTCGAAATACAGCAGAACAGCGACACGACCTACCGCGTGTTCGACTGGAACAGGGCCGGACTGGACGGTAAACCGCGCGCGTTGCATGTGGAGGAGTCGTTGGTCTCGACCGACTTCGGTGATTTCGCTCCTCCGCTGAGTCATGCCGACTCGGGCGAGTTGGCCGCGTGCGGACATTTCCGCGTGGAAAAGCGCCAGATTGATCATCCGACCGCTCTGCATGCATCCGGCGACTTCGCGATCATCACGGTGGTGGCAGGCGAGGCGCGTTGCGGGGACGAAATTTTCAAAGCCGGCGACTTTTATCTCCTAGCGGCGGGAGGTGCACCGTATACCGCACCGCATGGTGGTGGCAGTTGCACGGTTCTGATCAGCACCATACCTCACGCGGAGTGAACCGGATCACGCTGGATTTTCTCGACGGGAATTCCGTGGAAGCCGCGCAACTGGCGCACATCCACGCGGAAGAATGGGAGCATCTCTAGTGTGAGTGGGACGAACAAACGGCCCTCGCCGAATTCCGGGGTCAGAGAAACGACGGATCGCTTCCCGCCACGCTGATCCTGCGCGAAGAGGGGCGGCTCGTCGGTTCGGTGAGCGTGGTCCGGGACGACTGCGAGGCGCGCACGGATTTGGGCCCTTGGTTGGCCAGCCTCTACGTGATCCCCGCGCAACGCGGACGCGGATATGGAAGCCGTCTTATCCAAGCCGCCATCGAACTGGGCCGACGAAACGATGTCGGCTATCTCCACGCTTTCACCGAGTCGGCGGAGAAACTTTTCCTGCGGCACGGCTTTGTTCACTTCGCGGACGCGGTGACCAATGATCGCGCCATCACCATCCTGCGCCGGGAAATCTGAAAGACTCAGGATGCAGCGCTTTCCTTGAGCGGGATACCGCGCAGTTCGAGAAAACGGCGCAGCACGTCCTCGATGAGATTGCCCGGACACGAGGCGCCCGCGGTGATACCCAAACTGACCGGACCGGACGGCATCCAGTTGGCGGTTGCGATCTCATGTTTGGCGTGCATGTCGAAGTGGCGGATTGTTTCCACTGAATCGAGACAGGCAGCATTGCCCACGAAATAGGTCGGCGTTTTTTCCGCGGCCATGTCGGCGAGGTGCGTGGTGTTCGAACTGTTGTATCCACCGACGACCAGCATGAGGTCGGGCGGGTTGGACAAAAGTTCGAGCAGGGCGTCCTGCCTCTCCTGCGTGGCACCGCAAATCGTGTCGAAGACGCGGAAGTTATCCGCATTGCCGTCGCGCACGACGACAGCCTCCCGCACGCGACGCTGCACTTCCTCGGTCTCGGAACGCAGCATGGTGGTCTGGTTGGCCACGCCGACTTTTCCGAGATGAAAATCCGGATCGAAACCATCCGAGCAAGCCTTGGCGAATTTTTCCAGAAACGCGGCACGATCGCCCTTTCTGCGGATGTAATCGCAAACCATATCCGCCTCGCGCAGGTCGTAGACAACGACGAAGTGGCCGTTGCCCTGAGTGTCCCGCGCGCGTGAACTCGTGGCGCGTGTTTCTTCGTGGTCGGCTTTTCCGTGGATAATGGAAGTCACCCCGTCGTTGGCGTATTGTCGCACGCGCTTCCACACGCTCATCACGTCGCCGCAGGTGGTGTCCACGAGCAGGCAGCCCTTCTCCTCCAGCTTGCGCCGCGTGGCGACCTCGGTGCCGAAGGCGGGGATGATGACCACGTCTTCGCGCTGCAGCATGGCGAGCTCGGTGTCGTTGGGCTTGTTCGAGATGGTGCGGATGCCCATCGCGCGGATTTGGTCGTTCACCTCCGGGTTGTGGATGATTTCGCCGAGGAGGTAGATGGGCTTTTCCGCCGGGAAGGAGCGGCGGGCGGCGTAGGCGAGGTCGATGGCGCGCTCGACGCCGTAACAGAACCCGAATTCCTTCGCGAGCTTGATGGTCAGGCCGGGCGCGGAGAGGACGTTGCCGCTGGCGCGGATGCGTTCGACGAGCGTGCTGCGATAATGCGACTCCACCTGCGCCTGGACGGCGGACATGATGTCGGGGCGGCGGAGGTTGATTTTCTGCGGTGGCGCGGGCGACGCGGTCGTTGACATGACGAGGCTAGTGTAGCGCGGGACGGGGCGAGGTCGAGCGTTGGTTTTGGGGCGGCCCAAGTTGCGCCGGCACGGGGTTGGGAAA
>JBEDBL010000019.1:0-24789 GCA_041177245.1 Verrucomicrobiota bacterium
ATGCGCGGCGCGCGCGTGAAGAACATCGTCCGTGAACTCAACAACGAGAAGGTCGACATCATCAAGTGGAGCGACGACCCGAAAGAATTCGTCGTCGAGGCGCTCAAGCCGGCCAAGATCAAAGCCATCGACATCAACGAAGCCGACAAGCGCGTGAGAGTCACGGTCGACGAGGACCAGCTTTCCATCGCCATCGGCAAGAAGGGGCAGAACGCCCGCCTGACCGCGAAACTCACGGGTTGGGAAGTTGACATCGAGAAGGATGCGTCCAAGGAACAGGCCTTCGAGAACCAGGTGTCCAGCGCGACCGAGGCCTTCAAGACCCAGCTCGGACTCGACGAAGAAACTGCAGCGAAGCTCGTGCAGAACGGTATCCCGAGCCCGCAGGATCTCGTGGCCGGCGGTGTCGAAGCCGACGACCTTGTTGGCATGCTCGGCATCGACGAAGCCAAGGCGAACGAAATTCTCGGGCGCGCCCGCGGTCTCGATGGCAAGAAACCCGCAGCCGAGCTCGTGGCCGCTGCAACCGTTGAAGAGCCTGCCGCTAGCTAGCCGAATCCCAGAATGCCTGCCAAAGCGCCAGCCACGAAAAAGCCCGCCGCGAAAAAGCCCGCGGCCAGGGCTGCCTCCGCGGCGCCGAAGCCCGCACCCGAACCCAAAGCCCCGGCACCGAAGCGCGTGCCCAAGGCGCCAGTCGAAGTGGTTTCATTGATCGACGAGAAGCCGAAGAAAAAAACCGTCGAGGAACTCGCTGCCGCCGCTCCGGCACCCGAACCCGTCGTCCCCGCCGAACCCGAGACAACCGAGGACGGGAAGAAAATCATCAACATCAAGCCGCCCATCGTGGTGAAGGACCTGGCCGCCGCGCTCGGTCTCAAGCCCTTCCTGGTGATCAAGGAACTGATGGAGGCCAACATTTTCGCCAACCTCAACCAGACGATCGAGCCCTCCGTGGCCGCCCTCGTCTGCGAGAAGCATGGTTTCGTCTTTGAAAAAGAAAAGCGCGTGGCCGGCGCCGGCGTGCACAAAGCCGAACCGGTCGTGGCTCCGCCGTCCGAACCGGAAGTCGAAGTCGCGAAGGAAGAACTCGAAACGCGCCCGCCGGTCATCACCTTCATGGGCCACGTCGACCACGGCAAAACCTCGCTCATGGATTTCGTCCGGAAGGCGCGCGTCGCCGCGGGCGAGGCCGGCGGCATCACGCAGCACATCGGTGCGTATTCGGTCGACCACGGCGGACACAAAATCACTTTTCTCGACACCCCGGGCCACGCGGCTTTCACCGCGATGCGCGCACGGGGGGCAAATGTCACCGACATCGTCGTCCTCGTCGTTGCGGCGGATGACGGCATCATGCCGCAGACCGAAGAGGCCATCAGCCATGCCAAGGCTGCGGGCGTCACGATCATCGTCGCCGTCAACAAGGTCGATCTTCCTTCGGCCAATGTCGACCGCGTGAAGCAGCAACTCCAGGAACACGAACTCACGCCCGAGGACTGGGGCGGTTCGACCATCGTCTGTCCCGTTTCCGCGACTAAAGGCACGGGCGTTGACCACCTCCTCGAAATGATGGCTCTTCAATCCGAAGTGCTCGAACTCAAGGCCAGCCCGAAAGTGCCGGCCCGCGCCACCATCATCGAAGCCGAAATGGAACCGGGACGCGGCCCGACCGCCACAGTCATCGTCAAAATGGGCACGCTCAAGGTGGGCCAGGCGTTTCTCTGCGGTGTGCAATGGGGCAAGATCAAATCCCTCATCAATGACCTCGGCAAACCCGTCAAGGGAGTCGGCCCCGGCATGCCGGTAAAAATCCTCGGATTCGACGGATTGCCCAAGGCGGGCGACGAACTGATGGTCATGGAGTCGGAACGCTCCGCCCGCACGCTGAGCGAGGAACGCCAGGCGGAGCAGCGCAAAGAGAAGTTGGCCGCACCGCAGCGCGCGACGCTCGAAAGCCTTTTCGATAACCTTGCCGCCGACCAACGCAAGGTCCTCCGCGTCGTCCTCAAGGCCGATGTGCAGGGCTCGCTCGAGGCGCTCGTGCAGGCGCTGGAGGATATCCAAGCCAAGCAGATCGACCTCGAGGTCATCCACGCGGCGGTCGGACCGATCAGCGAGTCGGACATCCTCCTCGCCACAGCCTCGGACGCCATCGTCGTCGGGTTCGGGGTGAAGACCGAGAATAGCGCGGCCACCGCGGCCAAGCGCGAGGGCGTGCAGATCAAGCTTTACTCGATTATTTACGAGTTGATCGACCAGATCAAAGAGGCCATGGCCGGCATGCTCGAACCCGAGTTGCGCGAGAATGTCATCGGCCATGCCGAAGTCCGTCAGGTGTTCGACCTCACCAAGGGCATGGTGGCCGGTTGCACGGTCACCGACGGACGCATTGCCCGCACCGCGCGCGCGCGTGTGCTTCGCCGCAAGCAGCCCATTTACGACGGGGGAATTTCGACGTTGCGCCGTTTCAAGGACGATGTGAAAGAGGTGCGCAACGGCTTCGAGTGCGGCATCAAACTCGGGGACTACGACGAATACGAGGTCGGCGACATCATCGAGGCCTACACCCTCGAGAAAGTCGCCCAGAAACTCGAGTAAGGGCCGGGGGTCTTTCCCTCAACGCTCATCTCTCCACTCCCAACTGCTGCCATGAAACACCGTATGGCCCGCGTCGCCGAGATCCTCAAACGCGAATTGAGCACGGTCATTCTCCGTGAAGTGCCTTCGGACGGCGCGCTCATCACCGTCAATGCCGTCGATGTTTCGCCGGATCTGCGCAACGCCACCGTCCATGTCGGTATCCTCGGCACGGCCGCGCAGCAGAAGCATGCGCTCGAGCGTCTCGAACACCACCGCGTCGCCCTCCAGGCCGAGACGGCCAAGCGTGTTGTTCTCAAGTTCACCCCGCACTTGCACTTCAGGCTGGATGAATCGATCGAACGCGGTTCCCGCGTTCTCGATATTCTCGAGGAACTCGACTCCGGCGGGGAGGCGGCCAGCGACGAATGAGCCAGGGACCCGCCGCCACATTCGAACAGATCCGGCACACGCTCGATGCCGCGACGCGCATTCTCGTGGCCAGCCACGTCCGGCCCGACGCCGACGCCTATGGTTCGTGCATTGCCATGGCCCTGCATCTCAAAGCCCTGGGCAAGGATGTCACCGTCTGGAACGAGGAGGGAATGACCGAAAAATTCCGCTATCTGCCGGACTGCGACATCGTCTCGGCCCCGCCCGCCCACGAGAAGCGCGACTTCGACGTGTTTCTCGCGCTCGATACTTCGACCAAGGAACGCCTCGGCCGGGTGCTCGGTTCCACGGGCAATGTCGCCACTTGGATCAACATCGACCACCACGTCAGCAACCACCGCTACGGGAATCTGAACTATATCGACGACACCGCGCCGGCCACCGGACAGATTCTCTATGATTATTTCGCTGCTGCCGGCACCGGGATCACACCGGCCATGGCGGACAATCTTTACGCCGCCATTTCGACCGACACCGGCTCGTTCCAATACGACAAGACCTCGCCGCATACCTTCCGGCTCATCGCCGACCTCGTGGAAAAGGGCGTCGATGTCCCCGAGATTTCCCGCAAAATGTATGACAGTTATCCGCGGCGCAGGCTCGAATTGCTCAAGGCGCTCCTCAATTCCGCCCGCTTCGACTGCGATGACCGCGTGGCCAGCTTCAGTCTGTCCCTCGAGACGGGGAAAAAGCTCGCCGTGCTGCCCGAGGACAACGAAGGCCTCATCGACCACTTGCGCGCGGTGGAAGGTGTGCAGGTCGCCGTCTTTTTCGAGGAGTTGCCGGAAAACAAAGTCCGCGTGAGCATGCGTTCGAAGGAACCGCGCTTCGATGTCTGCAAGATATGCAGCCTGTTCGGGGGCGGGGGGCATGCGCAGGCCGCGGGTGCGCGCCTGGTCGGTTCGCTCGACTCCGCGGAGGAAAAAGTTTTGGAAGCTGTCTGCCATGAAGTCCGCATCAACGATTGACGGGGTCCTGCTCATCGACAAAGCGCCTGGGATGACCTCCCACGACGTTGTCGCCATCACGCGCCGCGTCCTCAACACCCGCAAAGTCGGCCACTGTGGCACGCTCGATCCGCTCGCCACTGGACTGCTTATCATCACGATCGGACGCGGGACAAAAATCCAAGATCTCCTCATGAGCGAGGATAAGGAATACGTCGGCACCATCCGGCTGGGCCAGAGCACGTCGAGCCAGGACGCCGATGGCGAGATCACCGATGAAAAGCCGGTGCCGGACTTTACGCGCGCGCAAATCGACGATGCCTTCGGACAGTTCCAAGGCGACTTTTACCAGACGCCGCCCATGGTCTCGGCGATCAAAAAGGATGGTGTTCCCCTCTACAAATTGGCGCGGCAGGGCAAGACTATTGAGCGCGAACCACGCCTCGTCCACATCTACGGGCACGAGATCCTCAACATCGCGGTGCCCGAGGTGGAATTCCGCGTGGTTTGCAGCAAGGGATTTTATGTCCGCACGTATGCGCACGACATTGGGCAGATTCTCGGCTGCGGCGGGCATTTGAAGGCGCTGCGCCGGACTGCTTCGGGAAAGTTCCGCGTTGATGGCGTGCTCACCGTCGATCAGTTGCGCACGCTGCCGCTCGAGGAGATCATGTCCCGCGTGCTCAGCCTGCCACAAGTCTCCCGGCTCCGCGGCGTCTGATTTCCATGCAGGTCCACCACGATCTCGCATCGCTGGGGTCGCTGCGCGGCCCGGTGTATTTGGCCATCGGTATTTTCGACGGGGTCCATCGCGGACATCAGGCACTCATCGCGGAGGCCATGGCGGACGCGGAAAAAACAGGCGGCACAGCCGTGGTTATGACTTTCGAGCCGCACCCGATGATGTTTTTCCAGCGAGGGGAACCGCTGCTCCGGCTGTCCAGCCCGCGCCTCAAAGAGGTGCTTCTTGCACGGCAGGGCGTCGGACACTTGGTTGTCCTTCCTTTCGAGGCCTCGCGCGCCGGGCAGACCGCCCAAGAATTCGTCGAGGACCTTCGCGTCGCCTGCCGTCCGCTCGGCGGTGTGGTTGTCGGGGCTGATTGGAAATTCGGCAAGGGCCGCACCGGTGACGTGGCGCTCCTCAAACAAATGGGAGGCTTCGAGGTCGACGGCATTCCCGCGGTGACGATCGACGGCGAGGTCATCTCCAGCACCGCGATCCGCATGGCGGTGGCCCGCGGGGACTTGCAGACCGCCGGAAAAGCGCTCGGAAGGCCGTATTCCATCCTCGGACCCGTGGTGCCAGGAAGGGGAGCTGGCAAAGGCATCGGATTTCCAACGGCGAACATCGACACGGACGGATTTCAACTTCCGCCTGATGGCGTTTACTCCACCAAGGTCCGCATCGGCGACAAAGCTTTCCGCGGAATACTCAACCTGGGTTTGCGTCCCACGGTTTCAAACGATTCCAAGCGCGTCCTCGAAGTGCATCTCTTCGATTTCGACGGAGATCTTTACGGGAGGGAGATCGAAGTGGAATTCCTCCGCTTTGTCCGGCCGGAGAAAAAATTCGGGTCTGTGGACGAACTCCGCGCGCAGATCGCGCGGGACATCGCACAGATGACCTGAAAAGTCCGTATTGCGACGAAAAGGATAGCCGGCGGATTTTTCCTTTCCATTGCTTCGCCGAGTGGCCGGCTGAGAAAGTAGTTGGGTAAGCTAGAATGTCCTGCCGAGCGCTTACTGGAAGCTCGCCTGGATGCCGAGGGCGGTGAGGAGTTCCGGCGTGATCGTGCCGGTGACGGACATGCTGTTTTGCATCTGATATTGCTCGATGGCGCCGGCGCAGGACGCGGCCAGTCCGTCGATGGGGCCGCTGTAGAGTCCGAGTTTTTGCAGAGCGACTTCGACCGCGGTTTCCACGGGATACGTCGAGTAGACAGGATATTGCACGTAGTCGGGTTGGGTCACGACCGACCAACCGGCCCACGCGCCGAATGGCACGGCGTAGGGAACCCACGGATCGCAGTTCACCGCGACGTAGGCGCCGTTGCGCCAGACGTAGCCGTTGCGGAATCCGTCGGGTCCGACCACGGTGGCGTCGTAGTCAGCGCCGTTGACCGTACGCACTTTCACGTTGGCTGCGCCGTCGCTGTCCGCGCGGACGCTAGCCGAGGCGCCGCCGTCGTTGATACGGAAGCCGTCGTCACCAGTGCGCTGGATGTTCGCGTCGTCGCGCACCACCGGATCGACGTTTTCGTCGACCCTCGGGGCCTCCTGGCGGAAGACATCATTGTCCACCGCGTCATCGCGAAATTCCCCGCCGCCGAAATCGCCCCCGCCGCGGAATCCTCCTCCGCCCCCGCGGGCCGAGAGGGACTGCGCTGACAGAACGCATATCGCGAGAAGAAGGAGACCTTGGACCGGATTCATGATGCACAACTAGAGACCTAGTTTGGGGCTTTGGCAAGTGGGGTGCATCCGGTGTGTGTTCTAAGTCGTTGCAACTATTAGGAAATCTTATAAGCTGCTCTATTCATGAGCGTCGCATCTGTCGCCCCTCCGGTCCCCCGGCCGAATCCGCTCCTTGCTTTCGCCAAGTCATCGATCGGTAAAAAGTGGATTGTCGGCATTTCCGGCTCGTTGCTGATCCTCTTCATCCTCGCCCACCTGGCTGGCAATGTGACCATTTACATCGGGCCCTACGGCGAGGGGATCAATGTTTACGCGCAGGCGCTTCACGCCAGTCCGCTTTTTCTTTGGACGGCGCGCGGCGGACTGCTTCTGGTTTTTTTGGTGCACATCTTCACAGCCCTCTCGCTCGTCCTGGAAAACCGCAGGGCGAAGCCGCAGCGCTATGCGGTCAAAGCGCGTGTGCAGAGCACGATCTACGTCCGCACCATGGCGCTGAGCGGACTCGTTGTTCTGAGTTTCCTCATTTTCCACGTGCTGCAGTTTGCGGCGGGGATGAGCCCGCACTCGCACCTTTATGATCTTGAAGGCCGCCATGATGTGGCGGCGATGATCATCCTCAGCTTTCACCACCCGCTTGTCTCCGGGTTCTACCTCCTGAGCCTGCTGTTGCTCGGCATGCATTTGAGTCACGGCATCTCGAGCATTTTCCAAACATTCGGTCTCAACGGCCGCAAATCCGCGGCACTGATCAAAAACGGCGCGCTCGTCGTTGCCTGGGCGCTGATGGCGGCGTTCGCCTCGATTCCGGTTGCCTCGGTGGCCGGCTATTTGAAAGTCCTCCCCGATGACAAACGTGTCGAACCGACCTTGACCGCTTCCGCCGCAAAATGAGCACCACCACCCTCGATCCCAAAATCCCGGGAGGACCGCTGGCCGACAAGTGGACCAATTTCAAAGCGGCGAGCAAGCTGGTCAGCCCGGCCAACAAGCGCCGCTATGAGCTGATCGTGGTCGGATCCGGTTTGGCCGGAGGCTCCGCCGCCGCGGTTTTCGGCGAGCAGGGCTACAACGTGAAGTGCTTCTGCTATCAGGACAGTCCGCGTCGTGCGCACAGCATCGCGGCGCAGGGCGGGATCAATGCGGCGAAGAATTACCAGAACGACGGCGACAGCATTGACCGTCTGTTCATGGATACGATCAAGGGAGGTGATTTCCGTTCGCGCGAAGCCAACGTCTACCGGCTGGCGCAAGTCAGCGGCCGCATCATCGACCAATGCGTGGCGCAAGGCGTGCCATTCGCCCGCGAATACGGCGGCATGCTGGCCAACCGTTCCTTCGGCGGGGCGCAGGTCTCAAGGACCTTCTACGCGCGCGGCCAAACCGGACAGCAACTCCTTCTCGGTGTTTATTCCGAGTTGAGCCACCAAATCTCCGCCGGAACGGTCAAAATGCATCCTCGCCACGAGATGCTCGACCTCGTGCTCGTCGACGGGCACGCCAAGGGCGTCATCACCCGCAACATGGTGACCGGTGAAATCGAGTCCCACTCGGCCGACGCGGTGATTCTGGCCAGTGGAGGCTACGGGAACGCTTTTTATCTTTCGACCAACGCGATGGGCTGCAATGTCACCGCGACTTACCGTGCTTACCGCCGCGGCGCGCTCTTCGCCAATCCGTGCTTCACGCAGATCCATCCGACCTGCATTCCGGTCAGTGGCGAATACCAGTCGAAGCTCACGTTGATGAGCGAGTCGCTACGCAACGACGGACGCGTCTGGGTGCCGAAACGCAAGGAAGATTGCGGCAAGAAGCCGTCCGACATTCCCGAGCAGGACCGCGACTATTTTCTCGAGCGCAAATACCCAAGCTACGGCAACCTCGCGCCGCGCGACATTTCCTCACGTTCGGCCAAGGAAGTCTGCGACGAGGGCCGCGGGGTCGGTCCGGGCGGGCTCGGCGTTTACATGGACTTCGCCGACGCGATCAAGCGGCTCGGCGAGAACACGGTGCGCGAACGTTACGGCAATCTCTTCGAGATGTATGAGAACATCACGGGCGAGAATGCCTACAAAACGCCGATGCGGATTTATCCGGCGGTGCATTACACGATGGGCGGTCTCTGGGTGGACTATGAACTGCAGAGCAATGTCCCCGGGCTTTTTGTCATCGGTGAGGCGAACTTCTCCGACCACGGAGCCAACCGTCTAGGGGCCAGCGCGCTCATGCAGGGCTTGGCCGACGGATATTTTGTCCTTCCTTATACCATCGGCAACTACCTCGCGCCCCTCCGCGGCACGCGGCCGGAGGCTGGCCGTCCGGAATTCAAAAAAGCGGAAGAGGAGGTGCGGGACCGCATCAAGCGACTCCTCTCCATCAAGGGCAAACGCACGGTCGACAGCTTCCATAAGGAGATTGGCAAGCTTCTCTGGGACGAGTGCGGCATGGCGCGCAGCAGGGAAGGTCTGGAAAAAGCGATCAAGCGCTTCGACGAAATCCGCAAGGAATTCTGGAGCAATGTCTGCGTGCTCGGAGACGGCGACGAGTTGAACCAGTCACTCGAAAAAGCCGGACGCGTGGCCGACTTCATCGACTTCGGTCAACTCATGTGCGAGGACGCGCTCAACCGCAATGAATCCTGCGGCGGACACTTCCGCGTAGAGTACCAGACACCCGAAGGCGAGGCGCTGCGCAATGACGACGACTATTTCTATGTATCGGCTTGGAAATACAGCGGTGAAGGCAACAAGCCCGAGCTGGTAAAGGAACCGCTGAACTACGAGTCCGTGAAATTGGCCACGCGAAGCTACAAATAACCATGAACTTCAACCTCAAGATTTGGCGTCAGGAAGAGGGGTGTGGTCAGGGCAAATTTCAAGACGTGGAAGCGCAGAACATTCCGTCCGAGGCTTCGTTTTTGGAGATGCTCGATATCGTCAATGACCGCCTCAGCGAAAACGGAAGTGAGCCGGTGGCGTTCGACCACGACTGCCGCGAGGGCATCTGTGGCATGTGCAGCCTGACCATCAACGGCATCCCGCAGGGTCCGGGCCGCGGCACCGCTTGCCAGCTTTACATGCGCAAGTTCAAGGACGGCGACACGATCTACATCGAGCCGTTCCGTGTCGGTGCGTTTCCCGTGGTCAAAGATCTGGTGGTCAATCGCGCCGCCTTCGACCGCGTGATCCAAGCCGGAGGCTTCATCAGCGAGCGCTGCGGCAATGCGCAGGATGCCAATGACACGCCGATTCCAAAGACTGTTGCGGACTACGCCATGGATGCGGCTGCCTGCATCGGTTGCGGCGCTTGTGCCGCGGCTTGTCCGAACGGTTCGGCCATGCTGTTCGTCTCGGCGAAGGTCGGTCATCTGGGGCTCCTGCCGCAAGGCAAGGCGGAGGCCAACCGTCGTGTGCGCGGCATGGTCGCGCAAATGGACAAGGAAGGCTTCGGCAATTGCTCGAACTACTACGAATGCGAAGCGGTTTGTCCCGCCGGGGTTCCCGCAGCTTTTATCGCCAAGATGAACCGCGACTATGCGCTGGCCAGCGTGCGCAACGCGGTCGAAGCGACGGCGTAGTTTTTAACCGCAGAGGACGCAGAGAGTGCGGAGGTTCGGGTGTAGCGTCGCCGTCCCCGGCGACGAACCGGACAAGTGACTCGCGGTGGAGCCGAGACTGCGAATCGAAGCGCAGCGCAGATGGGGTGCCGCTGCCACCAAACGGGCCACAGGCAAGCCTGGCGCTATCGCGCCTCTTGAGGCAGCAGGCTTGCCATATAGGCACGCCTGCATTATAATGCCTGCACAATGCGGAAGCGGGTTCAATACACTGTTCGCGGCGTCTCGGAACGGACCGATTCCGTCCTCCGGGAGGCCGCGGCGGAAGAGGGCGTTAGTCTGAACGCGTACACTCTGTCGCTGCTCGACTCTGCGGCTGACCCCGGCCATGAAGGCAAAAGGCAGCGTGATCTCGATGCGCTGGCCGGTTCGTGGGTTGCCGACCCGGCGTTCGACCAAGCGCAGGAAGTTTTCGAGCAAATCGATCCCGCGCTTTGGCGATGAGGATTTTGCTCGATACAAACCGCTATCGCGATTTTTGCGAAGGTGAAAAGAAAGCGGTCGATGTCATCCAACGGGCGCGCATCATTTGTCTGCCGTTTGTTGTTCTGGCCGAGTTGCGGGCGGGGTTCCTTTGCGGGACGCTCGCCCGACAGAATGAGAAGTCGCTCACTGTCTTCCTGAACTCCGAGCGCGTGCGCGTGTTGCTCGCCGACGAAGAGACCACGCATCACTTCGCGCGAATATTCGCGCAGCTTCGTTTGCAAGGGACGCCGATTCCGGTCAACGACATCTGGATCGCGGCGCTCGCCGTCCAACACGATCTCTTGCTTTTTTCCCGCGACAGGCACTTCGATTCCTTGCCGCAAGTCGCGCGGTGCTGACTAGAGCCTACATTTCAATACTTCAGCGCCCAATCAAGGAAGTCCCGGGCCGCTTATCCGTGAATGATCAGGGTCGTGCGGTTGATTTCCACATGCGATCCCGCGCGGAAGGCTTCTTGAATCGCCCTAAGATTGCCGAGAACAGGGCTTCGAGTTTGGGATTCGTGATGTTGACCGTGGAGATCTGCGGGAGTTTCTTCGGGGATTCTTGCAGCAGGAGGGAAACGACAAAGTCGGAGTCTTTGCTGACGACGATGTAGCATTCTTGGTCAGCCGGCAGGGAGATGGCGTTGTCCGGAGTCCGGTTTCCTCCGGGAAGATCCAGCGTGTGGAGTGCCTCGTGCCCGGCTTTTTGCAGGGCTGTCTCGGGCTGGGGACTTGCGAAGAAGCCGTGGCGCGGCCCGAGGCAAGGAGTTCGGCCCGGTCTAGCCGCCCAAAGTCTCATCCTGCCTTTCATCCGCGCAATCAGTGGCTGGTCTTTCTCCGGTCTCTGGAAACTGGCGTCTGCCAACCCGCACCTCAGTCATCGGTCGCCATGAGTTCCTCGATGTCTCCGTCCGCGATGTCTGCTTCGAGCAGTGCGAGATATTTATCCAGCGCCGCACGGAATGCGGGATTGCTCATGCTGGCATTTTTTCCGATGGCATCATTCTTGGCGCGATAAAAAAGCAGGAACATGTCCCCGTCCTCAACGGCCAGGAGATACACGATTCGTTTGGGCCCACGCTTGGATGTGGCATAAGCCTTGATCAGTTGGGTATGCGGGGGAAGACCACGCGCCGCGATGGGAACACCCAAGGCTGCGCGGGCCGAACGGGTGATCACCGGCAAATCCTCCGCGGGAACTTTGCGGCCGAACTCCCTCCGCCGGATTTGCGCGGAGATAAAAACCATCACCGACGGTTTTTGGTTTTCTTCCAACTTTTCGCGATGCGATCCATCCTCAATTGCGTGGCACGGTCGACTTCCACCACCTCGGCGATCGGTTCAGCCTCGAGCGGGAAGGGGATGCGGCGAGTCTTTGCCACCTTGGTCAGGTAGAGCCTCACGGCGGTGGGCAGATCGAGCCCCATTTCCTCCAGAGCGGAGGAAGCGTTGTCGCGCAATGCCCGGGACAGGCGCACCTGCAGAGTCGTCGAGGCTGATGTCATGCTTTGAATAGTATTTGTAATACAAACCATGTCAAGTTCTGCGTGCCCTCCGCACCCCCGTGAGAGTTCTTCCGGAATTTCTCAACAAAAGGTAACCATGAAAACGAAGGGTTAAGTTGGTCGGTAGTCCCCAACCTTCCCGGTATTTTGACGGACAATCGCGAGTGCTCGGGTTCGCCGGGCATGAGCACTCCTCCCAATCCGTTCGGCGCCCCCGACCGGACCTTTATCCGCGATCGGCCTCCCCGCTCTGATGCTCTGGCCCCTCCGCCATCGCCATGCGCAGTCCCTCAACTCTCAACTGCCGGTTGAGGGATTATCACCTTTGTTGCCCGCGCGCGTAAAAAACGGTTGCCCCGGGGGTGCTTCGCACCGAGGGTGGGCACTGTTGTCATCGTTTCTGGTGTGCCGGCCGCGGACCTCCAATTGTGACGACGCCGGGTAGTAACCTTCGGTGTTGGTCGTGGCCGGAAAAAAGCACGCCCATGAAACAAATCCCCGCCCTCGGCGCGGCGCTATGCGCTGCCGCTTTCTTCGCATCCGTAACACCGCTCGCCGCAGCTGACCTCATCGTCGGTAATTTATCTGGCGGTGTGACGACCAACTTCACCTCGGGAACCAATTCATACGTCGACACCTATGTCGGCTATTCCGTGTTTTCATCGCTTAATACTCTCAACGTTCTTAACTCCGGCACCTTGCTAACCAACAGCGATTATGTCTATGTCGGCTTCCAAGGCAGCAGCAATAGCCTAGTTATTTCTAATGGCGGCACGGTGGCTAATCGCAGCGGCTACATCAGCTCATCGGCCGGATCCTCGAACAACTCGGTCCTTGTGACCGGAAGCAACTCGCTCTGGACCAACAGCACCGAACTCGCTGTCGGCTTATTTGGCAGCGGCAACAGCCTGGTCATTTCCAACGGCGGCACGGTAGCGGTCGGCAGTGGCTTGTTCATCAGCACACAGGCCGGATCCGCGAACAACTCGGTGAGCATCAGTAGCGGAAGTCTCACCGTGAGTAATGGCAAGATCAACATCGGCCGGAAGGGCTTGGGCACGCTGAATGTCGCCGGCGGCACGGTGACGGTGAGGGAGTTGCTTGCCACCAACGGCGCCAATAGCGTGATCAACTTCAACGGCGGCACGATCATCTCCGAAGGCACCACGGTGAACAACGGGTCCGACTTCATGATCGGCGACACCGGCAGCGGCGCTACCTTCATCGCCAACGGCGGCACGCACAACTTTGCCAATAACATGGTCGTCGGCAACGAAGGCAGCACCAATAGCCTGGTGATTTCCAACGGCGCCACGGTGGCGAATGTCGCTGACGGCTTCATCGGCTACGCCGCGACCTCCTCCAACAACAGCGTGCTGGTCACCGGGACGAACTCGCTCTGGACCAACGGCCGCCATCTCTATGTCGGCGAACAAGGCCATGGCAACAGCCTGGTCATTTCCAACGGCGGCACGGTGGCCAATGCCAACGGCTACATCGGGAACGCCACCAACTCCTCCAACAACAGCGTGCTGGTCACCGGGTCGAAATCGACCTGGACGAATATTGGCCTTCTTTATGTCGGAACCGGCAGCAGCGGTAACAGCCTGATCATTTCCAACGGCGGCACGGTCGCGAATAGTCCTGGCGTCATTGGCTCCTCTTCACGCTCCTCCAACAACAGCGTGCTAGTCACAGGCGCGGGCTCGCTCTGGACCAACAGCGTATACGTCGCTGTCGGCTCCGGGGGCAGCAGCAACCGCCTGGTCATTTCCAACGGCGGCACGGTGGTGGCAACTTTCGGCTTCATCGGCTTCGACACGACTTCCTCCAACAACAGCGTGCTGGTCACAGGCGCGGAGTCGCTCTGGACCAACAGCAGGGACCTCTATGTCGGCCGCATCGGCAGCGGCAACAGTCTCACCATCGCCGATGGCGGCGGGGTGTTCGTTGGCACGAATTTGGTCATCAGTGAGTCGGCTGGAGCCTCGAATAACGTGGCAAGCATCAGCGGCGGAAGTCTTACCGTGACCAATGGCCAGATCGACATAGGCAAGGCCGGTTCAGGCACGCTCAACGTGACCGGCGGCACGGTGACGGTGAAGCAGTTGCTCGCCACCAACGGCACCAAAAGCGTGATCAACTTCAACGGCGGCACGATCATTTCCGCGGGCACCACGGTGAACAACGGGTCCGACTTCAAGATCGGCGACACCGGCAGCGGCGCCACCTTCATTGCCAACGGCGGCACGCACAATTTTTCCAACAGCATGATCGTCGGCAACACCGGCAGCAGCAACAGCCTCAACATCGCCAACGGCGGCGAAGTATTTGTCGGCACGAACTTGGTCATCAGCGCATTGGCCGGGGCCTCGAATAACTCGGTGAGCATCAGTGGCGGAAGTCTCACCGTGACCAATGGCCAGATCGACATCGGCAAAGCCGGCTCCGGCACGCTCGAGGTGACCGGCGGCACGGTGACGGTGAAGGAGTTGCTCGCCACCAACGGCGCTGACAGCGTGATCACCTTCAACGGCGGCACGATCATTTCCGAAGGCACCACGGTGAACAACGGGTCCGACTTCAAGATCGGCGACACCGGCAGCGGCGCCACCTTCATCGCCAACGGCGGGATGCACAACTTTGCCAATGACATGATCGTCGGCAACATCGGCAGCAGCAACAGCCTGATCATTTCCAACGGCGGCACGGTGGCGAATGGCAAGGGCGTCTACATCGGCGGTTTCTCCGGATCCTCCAACAACAGCGTGCTGGTCACCGGGTCGAACTCGCTTTGGACCAACAGCGAATATCTTGTTGTCGGCTACGAGGGCACCGGCAACAGCCTGGTCATTTCCGATGGCGGCAAGGTGGCAGCAGGCCTCGCCAGCACCATCGGGCAGACGACTGCCGCCTCCAACAACAGTGCGCTAGTCACCGGTGCTGGCTCGCTCTGGACCAACAGTGGCCCTCTTGTTGTCGGCGTCGGCGGCAGCGGCAACCGTTTGGTCATCTCCAACGGCGGCACGGTGGCGGTGGCTAGCAGCAGCTTCATCGGCTACGGCGGTCGCGGGGCGCCAACCGCCTCCAACAACAGCGTGCTGGTCACCGGGGCGGCATCATTCTGGACCAACAGCGGCGACCTCTATGTCGGCAACATCGGCAGCAGCAACAGCCTAGTCATTTCCAACGGCGGCACGGTGGCCAATGCCGACGGCTACATCGGCACTAATTCAACCTCTTCCAACAACAGCGTGCTGGTCACCGGAACGGATTCCCTCTGGACCAACAGCGGCGGCATGAATGTCGGCTTCGGTGGCAGCGGTAACAGCGTGGTCATATCCAACGGCGGCAAAGTGGCGAACGGCTTTGGAACCATCGGCTTCCTCTCTGCCTCCTCCAACAACAGTGCGCTGGTCACCGGTGCGGGCTCGCTCTGGACGAACAGCGCCGGGCTTTATGTCGGCAACTATGGCAGCGGCAACAGCCTGGTTATTTCCAACGGCGGCAAAGTGGCGAACGGCCTTGGCTTCATCGGCTTCCTCTCGGCCTCCTCCAACAACAGTGCGCTAGTCACCGGTGCTGGCTCGCTCTGGACCAACAGCAGCGATCTCCTCGTCGGCTACGGGGGCGGCGGTAGTCTGACGGTGGCCGACGGTGGCAAGGTTGCCGCACCGAAAATCGTCATCGCCGCGCGCGCCGGCTCCTCCGGCACCTTGAACATTGGCCGCTTCGGCACCAATGATCTCGGCGGCACGATTGTCTCCCCGACCATCGCCTTCGACGCCGGCACGGGCGCGATCAATTTCAACCAGCGCGATGCCACCACGATCACCTCGGTGATCAGCGGTGCGGGCACGCTCAACCAACTTGGCGCGGGCACAACGACGCTGAGTCGCTCGAATACCTATAGCGGCACCACGCTGATCACCAACGGCACGCTGCAAACTGCCAACGCCTCGGCCTTGGGCGTGAGCGCGGTGCAACTCAACGCGGGCAGCTTGGCTCCGGTGGGTAGGCTCAACATCGCTTCTTTGACTTGGAACGGCGGCACCATCGCCTCGACGCTCGGCACGAGCACGAGCTTCGTCGGCATCGCGACCAACTTCACGCTCAACCCTGGCGGCGGCACCTTCGCCTTCACCGCCGACGGAGGCTTTGCGGTCAATACCGCTTATTTCCTCCTTGGTTGGACCAATTGGGGTGCGGTCACCGCGAGCAACTTCAGCGCGGCCGGTCCGTTGCCCGGTTACACCAACCTCACTCCGATCTTCACCATCAATGGGACCAACTTGCTGGTCAGCTTCCAGGGCGCGACAAGCGGTTCGATTCTGCAGAACTCGTCCAATGTTTATACGCCGCTCGACGCGAACTTTTTCGTCAGCAACAACGTGACCACCGGCAAGACGAGCGAGAACAACACGGTGGCGGCGTTGACCTTCGCGGACGGCAGCACCTTGACGGTCAACAACACGCTCAACGTGACCAATGGCAATTTCACGGTGAGCAATGGTCTGGCCACGGTGACCAACGGAACGCTGGCCACCCCGGGTGACTTCAACAAGCTGGGGGCGGGGACCCTCGCGCTCTTCGGCGCCGCGCAGATCGGGAGCAACGCGGTGATCTATGCCGGCGCCCTGCTGGTCGAAGGCAGCGTTAACGCCGCGGGCGCAGTCTACGTCGGGAAGACCAACAGCAACGTTGCCATGGTCATCTCCAACGGCGGCACGATGGGGAACAGCAACGGCTACATCGGCCGCTTCGCCACCTCCTCCAACAACAGCGCGCTGGTCACCGGCGCGGAATCGTTGTGGACCAACAGTGACCAACTCCGTGTCGGCGACGCCGGCAGCGGCAACAGCCTGGTTATTTCCAACGGCGGCACGGTGGCCAATCAGTTCGGCTTCATCGGCTTCTTCTCCTCCAACAACAGCGTGCTGGTCACGGGAAGCAACTCGGTGTGGACCAACAGCGAAACCCTCTACATCGGCTTTCAGGGTAGCAGCAGCAGCCTGGTGATCACCAACGGTGGCACGGTGGCCAATAGGTTCGGCGCCATCGGCTTCTTCTCCTCCAACAACAGCGTGCTGGACACCGGCACGAATTCGCTCTGGACCAACAGCGGCGATCTCATTGTCGGCTACTTCGGTAGCGTCAACAGCCTGGTCATTTCGAACGATGGCAGGGTGACAATCGGCAAGGACTTGGTCATCAGCGCGGAGGCAGGCGCCTCAAACAACTCGGTGAGCATCAGCGGCGGAAGTCTCACCGTGACCAATGGCCAGATCGACATCGGCAAAGCCGGCTCGGGTGCGCTGAATGTCACCGGCGGCACGGTGACCGTGAAGCAGTTGCTCGCCACCAACGGCCCCAACAGCGTGATCACCTTCAACGGCGGCACGATCATCTCCGAAGGCACCACGGTGAACAACGGGTCCGACTTCAAGATCGGCGACGCCGGCAGCGGCGCCACCTTCATCGCCAACGGCGGCACGCACACCTTTGCCAGCGAATTGTTTGTCGGCTCGGTGGGCAACGGCAACAGTCTGTTCATTTCCAACGGCGGCACCGTGGCGACTGCCGCGGGCACCATCGGCGGCAGCTCAGATTCCTCCAACAACAGCGTGCTCGTCACTGGGACAAATTCGCTCTGGACCAACAGCGGTTCTCTCTATGTCGGCCAGCAGGGCAAGGGCAACAGCCTGGACATTTCCAACGGCGGCACGGTGGCGGATGCTGCCGGCATCCTCGGCTACATCGGTGTCTCCTTGAACAACCGCGTGTTCGTCACCGGTTCGGGCTCGACTTGGTCCAACAGCGACTACCTCCTGGTCGGCTTCGAAGGCAGCAGCAATAGCATGGTTATTTCCAACGGCGGCAGGGTGGCGGTGGCGAGCAACGGCTACATTGGCTACACGACACGCTCCTCCAACAACAGCGTGCTGGTGACGGAATCCAACTCGCTCTGGACCAACAGCGGCAATCTCTTTGTCGGCAACTCGGGCAGTGGCAACAGCCTGGTTATTTCCAACGGCGGCGGGGTGTTTGTCGGCACGAACTTGGTCGTCAGCGCGGAGGCAGGCGCCTCGAACAACTCGGTGAGCATCAGCGGCGGAAGTCTCACTGTGACCAATGGCCAGATCAACGTCGGCAAAGCCGGGTCGGGCACGCTGAATGTCACCGGCGGCACGGTGACGGTGAAGCAGTTGCTCGCCACCAACGGCTCCAAGAACGTGATCAACTTCAACGGCGGCACGATCATCTCCGAAGGCACCACGGTGAACAACGCGTCCGCCTTCAAAATCGGCGACACCGGCAGCGGCGCGACTTTCATCGCCAAAGGTGGCACGCACACCTTTGCCAATAATATGACCGTCGGCAACACCGGCAGCAGCAACAGCCTAATCATTTCTAACGGCGGCACGGTGGCGAACTCCACGGGCTACATCGGCCGCTTCGCCAACTCCTCCAACAACAGCGCGCTGGTCATGGGTCCGAATTCGAGCTGGAGCAACAGCGGCGATCTCTCTGTCGGCCACCAGGGCAGCGGCAACAGCTTGGTCATCTCCAACGGCGGCACGGTGGCAAGTGGCGTGTCTTATATCGGCTACGAACCGACCGCCTCCAACAACAGCGTGCTGGTCACCGGGACGGCATCGCAGTGGACCAATAGTGACGATCTCTTTGTCGGCGACTTCGGCAGCGGCAACAGCCTGGTCATTTCCAACGGCGGCACGGTGGCGAACGCCGCGGGCTACATCGGCCGCTTCTCCAGCTCCTCCAACAACAGCGTGCTGGTCACCGGGACGAACTCGCGCTGGACCATCAGCAACGACCTCGTGGTTGGCTATGAGGGCAGCGTTAACAGACTGGTCATTTCCAACGGTGGCAGGGCGGCGAACAGCAACGGCACCATCGGCTTTTCTGCGTCATCTTCCAATAACAGCGTGTTGGTGACCGGCACGAATTCGTTGTGGAACAACAGCGGCGAGCTCGTTCTAGGTCGCAGGGGGAGTGGCAGCAGCCTGACGCTTGCCGATGGCGGCACAGTAACGGCCTCCAGCATTGTTATCGCCGCATCGAATGCTTCCTCCGGCACCTTGAACATCGGCCGCTTCGGCACCAATGATCTCGGCGGCACGATCATCGCCCCGACCATCGCCTTCGGCTCGGGCACGGGTGCGATCAATTTCAACCAAAGCGATGCGGTGACGATCACCTCGACCATCAGCGGCGCCGGCACGATCAACCAACTGGGCGCGGGCACCACGACCTTGAGCGGCGCGAATACCTCCTACACCGGCGCGACGTTGATCGCCAACGGCACCTTGCGAACTGACAACGCCTCGGCCCTCGGCACGAGCGCGGTGCAACTCAACGCGGGCAGCCTGGCCCCGGTGGGTAGGCTCAACATCGCTTCGTTGACTTGGAGCGGCGGCACGATCGCCTCGACCCTCGGCACCAACACGAGCTTCATCGGCATCGGCACCAACTTCACCCTTGGTGCGGGCGGCGGCACCTTCGCTTTCACGGGCGACGGCGGCTTTGCGGTCAACACCGTCTATTCCATCCTCGGCTGGACCAACTGGGGCTCATTTGCCTTGAGCGACTTCAGCGGCAACGCGCTCCTTGGTTTGACTCCGATCTTCACGACCAACGGCACCAATCTCTTGGTCAACTTCGAGGGCGCGACGAACGGATCAATCCTGCAGAACTCGTC
Organism: Verrucomicrobiota bacterium; assembly: GCA_041177245.1. GTDB lineage: Bacteria > Verrucomicrobiota > Verrucomicrobiia > Chthoniobacterales > JACTMZ01 > JACTMZ01. Next base: position 19,701 of record JBEDBL010000019.1, read on the forward strand.
CAATATCTACACGCCGCTCTACGCGAATTTCCAGGTCAGCAACAACGTGACCACCGGGCGGACGAACGAGAGCAACACGGTGGCGGCGTTGACCTTCCAAGGCGCCAGCACCTTGACGGTCAACAACACGCTCAATGTGACCAATGGCAACTTCACGGTGAGCAATGGTCTGGCCACGGTGACCAACGGAACGCTGGCCACCCCGGGCGACTTCAACAAGCTGGGGGCGGGGACCCTTGCGCTCTTGGGCGCCGCACAGGTCGGGGGCAACGCGGTGATCGATGCCGGCGCGCTGTTGGTCGAAGGCATTGTGAACGCCATCGGCGATCTCTACGTCGGCAACACCAACAGCAATATCGCTATGGTCATTTCCAACGGCGGCGAGATGGCGAATAGAGACGGCTACATTGGCAGACAATCGGCCGCCTCCAACAGCAGCGTGCTGGTCACGGGCGCGGGGTCGCTCTGGACCAACAGCGCCGAACTTGCTGTCGGCTCGTTTGGCAGCGGCAACAGTCTGGTCATTTCCAACGGTGGCAAGGTGGCGGTGGCGGACTTGAGCTCCATCGGTTGCTTTGCGATCTCCTCCAACAACAGCGCTTTGGTCACCGGCACGAACTCGCTCTGGACCAACGGCGGCGATCTCTACGTCGGGTTCTTTGGTAGCGGCAACAGTCTGGTCATTTCCAACGGCGGCAAGGTGGCGAATTCCAACAGCGCCATCGGGCTCGGTTTCTCCGGGACGATCTCCTCCAACAACAGCGCTTTGGTCACCGGCGCGAACTCGCTCTGGACCAACAGCGGAGAGCTCGTAGTCGGCCGTTTCGGCAGCAGTAACAGCTTGGTCGTTTCCAACGGCGGCGTGGTGGCGAATACCGCAAGCTACCTTGGCTACACGTCCAACTCCTTCAACAACAGCGTGTTGGTGACCGGCACGAATTCGTTGTGGAACAACAGCGGCGAGGTCGTTGTGGGCCGCAGAGGGAGTGGCAGCAGCCTGACGCTTGCCGATGGCGGCACAGCAACGGCCTCCAGCATTGTCATCGCCGCATCGAATGCTTCCTCCGGCACGCTGAACCTCGGCCGCTTCGGGACGAACGACATCGCGGGCACGATCATTGCCCCGACCATCGCCTTCGGCGCAGGCACAGGCGCGATCAATTTCAACCAGCGGGATGCCACGACGATCAACTCGATCATTTCCGGCACCGGCACGATCAACCAACTCGGTGCAGGCACGACGACGCTGAGCGGCGCGAATACCTACAGCGGGACGACGGTGATCAGCAGCGGCACGCTGCAAACCGCCAACGCCACGGCCCTCGGCACCAGCACCGTGCAACTCAATGCGGGCGGCAGCTTGGCCCCGGTGGGCAGGCTCGACATCGAGTCGCTCGTCTGGAACGGCGGAACGATCGCCTCGACCCTCGGCACGACCACGAGCTTTGTTGGCATCGCGACCAACTTCACGCTTGGTGCGGGCGGCGGCGCCTTCGCTTTCACCGGCGACGGCGGCTTCGCGCCGAACACTGCCTATTCGATCCTCGGGTGGACCAACATGGGTTCGTTTGCCCTGACCAGATTCAGCGGCAACGCGCTCCTCGGGCTGACCCCAACGTTTACGATCAACGGCACGAACCTGCTGGTCAACTTCGAGGGATCCTCGAGCGGCTCCATCATCCAGAACGGCGGCCCGACCTACACGCCGACCTACGCGGACTTTTTCGTCAGCAATAATGTGGTTACCGCGGGTCCCACGCAGAACAACACGGTCAACAGTCTAACCTTCGCCCCCAGCAGCATATTGACGGTCCTCAATCAGCTGCAAGTGACGAGCGGCAACTTCACGGTGAACAGCGGCAACGCGACGGTGCAGGGCGGGCAGCTCTTCGTGCCGGGCGATTTCACCAAGCTGGGCGACGGATTGCTCAATCTCCTCGGCAAGGTGTTGGTCAACGGCCGGGCCACGGTGAGTGCGGGCGGATTGCTCATCAACGGCGAGTTCACAACCGACGGTCTCACCGTGCTGCGCAACGCGCTGCTCGGTGGTGCGGGGACGATCTTCGGCAACGTGTTCAACAATGGCACGGTCTCGCCGGGCAACTCGCCCGGGACCTTGACCATCGTGGGCAATTACACGCAGGGCTCCTCGGGCAATTTCGACATGCAGATCGCGGGTCCGAACAACTTCGACCGTCTGGTCGCCAGCGGCACGGCCTCGCTGGCCGGGACGCTCACGGTGACCACGGTGGACGGCGGAACATTATCCTTCGGCGACAAATACCAGTTCCTCTCGGCGGGCGGGGGGATCAGCGGGGAGTTCGACACGATCACCATGCCCTCGGGCTTCCGCGGACGTTTCCTCACCGACAGCAGCAACACGCAGGGCACGCTGCTCGTCGCGCCGCTCAGCTACACGCAGGTGGCGGTGACGCCGAACCAGCGCAAAGTGGCCAAAGCGCTCGATGCGTTCATCCCGGCCAAGAGCGGGGACCGCGAGACGGTGAGCATCGCGCTGGACGAATTGACCGCGGAACAATATCCCGCGGCCTTCGAGGCGATCATGCCCTCGCTCTACGCGTCGCTGCCGACCATGGCCTTCAACGTGGCCAACGCGCTGAACACCTCGATGTTTCAGCGCATGTGGATGCAGCGGATCAACGGGCGCGGGTTCAGCACCTCGGGCCTCGATCCGGCGCCGCTGCGCGACGGCAAGCAGTTTGCGGCCAAGGGCACGGTGGACGAAGTGCCGGTGGAAGAGGCGGAAGACGACCATTGGGGTGTCTTCGTCGACGGCAACGGCGTCTTCGCCAATGCCAACAGCGGCGGACTTTTGCAGGATTACAAGAGCCAGAGCGGCGGGGTGACGGCGGGTGCTTCCTACCGGTGGAGCGAGAATCTGGCCGCCGGCGTGTATGCCGGATACCAGGGGTTGCAGGCGCAGTATGACGGCGGCAGCCGGGTGACGGACAACGCGGTGCGCTTCGGCGGCTTCGGGGCGTTCGGGCTGGGCGGGTTCTACGCCAATGGATTGGTCGGCGGGGCCTGGCACACCTACGACATGGACCGCAGTATCGAGTTCGGCACGATCGACCGCACGGCGCGCGGGGACACCGGGGCGGGCGAGTTGGATGTGGCGCTCTCCACGGGCTACGACATCAAGGCGGGCAACTTCACCTTCGGACCGGTGAGCAGTCTGCAATACACCTACTTCAACGTGCAGGGCTTCAACGAGACGGGGGCGGACTCGCTCAATCTCGACGTGCAGGGCTACAACAGCAGCAGCCTGCTTTACTCGCTCGGCGCGCAGGCCGCGTATCGCTGGCAGGTGACCAAGAACTTCGCGGTCACGCCGATGGTCAGCGCGAGCTGGCAGCACGAGTTCCTGCAGAACGCCTACACGATCAACTCGTCGTTCAACACCGGCGGAGCGTCCTCGCCCTTCGGCTTCCAGACATCGCAACCGCAGCAGGATTACTTCTACGCGGGCGCGGGCGTGGGCCTGAACTTCGGCGACACGTGGGAGGCATCCTTCTTCTGGAACGCCGCCGCGGCCAACGCCGACCAGACCAGCCAGAACATCTACTTCTCCATCGGCGCGAAGTTCTGACCGGCGCTGCTCAATACTTCAACACCCGGTCCAGGAAACGCTGAGCAGTCTCCGATTGGGGGCGGGCGAAGAAGTTCTCGGCAGCGGCGTGTTCGATGATTTTGCCTCCGGCGAGGAAGGCGACCTGATCGGCCACGGTGCGGGCGAAGTTCATGGCGTGGGTGACGAGAATGAAAGTCCGGCCCTCGGCTTTGAGGTCGGCGATGACTTCGAGCACTTCAGCAGTCATTTCGGGATCGAGCGCGGAAGTCGGTTCGTCGAAAAGGAGCAGTTTGGGACGGATGGCGACCGCGCGGGCGATGGCGATGCGTTGGCGTTGTCCACCGGATAATTCCGCCGGGCGTTTGTGGGCGTGCCCCTTCAGACCTAGACGTTCGATTAACTCTTCCGCGCGGGTGTGTGCTTCGTCCGGCCCGAGTCCGTGCACCGCGGTGAGTGGCAGCATGACGTTGGCCAGGGCATCCAAATGCGGGAAGAGGTTCCATGACTGGAATACGGTGCCGATCTGGCTGCGGTAGCGGCGCAGTTGTTTTTCTTCACGCGGAATGTCCATACCATCGAGTTGCACTGTCCCTTCATCGGGCGTTTCAAGTCCGCCGATGACGCGCAGCAGCGTAGACTTGCCGCCGCCGGATGGTCCGAGCAGCGCAAGCACATTTGGAAATTCCAAATTCGCCGTGATCCCGTCGAGCACGGTGTGGTCGCCGTAGCGTTTGGTGAGCTGATGGAAATGCAGGAGCATTTCTAGTTGAAAGTTGAGGGTTTAGGGTTGAGGGAAAGAAAAAATGTCTCACGACGGCAGCACGCTGGCCTAAGGCGCGGCATGCCGCTGCAGATGAGGACCGGAAGAGAACTTTTGTTTCTCTCAACTTTCATCTCTCAACCCTCAACTGTTCCTCACGTTTCATAACGGAACTTTTTCTCCAGCCATCTAGCCAGCAGCGACACGGGAAGAGTCAGCGCAAGGTAGCCGACGGCGAGCGGCAGATAACTCTCCAGCGTGCTGTAGGTGGCGGAGTTGACTTGTTGTGCGGCGAGGGTGAATTCCTCGATGCCGAGGATGGAAAGGAGCGAGCTGTCTTTGATGATCGACGCAGCCTGCCCCGCGAGCGGCGGCAAGATATTGCGCAGAGCTTGCGGAAAAATAACGTAGCGGTAGGTCTGAACACGGCTGAGTCCGATGGCGCGGGCGGATTCGAGTTGTGATTTGCCGACGCTCTCGATGCCGCCTCGGATCATTTCGGCGATGTAGGCCCCGCTGAAGATGGCGAGGATGATCACTCCGGCGGCGTAACGGTCTTGCAGACCGATCGCGTTCGCGACGACATAGAAAAGGATGAGTAGTTGGACAAGTAGCGGCGTGCCGCGGACGATTTCCACGTATCCGGCCGCGAACCAGCGCAGGGCCGGATAATGCGAGCGACGCGCGAGGGCGATGAGCAGTCCGAGGGCGATGCTCAGGACCAGCGCCGCCGCGGA
>JBEDBL010000020.1:0-23760 GCA_041177245.1 Verrucomicrobiota bacterium
GACGAAGACGTGGCAAACACCATGGTAATGCTTGATCACAGGCATCCGCGCGTGCTGCACGACGGCCTCGATCAGCGCGTGGCCGCCACGCGGCACAATCACATCGAGGTAGCGGTCCATCTGCGCAAGAAGCCTCACGCCTTCGCGGTCGGTGAAAGGAACCAACTGGATGACGTCCGGCGAGAGACCCGCGTTTTGCGCGCCGGTGGCGAGAGCTTTGGCGACGGCGAGATTCGAGTGGATCGACTCCTTGCCGCCGCGCAGGATGCAGGCGTTGCCGGATTTGAGACAAAGCACGGCGGCATCGGCTGTCACGTTGGGGCGTGACTCGTAGATGATACCCACCACGCCGATCGGCACGCGGAGCTTGGTGATTTTGAGGCCGTTCGGCCTCTTCCACTCGCGAATGACCTCGCCAACCGGATCGCCGAGGAGGGCAACTTCGCGCACGCCTTTGGCCATGGCACGCACGCGTTCGGGCGTCAGGCGGAGGCGATCGATAGCGGCGGCGTTGAGACCGAAGCCGGGGGCCGCAGCCAAATCTTCGGCGTTGGCTGCGATGATTTGATTCTCCGCCGACTCGATGGCGTCGGCCATGGCGTGGAGGGCCGCGTTCTTCCCGTCGGTGGAACAAAGGGCCAGTGACCGCGCGGCGCGGCGCGCGCGCCGCCCCATCTCCTCGATTTGCCCGGCCAGATCGGTGTTTTCCATGACCCACCAATATCCGCCTCGCGCCGCACGGCGGCCAAGCTAAATTCGGAAGCCGATGGACGATCTTTTCGGAGAACAAGGGGGCGACGAGCCTCCGGCCCCGCGCACCGTGCCCCTTGCGGAGAGGATGCGACCGCGCGACCTCGACGAATACGCGGGTCAGGAACACATCCTCGGTCCGGGAAAGCTTTTGCGCCGGGCGATTGAAGGCGATCGCTTTGCCTCCGTCATCCTCTACGGTCCTCCTGGAACCGGCAAAACGAGCCTCGCCGAAGTGATCGCCCGTCTGACGCGTGCCCGGTTCGAGCGGTTGAGCGGTGTGGAGAGCAACGTGGCGGAGTTGCGCAAGACGATCGCCTCCGCGGCAACGCGCCTCGCCCGCGAGGGGACCCGCACCGTCCTTTTCATAGACGAGATCCACCGATTCAACAAAGCGCAGCAAGACGTCCTCCTGCCAGACGTGGAGCGCGGAACGGTGCGGCTCATCGGAGCGACGACGATGAACCCCTTTTTCTATGTGAACAGTCCGCTGGTCTCACGTTCGCTGGTTTTCGAACTGCAACCGCTGTTGTCCACGGATCTCCTGGGAATCATGCGCCGCGCGTTAGCCGATACCGAACGCGGGCTCGGCGCCGAAAAAGTGGCGTTGGAAGAAAACGCGGCACGGCATCTCGCGGATATTTGCGACGGGGACGCGCGGCGCTGCCTCAACGCGCTGGAACTGGCCGTGCTGACCACCCCGCTGGAACAAGACGGATCGATCCGCATCACGCAAAGCATCATCGAAGACTGCATCCAACGAAAAGCGGTGGTCTACGACGCGGATGATGACGCGCACTACGACACGATCAGCGCCTTCATCAAAAGCATACGCGGCAGCGATCCCGATGCCGCGCTTTACTGGTTGGCCAAGATGCTGCACGCGGGGGAGGACATCCGATTCATCGCGCGCCGCTTGGTCATCGCGGCGAGCGAGGACATCGGGTTGGCCGACTCCCGCGGATTGCTCCTGGCGGTCGCCACGCAGCAGGCGTGCGAGTTCGTGGGACTGCCCGAGGCGCAGATTCCCCTCGCCCACGCCACCGTCTATCTCGCCACCGCGCCGAAGAGCAACGCCGCCTACACCGCATTGCTCGCCGCGCAGTCGGACCTCAAGACAGGCCGCACGCTGGCCGTGCCGGAACACCTGCGCGACAAGCATTACAAAGGCGCGGAACGCCTCGGCCACGGGAAAGGCTACCAGTATTCTCACGATCATCCGGACGCCTATGTTCCGCAGGCCTATCTGCCGGAGGGGCGCGTTTTCTACAACCCCTCCGACCGCGGCGAAGAAAAACGCATCGCGGAACGCCTGGCCCACTGGCGCAGACTCTTCGAGGAGGAGTTAGCTAGTTCAGAAGAGGTGAAACATCGACAAGCGGACGACCCAGCAAGCGCTTGAAGAAGTTGCGGAAGTTCAAGCTGTGGGCACGCGCGCCGATGCGCGGTATGAGCAACCGGTCGGTGTCGGGGCGCCAAACCCCGGGTTCCACGGTAACCGCGGTTTCATAGCCCGCTTCCTCGACGAGATCGCGAACTGCGGGCGAGTAATCCCCGTAAGGATAGCAAAAGTGCCGGATCGGAACACCGAACCTGTCCTCGAGGCTCTTTTTGCTTCCGGCAATTTCCTCGCGAGCCTCCTCAATGGAAATCCGCGACAACTCCGGATGCGTGCGCGTGTGCGCGCCGATTTCGTGACCTGCCGCCATCCATTCGCGCACCTGCGATTCGTCCATGAGAGGGTCCGGAACCTCGCCGCGCACCGTGTCCCATTCGTTCACCCCGCCGATCAGGTCGGACACGAGGTAGTTGATCGCGCGGAAACCCGCATCGGCCATGGGCTGCAAAGCGTTGCGAAGAACGGTGAGACTTCCATCGTCGAAAGTAAGCACCATCCGGCGCCCATCCGCGGCGGCGCGGGGACTGGCGGCGAGCGAAGTTGATTGGTATTTATCTTCTCGCAGCTCGGCCATCTGCCGGGCGAACAGCCGGTTTGATACATAGATGCCCCTCAACCGCACACCGCGCGGCTTCGGTCCCACCTTGTGATAGCAAAGCACCGGCAGCCCTTTGGCGAAAACCTCGCGAAACGGCCGGAGGTCGGTGAAGTGGATATTGTGCTTCATGACTGTGGGAGCATTGCTATGGTTCCGGTTTGGGACCCAGTGATGCAAGCCAATCGGGACAATGACCGCAAACTGAAGATTCTTCTGTTGGAAAGCAGCCCGCACTGGGGAGGACAGGAGGACCGTTTGATCCGGGAGGCGGTCTGGTTGCAGCAGAGAGGGCACAAAGTCATGCTGGCGTGCAATGACAATGCGGCCATTATCGGACGCGCAGGCGGAGCCGGAGTGGAAGTCCGGGCAATTCCTTTCCGCGCAAATGTCGACGTGCCGGGGTTGCTTGCTTTGGCCAAGCTGGTGCGAAGGGAACAACCCGACATCATCCACGCCCATAGTTCCAAGGATGCTTGGTTCTCTTTCTGGTTTCACCTGGCCGGTTTGCCGGTGGTGAGATCGCGGCACATGACATTGCCGGACACCATGCCTCGGGGGCGGCGTTTCATTTACCGGCATGGATGCCGGCGTCTTATTGCCGCCGCCGGATTCATCGCCCGCACGATGCACTGTTCGCTCGGAGTTCCCGCCGAGCGCATCGATGTCATCGGGGAGTCCGTCGACCTCGAAGAGTTCACCCCCGGGGACGGATCGGAATTCCGACGCGAATTCGGCATACCGGACAAGAGCCCGCTTTTCGGCATCGTCGCGATGCTGCGTGGGGAGAAAGGTCACGACACTTTCCTACTCGCAGCCCGCCGTGCCCTTAAGCAACTTCCCGAAGCGCGCTTTGTCATCGTGGGCAGCGGAACTCAGAGCAGCGACGTCGAGGAACAAATCAACGCCATACTGGCCGAGGAATTCAAGGAACTGCCAGGCAACCGCGTCATCATGACCGGTTTCCGCCGCGATATTCCGCGCATCATGCGGGCTATTGACTGCCTGGTCGTGCCATCCCGGCACGAGGCCCAAACGCTGGTGATTCCGCAAGCCTTTGCCACAGGAAAGCCGGCGATCGGTTCGCGCGTCGGAGGTATTCCGGAAATCCTGAAAGACGGGGAGAACGGCTTCCTCATCGAACCGGATGACGTCGAAGCTTTGGCAGACCGTATGCTCAGGGTGGGCAGCGACTCGGAACTTGCAAGCAGACTCGGCGGTGCAGGAAAATCATTTGCCGAACGCGAACTCGGCGTGGATTTGAAAATGGAGAAACTTCTCCGGAGTTACCGTAAAGCTATACAGGCCAAGGCGGCCTAGGTACGCGCTCCGTTTCAGGTCTCCCTATTTGATCCGGTCGGGGTTGAGTTGCCTGAGTTCGGCCGGGGCGAAGATTCCGTTCCGGCGGATAAGTTTGCCGTCAAACCAGACTTCCCCGCCGCCGTAATCGGCACGCTGGATGCATACCATGTCCCAATGGATCTGGCTGCGATTGCCGTTACCTCCCACTTCGTAGGCTTGGCCCGGGGTGAAGTGGAAAGAGCCGGCGATCTTTTCGTCGAACAGGATATCGCGGATCGGGTGCAGGATGTGCGGATTGAAGCCGAGGGAGAATTCGCCGATGAAGCGTGCACCAGCATCGGTATCGAGAATGGTGTTAAGTTTGCCGGTGTAGCGGCCCGCCGAGGCGCCCGCGATGCGGCCGCCTTTGAATTCCAGATGTACGTCCTCGAAGACAGTGCCTTGATAGACGGTCGGCACGTTGAAGCGCAGATGTCCCTCGACACTGCGCTTGACGGGAGCAGTGAAGACCTCGCCATCCGGAATGTTGCGGTCGCCCCCGCAGATGACCGATCCGATTCCTTTAATACTGAAACGCAGGTCGGTTTGCGGGCCCTTGATGTGCACCTTGTCGGTGGAGTCCATAAGCGCTTTGAGCGCTTCCATGCCTTTGCGCATCTTGCCGTAGTCGACCGTACAAACGCGGAAGAAATAGTCCTCGAACGCTTCGGTGCTCATCTGGGCCATTTGGGCCATCGAAGGATTAGGCCAGCGCAGCACCACCCAACGCGTTTTGTTAATACGCTGGTTCATCACCGGGCGCATAGAGGCCGCGATCATTTTCATCTTCTCGGAGGGCACATCGCTCATCTCAGTCGAGTTTTCGCTGCCCCGAATGGCGATGAAGGCGTCCATTTTCTTCATCCGCGCCATTTCGAATTCGGCAATGAAGGCGACCTGATCCTTCACGGCGCCGATGGCCATTTCCCGGGCCACGCGGCCGTGCTGCAGTTGGACGAAGGGAAAAGCTCCGGCCCGGCGCGCCGCACGAATGAGAGCGAGGACAATGGCATCGGGAACATCCGAGACCTCGATGAGCACCTTTTCTCCGGGCTTGAGCGCGGTTGAGTGGTTCACCAAAACATCGGCCAACTTTTCGTAACGAGCATCCATGAGCGGAACTTTATGCCCGAGCAACCGGCGCGCGGCAAGGCGCGGTCAGGGCCGGACCGTTTCGAAATCCGCTGTCCTCAAGCGGAACAGCTGTCCTTGCTCGTTGGCCACAACGAGCGATTCGTTGCCGTCGAAGGCCAACCCCTCGGCCTGCCAGGCAAAGAAGGGAATACGCCGCGCTCCCCCGGAAAAAATATCTCCCTTGCTGTGGTCGTATTCGAAGAGCCAGACAGCCGTGTAGGTCAGCACGGCAACCAATTTTCCGTCCGGCGAGACATCCGCCGCGGTGGCCATGCCGCCGATATTGAATGAGGACACGCGGCGGAGCGGATTGGACCGGTTCGGAGAGTCTCCCGCCAAGCGGTAAAGGACCGTTCGGCCATCGCTGCGGCGCTTGGTCAGGAAAAAGACGCGGTCATCCGTGCAGAAGACCGCCTCGCAATCGAAATCCGGTGAGGCTTCTTTTTGGTCCTCATAATGGACCCGCAGGCTGCGGTCCGGGCGCACGACCGTGGAACCGGGCTTCGGCTCGCGAACGAAATGCAGCATCAACTGCTTGCGACTGCCGCTGTTGTTTCCCACGTCGGCAATGATCATGTTACCCCGTCCGTCGAGCGCGAGGTCCTCCCAGTCGTAATTCTTCCATCCTTCGACGCGCACGGGTCCGCTCCAACCCGGCGCAAGATCACCGCGAGCCGTGACGGGAACGACCACGGCCCCGCTGCCGGAATCGCCCAACGCCCAAAAAACACCCGAGTAACGCAAGCTTTGCACAAGGCCCGAACACTCGGTGATGAGCGACGGATCGATTTTTCCGTCCGGTTGGAGAAGCTGGAAGAGTTGCCAAGGCCACTGCGCGGATGCAGGGCAGACCGCGGCAAAAAACAGGAGCGCCGCGCAGGCAAACGGTCGCATCAGTAGGCTTTGGCGAAGACGACGCGGCGCTGGCTGGGCTTGCCGCTGAAAGGACAGACACCCGGCTCGGAATCCTTGTCGCGCGGGATGCAACGGATGGTGACCTTGAGCTCGTCTTTGATTTTTTCCTCCGTTTCGCGGGTTCCGTCCCAGTGCGTCAGAGCAAAGCCGCCGTGGATTTCCGGCTGCGATGCGTTCTTCGGCGTGAAAAACGCGCGAAAATCCTCAGCCGAATCGATTTTGTGCGTGTGCCCGTCGCGGAATGCGGCGGCGCGCACGAGCAGGCCCTCTTGGATCGCCTCGAGAAGCTGGCCGGCTCCAGCAACGAACTCTGTCAGGGTCGGAAATTCTTTCTCTTTGGGTCCACGGTCGCGACGACTGACGGCCACCGATCCCTTCTCGATGTCGCGCGGACCGATCTCCACGCGCAGGGGAACGCCTTTTTTGATCCATTCCCAATTTTTCACTCCACCGCCCGCGTCGCGACGGTCGACTTCCACGCGGATCGCCTCGCCGAAAGCGGTCTGCCCGCGGAGTTGGGCCGCGAGTTTATCGGCCGCCTCGAGCACCGCGGCTCGCGATTCCTCCTTGGCGAGAACCGGAAGAATGACAATTTGCGAGGGCGCGACCCGCGGCGGGAGAACCAAGCCGTCGTCGTCAGAGTGCGCCATGATCAGCGTTCCGATGAGCCGCGTGCTCACGCCCCAACTCGTCGTCCAAGCGAACTGCTGGCTGCCGTCGCGCGCCGCGAATTCGATACCGGAGGCCCGGGAGAAGTTTTGCCCCAAGAAATGCGATGTCCCTGCCTGGATGGCTTTGCGGTCCTGCACCATGGCCTCGATGCAAAGCGTGCTAACCGCGCCGGGGAATCGCTCGCTTTCCGATTTTTCGCCGGTGAAGACCGGGAGCGCAAGATGCTCGCGCGCGAATTTTTCGTAAACGCCGAGCATTTTGTCCGTTTCGGCCACCGCCTCTTCCATCGTCTCGTGCGCGGTGTGTCCCTCCTGCCAGAGGAATTCCGCCGTGCGGAGGAAAAGTCGCGGACGCATTTCCCAGCGAACGACGTTGGCCCACTGGTTGATGAGCAAAGGCAGATCGCGGTAGCTTTGTACCCACCGCGCGTAGGCCGCGCCGATGATCGTCTCGGAGGTCGGACGGACGATGAGAGGTTCGGACAACTCGCCGGCCGGGACGAGCTTGCCGTCTTTTTCCTCGAGCCGGTGGTGCGTGACCACGGCGCATTCCTTGGCGAACCCCTCGACGTGCTCGGCTTCTTTCTCGAGGAAACTGAGCGGAATGAAGAGCGGGAAGTAGGCGTTGACGTGCCCCGTCGCCTTGAACATCGCGTCGAGTTGCTTCTGCATGTTCTCCCAGATCCCCCAACCCCAGGGCTTGATGATCATGCATCCACGCACATCGGAATTTTCCGCAAGGTCGGCGGCCTTGATGACCTGCTGGTACCACTCGGGGAAATTATCCTCGCGGGTCGGGGTGATGGCGGTCTTGGTTGGCGCGTTCATGGGTCAAACAGCGGAGATTAGCCGACCCGCAGTCCGTGGAGAAACTTTTTGAAGAACTCCACACCGAGTTGCAAATCGGCCGCTTCGATGAACTCGTCCGCGGTGTGGGCTTGCACGATGGAACCCGGACCGACAGCCACCGCCGGCATGCCCTTAGCGGAAAAGACGGCCGCATCGCAGAACCACGCCGCCCCGGCGGGGCGGCCGCCGACTTCCACCAGTTTGGCGATGAGAGGATGGGATGGATCGGTGTCCAAGGCCTCCGAGCCGGCGATGAGTTCGACGCGCAGCCCGGGACACGCTTCACGCATTGCGGCGAAAACCGCCTCCGCGCGACGGTCTTTCCACTGGGAGGGGAGCAGACGCAGGTCGATGACCGCCTCTGCATGGTCGGGAACGATGTTGAACTTCGCCCCCCCCCGAATGGTCCCGATGCTGAAAGTCGGATGCCCCAAAACGGGATCTTCGATCTTTTTGAAATATTGGGTCAGGGCTTCCTGCAAGGAGAGCAGGCCGCCGGCGAGCTTGATGATGGCGTTCTCTCCCCGCTCGGGACAAGAACTGTGCGCGGACCGGCCGGTGGCGACAACGCGCGCCGTCACATCGACCTTGTGCTTGTAGACCACCTCGAGACCGGTCGGTTCGCCGACAATGACGAAGTCGAAGTTTTCTTGCGCCGCGAGCGCCTTGGCTCCGTCCTGCCCCGCTTCCTCACCCATCAGTCCGGCGAACCAGATCTCGTGCGAGAGAGAAGACAAAATATCGCGGCAATCACGCAGCGCCCAAAGCATGGCAGCCATCGGACCTTTCGTATCGGTCGCCCCGCGCCCGTAAATTTTCCCGTCGCGCAACTCGCCTCCGAAAGGATCGATCGTCATGCCCGCCACGCTCACCGTGTCGGTGTGCGGGGCGAAAAGAAGCCGGGGCTTGTTGCCAGAGGAAGGAAAACGCGCGACGACATTCGGGCGTCCGGGCGCGACTTTCTGCAGACGCGCTTCCGCGCCGAGGGACGAGAGATAGTACCGCAAATAGGACGCGCACTTTTGCTCGCCGGTGTGGTCGGTGCCCGGATCTCCGTCGGGATTGACGCTGGGTATGCGGACGAGCGTCTGAGCGAGTTCGACCAAGCTGGCCGGCGCGAGATTCATGACACCGCAGAGCGGAACCAGTCGACAAACTTGGGAATACCCTCGGAAATCGCGGTCTGCGGCGAATAACCAAGGAGAAGTCGAGCCTTCGAGATGTCAGCCCAAGTAGCAGGCATGTCGCCCGGCTGGTCGGGTTTGCGTTCGATCACCGCAGTTTTTCCCAGAGCTCCCTCGATCGCCTTGATGAGGTCGCGGAGAGAAGTTGTTTCGGATTCACCGAGGTTGAAGATATCGAACCTGGCACGACCGTAGTCCACGGCGCCGCGAATCCCTTGAACGATATCGTCGACGTAAGTGTAGTCGCGCCGGCTGGAACCGTCCCCGTATTGTTCGATGGGCCGTCCCTCCCAAATGGCGCGCGTGAATTTATGGATGGCCAGATCCGGGCGTTGACCCGGGCCATAAACGGTGAAGAAGCGAAGCACCACAACAGGAAGCCCGTGCAGGCTCGAGTAGGTCGAGCAGAGTTGTTCGCCTCCGACTTTCGTGGCGGCGTAGGGGCTGTAAGTGCGGCGCAAAGCGGCGCTCTCGCGAAATGGCACTTCGTCGGTCGATCCGTAAACCGAAGAACTGCTGGCGAAAATGAACTTTCCGATTTTCTTTTTCACGGAGGCGTCCAGCACTTGAAGCGTTCCGAGAACGTTGGTACGCACATAGACTTCAGGATGAAGGATGGAGGGCCGCACGCCGGCGCGAGCGGCCAGATGAAGCACGACATCCCAACCGGGTGCGAAGGCCTTCTCCACGGAGGCGGCGTCGCAGATGTCCCCCTCGAAGACCTCGGGCTTGTCCGGGAGGGCGGCAAGGTTGGCGCGCTTCACGGCCGGATCATAAAAGTCGTTGAAGTCATCCAGTATACCCACGTGCCAGCCCTCGCGCAGAAAACGTTCCGCTGCCTTCGCCCCGATAAATCCCGCCCCGCCGGTGATGAGAATACTCCGCTTCGACATAAGCTGATCAGTTTCTCCTTTCCCGGGCCACGCGGCAAACCCCGAAATCAAACAGAGACGGCCTCCGGGGGGGAGAGTCGCCGGGCCACCAGTCCGGCCGTGGCACGAGATCCGCGATCGAACAGAAAACGAGCGACCTCTTCCCCGCCCGGCCAGGAAAGCACAAGCACATCCGCCAGGAATTTGCGCTCGATGCGCGCGGCGGAAGGGGGACCCGGAGGGAGCGCGTAAGGGCGCCGGCGGCGGTGGCGCGAAACGAAAAATATCATCGGTGCGTGACCCTCGGCGAGAACCAGCCAGCCGAAGCGATTGCGGGGGAACCCGGAGCCCGCACCCGAGATACAAGGCACCGCCCAGGCGATATGCCAACCCGGACCGGCAGCGCCAATCACGGCTTGCCCGACCGCAGCAGGCAGATCGACCGGCAATGAGTCGACGGGTGTCTCCTCCGCCGCGAGACGCAACTTGCGCGCGCAAAGCCAGAGTTTGACCCACGTCGCCCGCAGCATGCGCGGGACGAAAAACCAGATTGCCGCGAGAAAAACGACCGCCACGGCGAGCGCGACCACCGGATAGTGGTAAACGAGACCGAGGCCCAGCACGACCGTGGTGTCCTCGGCGAGACTGAGGGCAACATTGGAGAGTGGTTCGGGCGAGGCGTTGGCTTGCAACCGGACGGTGGCTTTGAGTGCGTGCGTGGTGAAGCCCAGCCATGCCGCCAGCAAAGCGACCACGACATTGAACACGGGATCGCTATCGCCCAGAACGAGAATGGCCAGCAGCGCCGCACCGACCGGACGGATTGCGGTGTGCACCGCATCCCACGCGGAGTCGACCCACGGAATTTTGTCGGCGAAAAACTCCATGGCGAAAAGGACGCCGGAGACAGCAATAACCACGGGGTCGGCCAAGACATCGAGCTTTTGGTAAGCGGGCGCAAGGGTGATCCAATCGAAACGAACGGCCAAACCGCTGACAAAAACAACAAGGTAAAGGTTCAGCCCGGCCAATGAGGCCAGACCGACAGCAACGCCGAGGAGTTGGAGAACTTCCATAACGCGAGGGAGAACTTAGACGGCGCCGAACCGCTTGTCATGCGGCGCGGCAAAAAAACAAAACCCTTCCAGCCGGAGCCGGAAGGGTTTTGGTGAACCTATCAGTGGATCAAAAGGAGAAATTGGCGCTCACACCGGCCCACCAGGTGTTCTCGTCGGTGCCGATGAGATCAGCCCATTGGTAGGAATAGGCGACGTAGCCGGAGACTTTGAACCAATCGGTGATTTGAACAGGCATGGCCAAACCAAGCTCCCAATTGTTGCCACCGTCGAAGAGTTCGCCGTTGTTGTTGGCGTTGAACCCGAAGTTGACGCCGAAGGCAGTCCAAGGAGCGAGCGAGACGATCTCCTTGTATAGCGGAATGCTAGAGTCAACGCGCAGAAGCAGGTAGGAGGCGTTGGGTGTCGTCCAACCGCCGTCGCCGGCATTAGGTCCGACGTTCAGGAAGTAGGTCGCGCTGGGCGTGATGGTGACAGAACCGATCTCGGCGCCGTAAGCGAGTTTCCAATAAAGCTCGTTTTGGTTGAGGTCGGGACCACCGAGACCGAAGTTGTCCGGGTAGTAGTAATAAATCCAGCCGAACGAAGCGGCCAGCGGTCCGAAGGTGTGGGTGTAATCGAGCGAGACATCCAACTCGTTATAGTTGCGGCTACGCGAAGTGCTCGTGCCGTACCAGATACCGGGCGTGATGGTGCCGTTTTCCCAGGGAGTAATGGCCACATTGCCGCCGAGCCAGTAAATCCCGCGGCCGTTGCCGAGGACATTGACGCCGCGGAACATGTAGAGGCTGTCCCAGCCGGTGAAGGCGTTGACGGTCCACCATTTGTCATCTTCTTCCTCGACGACGACCTTTTTACTCAAGGTCTTGCCGTCGGAAACGGAGACGGTTTCGGTGGTGGTGGTCGGCTTGGCAGGGGTCGAGGAGACCGCCTGCTCGCCGCGGTCTTCTTGCGCGCCGGCCCAGTGGATGCCCAAAAGGGTCACGGCAATCATTGCGATGAGCTTTTTCATGGTGTTGTAGATGGGTTTGTTTGTTTTCTTGTTTTGCCGGGTTTGGACACCCCGCGTTATCAGACGGCGGTGAAAAAAGCATTTAGCGTGCCAGACGACAAGAATTATTCCTCGGAAGCACGGCTTCTCTGACGGATGGGGTGCCAGACCGGGCCCACGGGCTGAATTTTCACCCGCCGCTGGGCAAAATACGCCAGGCTTCGAGACCTATTCGCGGGTCAGCAGGCTGACGTCTTGGGGGTGGACGGAGCACCAAACCTGCTCGCCTTCATGGAATTCCGGCGCATCTGCCCCCTCGTTGGCCAAAAGCGCTTCGAGTTCGAGACCGCCGTCGGTAACCAAGGTCATATCGTCCACCGCACCCTTGAAGACCTCGCTGGTGATTCGTCCTCGGAAAAGATTTTCCACACCATCGGGCCGGGCACGGTGGAGGTGGATTTTCTCGGGCCGGACCGAAACCAGCATCTTCGAGCCCGGAGAGGTCCCGCTGCCCTTGATCCACAGATCGATGCCACCCTCCAGCCGGCAGAGCAGTTTTCCATCGCGGCTTTCGAGCACCTCGGCTTCGACAATGTTCGTATCGCCGATGAAGCTGGCCACGAATTCCGTCCGCGGGTTGTGGTAAATCTCCGCCGCCGTGCCGATCTGCTCGACCTTTCCCTTGTTCATCACCGCGATGCGGTCGGACATGCTGAGGGCCTCCTCCTGGTCATGGGTGACGAAGATGAAGGTGATCCCGAGACGCTTCTGCAGATTTTTGAGTTCCGTGCGCATTTGCGTGCGGAGCTTGGCGTCGAGCGCGGAAAGAGGTTCGTCGAGCAGCAGCACCTTCGGTTCGCACACGATGGCCCGGGCCAAAGCCACGCGTTGGCGCTGTCCGCCGGACAACTGCGCGGGCTTGCGGTCTTCCATACCTTGCAGCGAGGTGATCGAGATATCCCAATCCACCCGCTGCTTGATCTGGGCGGGGGGCATTTTCTTCATGCGCAAACCGAACTCGATGTTTTCCCGCACCGTGAGATGCGGGAAGAGTGCATAACTCTGGAAGACCTGATTCACATCGCGCTTGTAAGGTGGGTCGTAGGTGACGTTGCGGCCGCCGATGTAGACCTCGCCGCTCGTCGGTTGCTCGAACCCGCTGATCAGGCGCAGGCAGGTTGTTTTCCCGCAACCCGAGGGACCGAGGAAAGTCATGAACTCCCCCTCTTTGATTTCGAGGTTCACGCGGTCGAGGGCGACGAAAGACCCGAAGTTCTTCGTAACGTCACGGATTTCGACCATGGTGGACATCGTTAGACAGTCAGATGTGTTTGAACCAGCCCAGGCGACCGGGTGCGAGGTTGATGTTGATCTGCTTCACCTCGGTGTAAGCCTCGAAACCGTAGGTGCCCAATTCGCGGCCGATGCCCGACTGCTTGTATCCGCCCCACGGCGCCTCGTTGAACGTGGGGTGATACGTGTTGATCCAGGTGATACCCGCCCGGAGTCGCCGGATCACGCGCTGCGCCTTCGCGCCATCCGAGGTGAAGACCGCACCCGCCAGCCCGTAAACCGTGTCGTTGGCCTTCGCGACCGCTTCCTCTTCGGTGTCGAACAACTCAACCACGAGAACAGGACCGAAAATCTCTTCCTTCATGATGCGCGCGTCGCGCGGCACATCGGTGAAGACTGTCGGTTCGACGAAGTTGCCCTCGGCCATCGCACCCTTCTCGATGCGGTGACCGCCGCAGAGCAGTGTGGCACCTTCATCGACACCCGATTTGATGTAACCGAGCACTTTTTCCATGTGCGTCTTGGAAATCAGCGGACCCATTTCGGTTTGCTCGCCGTCGCCGGGGCCGACGGTAATTTTTTTGCAAGCTGAGGCCAGCCGCGGAATAAATTTCCCGGCGATTTTGCGCTCAAGCAGAAGTCGCGAGCCCGCGCTGCAAACCTCGCCTTGTCCCGCAAAAATGCCGAACATGGCAAACTCCAAGGCCGTCTCGAAGTCGGCATCGCCAAAGACGATGTTGGGGCTTTTGCCTCCCAGTTCGAGTGTCACTTTTTTCAGGTTGCCCGTGGCCGCCGTCATGATTTTACGGCCGGTCACGCCGCCACCGGTGAAGGCGATTTTGTCCACCCGATCGCTCGCAGCGAGCGTCGATCCCGCCGGATCACCTGGCCCGAGGACGAGATTGGCCGCACCGCGCGGAAAGCCTGCTTCTTCGATCAACTCGAAAAGGCGGACGACCGAGACAGGCGTGAGCTCGGAAGGCTTCAGGATGCAGGCGTTGCCGGCGGCGAGGCCGGGCGCGAGTTTCCAAACGGCCATGAGCAACGGGTAATTCCAGGGGATAATCTGCGCGCAAACACCGATCGGTTCGCGCACAGTCATGCAAACCATGTTCGGGTCGCCGACGCTGTACGTCTGGCCCTGCGGCTTGCTGGCCAAGCCCGCGTAATAGCGGAAGCACCCGGCGGCATCCGCCGCGTCATAGCGGGCCTCGCGCAAAGGCTTGCCGTTGTTTTCGGTGTCGCTACGCGCCAATTCCTCGGCGTGTTTGTCGACGAGCGCAGCCAGCGCGAAAATTTTCTCCGCGCGTTCCGGCCCGGTGCTCTTGCCCCACGGACCATGGTCGAAAGCCTCGCGGGCCGCAGTGATCGCATCCTCCGCATCGGCCGCGCCGCTGTCGGTCGCCTTGGCGATGACTTCGTTGTTCGCGGGGTTCAGGATGTCGCGCGTGGCCCCGCTCTTGGCCGCGACCCATTCACCGTTGATGTGGTTCAGGAGGGTTTTCACGAGGGTTTCCAAAGAGCGGCGTTCAATGCGGCCCAAAGATGCATGATCCACCCGAGAGTGCCGAGACTGATGAGCCAGACCAAACCGGCGAAGACAAAAAAGAGGATCGCGGCGAGAACGCGTCCCTGCACGAGTTGCCCGAGGCCGGGTACGAAGAGACTGCAGAGAGAAGCGATGACATTGCCGGCCGATCCCTGTCCTGCACTCATCACACCAATAGAGTCTTGGGATTCCCTCTTGTCTATCCCGCAAACGGGCGTTCCCGGGCGAAAAACGCGACAACTTCGGGATAGAGCACATGCTCGGCCTCCTGGATGCGGGCATGCAGGGACTCCGGCGTATCGCCGGGGAGAACATCAACCTCGGCTTGGGCGATGATTTCGCCGGTGTCGACGCCTTCGTCCACGTAGTGAACGGTGCAACCCGCGACGGAGTCGCCGGCGGACAGAGCTTTCTCCCAAGCCCGGAGGCCGCGGTGCCGCGGCAGGAGCGAGGGATGGATATTGACGATGCGACGGGGAAAAGCAGCAAGAAGAACCGGTCCGACGATCCGCATGAAACCCGCAAACAGCACCAGTTCGACATGTTCCTGTTGCAGCACATTGGCAATGTTCCGTTCGCTTTCCGGGGCGAGGTGCCCGGGCGATTCGCCGGGATAGACATACTTGGTGTGCGCGCGGTGCGAGCGACCGATATCGAGAATACCCGCGCCGCGGACATCCGAGACAACGACCTTCACCTCCACGGGCAGATGACGCTCCTGGATGGCGCGGAAGATCGCGTCGAGATTGGAACCCCTGCCTGAACCGAGGACACCGAGACGCAATTTATCCCCGGTGCTCATGCGCGCGCGAATTTGCCGACCAACGCCGTGGTCGATCTTCCGGGAACAAGCGGGAGTATTTCGATCGCGGCACCGCATGCGTCCAGCGCACCGCGCTCGCCCGCGTCGAGGGAATCCGGAGTATAGTCGCCACCCTTCGCGTAAACATGCGGACGCACCGTTCGCAGCAATTCCGTGGCGCGCTTCCCATCGAAGATGACCACATAATCAACGCAGCCGAGCGCGGCGAGAACCTCCGCGCGGTCGTCCTGCGCGTTGAGCGGACGCCCCTCGCCCTTGAGTTCGCGCACGGAGCGATCGCTGTTCAGCCCGACGACGAGGGCGTCGCCCAGCGCGCGGGCCTGCTGCAGGTAGCGAACATGGCCCGCATGCAAAAGGTCGAAGCAGCCGTTGGTGAAAACGAGCTTCCGGCCGGCCGAATCCATGCGATCGCGCAGGGCGGACATTTCCGCCGCATCGACAATCTGCCCCATGTGCATGGGCTAGAAAATCGCATCCGGGCCGTCATTGCGCAACACCTTGCACGCTGTCTAAAGTTGCCCCATGCGAATCGAGTGCGCCGCCGGATGAAAACTGCCGCCGTCCTCCCTCTCGGCGCTGCCGTTTCCGCATCGACGCCGGCTTCGTGCCCTGTGGCACGCCTCGCCGCCCTCTTGCAGGAGGAGCCCCGGCTGGAGGCGGTGGCTTTCAATCCCTCGACGCGCCGGCTTTCCATCGCAACGCTTGGAGGTGACAAGGAAGGATACCTGGCGAAGCGCGTGACCGAAGCGATGCTGTCGAGCCACGAGCCGTGTCCCCATTACCGACCGGAAGGCTGCGGGGTGTGCGGGGTGAAACCCGAGACCGGACCGGGAGCGGCGCGCGTTCTCGTTTCGGAAAAACTCGGAACCACACTGGTGCGCAAAGCCACCTGCGTGACCGCGATTTCGCTGTGGCAGTGGGTCAAACTCGTCTGGCCCGCCTACGCGCCGCGCCAGCAGGGCACGATCGAGGAGCACGGCGAGGATGAATGGAAATCCATGGCCGCGCTGGCCGCGGGCTGTGCCATCTTCGGATTGGCAGGATGGGCGATGGATCTGGCGCACGCTCCCTGGTGGGCCCCTCTTGCCGGCTACGTCGTCGCCTACATTTGCGGCGGATGGGACGCGGCGGGCGACGCATGGGAGCGCATCAAGCAGGGACAACTCGACATCCACTTTCTCATGCTCGCGGTCGCCGCGGGCGCCGCCGCTATCGGCGCATGGCGCGAAGGCGCGCTGCTCCTGTTTCTTTTCTCGGCGTCCGGGGCAATGGAACACTACGCGATGGGGCGGACGAGGCGGGAAATCGGCGCGCTCTTACGCGGCGCGCCGAAGACGGCTCTCGTCATCGACGAAGCAAAAGAACACGACGTGCCGGTCGAGGATTTACGAACCGGCATGACCGTGCGCGTGGTGGCCGGCGGACAGATTCCCGTGGACATGACGGTCCTAAGAGGCCGATCGGAGTGCGATGAGTCGAATCTCACGGGCGAATCGGTCCCCGTCCCCAAGTTGCCCGGCGACACGGTGCTCGCGGGAACGATCAACCTGAGCGGCGTCCTCGAAGGAAGAGTCCTGCGCGAGGCGTCGGAAAGTTCGCTGCAAAAAATCATCCGACTCATCCGTGAAGCGCAGGCGTTGCGGGCCCCGTCACAGACATTCACCGACAAGTTCGGGACAACGTACACGTGGACAATCCTTACCGCGTGCACCGTCATGTTTTTCGTCTGGTGGCTTTGGTCAGGATTGCCGCCTTTTTCCGGCGACGATTCGCAAAGGAGCGCGTTTTACCGCGCAATGACACTTCTCGTCGTCGCCTCGCCCTGCGCGCTCGTTCTCTCGGTCCCCTCGGGAATTCTTTCCGCCATCGCAGCCGGGGCGCGGCGCGGAATTCTCTTCCGTGGCGGCGCGCCGATCGAGAACCTCGCCTTGGTCGATGTTGTCGCCCTCGACAAAACAGGAACCCTGACCTCCGGACAACTGAGCTTGGCCGGGGTCGAGTTGGTGCGAGGCACCGAGGATGAACTTCTCGCCGCGGCCAACGCGTTGGCACGGCATTCGGCGCATCCACTTTCCCGCGCCATCCGACGCCTCGCCCTGCAACGCAACATGGAGGAACTGGCCGCAGAGCGGCACGAAACACTTCCAGGCAAAGGTGTGCGCGCGGTGATTTCCGGCAAGCCCCTCGCCATGGGCAGCGCCGCGTTCGTAGCCGCGGAAAGCGGTCTTGTCTTGCCGGAGGTTCCGCATGCCTCGGACGCGGCCGAGGTCTGGGTCGCGGGCGACGGAGCCGTCGGTTGCCTGCGTTTCCGCGACGAGATCCGGCCACAGACCGCGGAATTACTGGCGCAATTGCGCCGGCGCGGCTTGCTCACGGTCATGCTGACCGGCGACCGCAAGGGCCCCGCAGAGGCGATGGGCCGCGCGGCCGGCGTCGAGGTGGTGCGCGCAGGCTTGTTGCCCGAGGACAAGGTGCGCGCGGTGGAAGACTTGAAGGAAGGCGGAACAAAGCGCGTGGCCATGGTCGGCGACGGGGTGAACGATGCGCCGTGCCTTGCCGCAGCGGACATCGGGGTGGCCATGGGGGCACGCGGATCCGATGCGGCCCTCGAACAGGCCGAAGTGATCCTGATGAACGACAAGCTGGAAAACTTTGTGCTCGCCCTCGATCTCAGCACGCGCGCGCGCCGCGTGATCTGGCAGAACATGGCAGTGGCGCTGGGCACAGTCGGCGTCATGGTGCTGGCCACCTTCATTTTTCCGGTTCCCTTGGCCCTCGGTGTGGCGGCGCATGAGGGCAGCACCGTCGTGGTGGTGCTCAACAGCCTGCGGCTGCTCTTCTTCCGCCGCGCCTGACAAGGACCCGGTGCGTTGCTAGTTTGGCCGCAGATGTCTTGGAGGATTTTCACGCACCACACGCTCAAGGTGGCGCTGCGCTTCGTGCAGGTGTTCCTGTTTGTCGCGGTTCCGGCGGTGATTTTGTGGCTGCAATTCCTCGGACTGCCGCGCTTGCTCCACGACCCGGTGATCGCGGCGGCCCGGCAGGAGGGCCTCGATCTGAAATTCTCGCGGATGCGCGTGAGCATCTTCCAGGGACTGGTGCTCGACGACGTCCGTTTGAGCGCAAAAAATCTTCCGGACAAAAACGAGGTTGCCGTGGACCGCGCTTCGTTGGCGGTCAACTGGCGCGAGTTGCTGCGCGGAAAATTCGAGCTGGGCGCACTCGAGTTGCGCGGAGCGCAGCTCTACCTCCCAGTTGAGTCGAAGGACGGGATTACGCGCTCCCTGCGGCTGACCAAAGCACGCGCGCGCTTGGCTTTGGCCGACGGGATTGTCAGCGTCCCCCTCGCCCGCTTCAACCTGCAGGGAATCGAAGTCACCGCCTCGGGACAGATCGCGCTCTCGGCGCAGGCAACCAAGGCGCCGCACGGGGACATTTTGCCTCCCGAAGCGGCGCGAGCCATCGAGATTCTGGAATCGGTCGAGTTCGGCGATATCCCTCCGAAACTCGCCATTGAATTCAGCGCTGCGGGAGGCACCTCGGGCGCGTGGCAACTCCCCATGGTGCGCTTCGAGGCTCCTCGCGCCTCGCTCGGCGGGATCACGTTGCGCGACATCCGCATGGAAGCAAATTTCATCGATCGCGTGTTCGCCCTGCGCCGCCTTGCGGCGAGGGATGAAAAAGGAGGAACGCTCGAAGCTGCCGGACAATGGGACGCGGCCACAGGGGAAACACAGGCGGAACTCGCATCTAGCCTCGATCCCGCGGGATTCATATCGGAATTCCTTCATGCCAAAGAATGGCGTGACCTGGCGTTTGCGCATCCACCGGTGATCCGGGCAACTTTGAATGCGCCCAAAGGCGGGTCCCGTCGCCTCCAGTTGCTCGGCACGGCGGAGTGCGGCGACTTCACTTACCGGGGATTGAAGTTCGGCGGATTCGCCGCGGGATTCGTCTGGCGGGAGGGAGGCGAGTTTTATGCCGACAAAATATCACTGCGCACGCCGAGTGGACCGATCACCGCATCGTTAATGATCAGCCCCGAAGAAGGTGCGAGGATGCGTCTGGATTGCCGCGCGGATCCGCTGCCGCTCCTGCCGTTGCTCGGTGCAAAGTTGAAGGAATCGGTCGACAAAATGGACCTCAAGTTTCTCGATCCGCCCCGCATAATGCTCGAAGCGCAAGGCCCGAAGCTCGACGCGGCCGTCCTGCGCGGGAAGGGAACACTGCAACTCGGACGCACCAGCATCCACGACTCGGAGATGGAAAACGCCTCGGCCGATGTCTCGTTCGAGAACCGCACGCTGACCCTGACCAACATGCGCGTGAAACGTCCGGAAGGCTCCGGTTCCGGCTCGTTCACTTACGATTTCGGCCGTCAGCAGGTCCGGCTCGAAAACATCCAGAGCACGATGATGCCCTTCAATGTCCTGCAATGGGCCGACCCGAAAGTGGCGCGTGAAACCGAGCCCTACCGCCTGAAAGGTCCGCCCAACGCGAGCGTCAGCGGCGTGATCGGCCTCCAAGACCGTTCGCTCACCGATCTTACCGCGCGGTTCGAGGCACCGCAGGGACTCGAATACGACCTGCTTGGCCGCACGCTTTCCTTCGGTGCAACGCGCGGGATGCTGCGTTTCAAGGGGCAGCAAATCCTCGTAGATATCCCGTCGGGCCGTTTGTACGGAGGAAATGTGAAACTGAGCGCGACGATTGCGACCGGTCAACAGGGCGCGCGGCAGCGGATGACCGTCGATCTCGAGCGGGTCAACTTCGAGACATTGACCCGGCTTTACTTCGACTACCAGGACTCCAAGGGCTTGGTCAGCGGGCGCTACGACTTCAGCTTCGTGCCGGGCAAAGCGGAGGAGATGCGCGGGGAAGGCAATCTGCTCGTGGAGGACGGCAACGTTTTCGCCATTCCGGTGCTCGGTCCGCTCTCTTTCCTGCTCGATTCGGTGGTACCCGGAGCAGGTTACCAGACTTCGCGCCGCGGAACCTGCGACTACCGCGTGGCCAACGGCGAGATCCGCACCGACAACCTCGACGTCCAGGGCCAGGGATTCGTTATGATCGGCAAGGGCTCGCTCTTCTACATCCAAGACCGTATGGATTTCACGGTGCGGGTCAACGCGCAAGGCGTTCCGGGAATCCTGCTTTACCCGGTGAGCAAGCTGTTCGAATACGTCTCGGACGGAAAAATGACCGAGCCAAAATGGCGGCCGCGCGTGCTGCCGAAATCCGGCGAGCGCGGGGAAAAACCTCCGAAAAAAGAGGAACCTCCTACCGCAGAAGCAAAACCGAACGGGCGCGCTTGATCGCGTTGGTGATGCGCCGGTGGAGATGCGCAGGCACGCCGGTGAGGCGGCGCGGCAGGATCTTCCCGCTCTCGGTCACGAAGCGCTTGAGGAGTTCGGGATTCTTGTAGTCGATCGCCTCGAGCGGGAGGTCGATGCGGCGGCGCGGCATGGAGCGGTTGGCCCGGCGCATGGCGGCGCGGCGTTTGGGTGTTTTCGGTTGCATGGAGCGGTTGGTTTACTTGGTTTCGCGGTGCAGCGTGTGACGGCGCAGATGCGGGTTGTATTTCTTTTTCTCGAGACGACCGGGCGTGCGCGGACTCTTTTTGTTCCGCTTGCTCATGTAGCGCGAGACGGGTTTGCCCTCGGCTGCCGCCTCGGTGCATTCCAATGTGATAATTTCCTGTGCCATGTTTTTCTACTCCTTGCTTTCCGACGAGGATTCTTCGTCGGAATCTTCGGACCCTTCCTCTTCAAGTGTTTCGAAAAGGCGCGTGATCGGTTGTCTGACGCGGGTGAAACGGTTCTTTTTCTCGATTTCGTTCTGGCACTCGACAGTAAAGCGCGCGAAGGGGCGCGCTTCGAGTCGGGCCTTGGGAATTGGTTTGCCACTCATCTCGCAGGTGCCGTAGGTGCCGCCGACGAGGCGCTTAAGGGCCTCGTCGATCTCGAAAAGCGCATCCTGCTCCTGCGAAAGGAGGTTGAGCGCGAAATCGCGGTCGTAGGCGTCGCTGCCGGCATCAGCCTGATGTAGGCCGTGCGCGGAAACTTCATGCGAGTCATGACCAGTGCGCAAATTGTCGCGGGCCACGCCGGTCATGGAATCAAGCAAAGTGTCTTTGAGCGCAAGAAGCCTCATCTGCTGCTGTTTGAGCCAGGGATTGAGCCGTCGGGATTTGTCCACGGGTTGGCCGTAAGCGAGAAGCGCACGGGTGCCGACGCTGGGCGCTTTGGTGGCGCGGCCCTTTTTAACGGGGATGGGTTTGGCTTTGGGCGCGGGTTTGGACTTGGACGCGGGCTTTTTGGCCGGTGCAGGCTTTTTCGTCGCAGGCTTTTTGGCCGCCGGCTTCTTCGCGGCGGGTTTTGCAGAGCTTTTCTTATTGGATACGGCCATTTGAAAGGATGTTTTGAAGGGGCGGGGAAACTACCGACCCTCGCGGCTTCGCGCAAGGATTTTCGACCTCCTAAGACCCGGGGAGCGGCACGGGGCGATCTCCCGCCTTGTCGGCGGCTTCGGCCTCCGCTTCCTCCTCGCCCGGGGTGTAAGGGTGGCCCCCGACCACTTTCACCTCTCCGTTTCCGTCTTTGACCAGAGAGGGACGCGACCCTCTTTCCAAATAGGACTGCTGGCCGAGGATTTCGCCGGAAAGTCCCAGATGGCTGTAGAGGAACTGCTTGGGTGCGCTGTTTTGCAAGATGTGCAGTTCGTTGCGCAAATCGAGCATCACATCGGGACGTCCGAACGTGAGGAACGGGCCGAGTTGGTGCATCGCGTAGATCTTGCCGTTCTGCTTGTCCTCGATGCGGGCATACAGCCTCGTGCTGCGCGATAATTTGTGGGTCAGCAGCGTCACCGTACGCAATTCCGGCGGACCGTCGGCACCGGGCATTCCGACCACCTCCTGCCAGATCGGCCGGCCGTCGGTGATCTCGACCGCGAGCGGCGCCGAACTGAAAAACCGGCCGAAACTCGCGGCGTAGATCGTCGCTTTGACGCGGTAGGCGCCGAATTCCTGCATGGGGAACAGCGGCGTGAGATTGACGGCACGCGTCAGTCGTTCACCCGGCTCGATCGCCACCGGGGCGAGTTCGTAATTCGGATTGTTCGGCGGCACGGGGCGGCCGTCTTCGGTTTCGATGGTGAAACCGAACCACCGGTTCTCTTCGGAGTTGTCCAACAAAAGCGGGCGTCCGCTCAGGTTTTCAATCGAGACGACAGCCACCAGCGGCTCGTACAGCACGTAGAGTTTGCGCTTGAAGCTGAGATCCACCTTGATTTGCGCCGAGCAATTTTCCGCGGCAAGGAGGCAAAGCACCACCATTGCCGCCGCGGTGAAGAGGCTGGAAAAACTGCGGATCTTGCTCATTTGGGTGGCGTGTCGGAAACCGTGCGGAATCCCAATGTATCCTGCTGCTGCAGCGGGTCGAGAATTGCGCGACGGCGGGTGACGACATGCTCGGGATTTCCCCAGTTGCCGCCTCGGACCACCGGCACATCCCCGCCCATTCCGTCTTCGGAGGGAGCCCATGTCGCGGTCCATTCGGACACGTTCCCCGCCATGCCGCGGATATCGAAGGGGCTTTTATCGCCTTCGGGCAGGTCGATCCGCGCCCAACGGCGATTGCCGTCGATCTCGCCACCGTCGGTCGGGTTGGGTTTGAAGTCGGCTCCCGTGTTGGCCCGTTTCGGATCCTCTTCGTTGCCCCACGGATATTTGCGGCCGTCGGTGCCCCGCGCCGCCTTTTCCCATTCCTGCTCGGTGGGCAGGCGGCGCCCCTTCCACTTCGCGTAAGCGTAGGCGTCGAACCAATCGACGTTGAAAACGGGATAGTCGGGCGTGATGGGGAAAATTTTCTTCCACGTTCCGCGCGTCGCACCGTGGTAAAATCCCCACGTGTTGATCTCCTTGTTGTCCGCCCAATCGAGCGGCACATACGACTTGCCCTTCGGCATGTCGGGATGCGCGAACTTTTCCGCCGCGCCGGGGTTGGCCTCGAGAAAGTCGAGGAATTCCTTGTAGTCGGCGATCGAGACTTCGTGCTCGTCGATCCAGAAATCGGGCAGATTCAACTTCTCGCCGTTCTGGTAGACGAATTCGCCCGCAGGGATCCGGATCATCTTGCTCGCCACGCTGCGTTCCTTTGTGCCGAAGACTCGGAAGAGAGCGAACATCGCGACCAAAAGTAAAATCAGCGTCATGCCCGCACTGATAAGCAGCCGCTTTTTCTGCTGCTTTTTCGACTCCTCGAGCATTTGTTTCGATTTCTCCGCACGCGCCGTGAGCTTGCCTGCGTCCTTGGGCG